>DATNBK010000045.1:0-6179 GCA_035571995.1 Rhodanobacter sp.
GGTCAGCGGCACGTTGTGCGTCGTCGTCCAGCGCGCCTCGATCGCGGCCAGCTTGGCTGGCTGGTACTCGCGCACCACCTGCCCCGACAGGTCGCCGGCGATGATTTGCAGGGGGATCACGATGGCGACGAAGACCAGCGCGCAGCGCAGCATCAGCCGCGCCTTGTCTTGCCAGCGGCCGGCCAGCAAATAGGCCGCCGACACCCCGCCAACCACCAGGGCGGTGCTGAGGAAGCAGGCCAGCACCATGTGCACCAGGCGCGTCGGGAACGAGGGGTTGAAGATCGCGGCCCACCAGTCGGAAGCCTCGATGATGCCGTCGACGACCGTGTAGCCCTGCGGCGTCTGCATCCAACTGTTGGCCGCGAGTATCCAGAACGCGGACACCAGCGTGCCCAGCGCCACCATGCAGGTGGCCAGGAAATGCGTGCGATGGCCGACCCGGTTCCAGCCGAACAGCATCACGCCGAGGAACGAGGCTTCCAGGAAGAACGCCGTCATCACCTCGTAGTTGAGCAGCGGGCCCAGGACGTTCCCGGCTACGGTCGACAGACCGGCCCAGTTGGTGCCGAACTGGAAGCTCATGACGATGCCGGAGACCACACCCAGCCCAAACGAGCCGGCGAATACCTTCATCCAGAAGAAATACAGGTCGCGCAACATATCGCTGCGCTTGCGCAACCACAGCGCCTCGAGGAACACGAGCCAACTCGCCAGGCCGATGGTGAATGCCGGAAACAGGATGTGAAACGACATAACGAAGCCGAACTGGATTCGCGAAAGAAACTCGGCCGTCATCGGCGTGGACTCCTCGCACTGGCCGACCCAGCCTAGGCATCATCACGTCACTTCCACGTGATGCGGCGCGCCCGGTGCCATGCCACGGCCCAAGCCCATGCGGCTCAACGCGCGGCCAGCAAGGCCTCGATGTCTGCAATCTCCTTGGGCATGGCGGCGGTGAGCACGTCGTTGCCTTCCTTCGTCACCACCACGTCGTCCTCAATGCGGATGCCGATGCCGCGCCAGCGCTCGTCCACGGTCGGATCGTCCGCGGCCACGTACAGGCCGGGCTCCACGGTCAGCACCATGCCCGGCTCCAACATGCGCGACTCGCCGTCGACGCGATAGTCGCCGACGTCATGCACGTCGAGCCCCAGCCAATGCCCCGTCTTGGCCGGAAAAAAACGCTTGTGGCCGCCCGCGGCCACGATCTCGCCGGCGTCGCCGCGCAGCAAGCCCAAGCCGCACAGTCCCTCCACCAGGACCTGCACCGCCGTCTCATGCGCGGCCGCGAAGGCACGCCCGGGCCGCACCTGGGCAATGGCCGCCTGTTGCGCCGCCAGCACCAGCTCGTACAGCGCGCGCTGCTCCCCGCTGTAGCGGCCGCTCACCGGGATCGTGCGACAAATATCCGAGGCATAGCACTCCCACTCGGCACCGGCGTCGAGCAGGAGCAGGTCGCCCTCGCGCAACACGCTGCCGCCGCCCTGGTAGTGGATGGTGCAGGCATTGGCCCCCGTCGCGACCGTCGGCACGAAGGAAGGCACCGCCCCTTGCCCACGCATCACCTTGAGCAACTCGGCCTCGACCTCGTACTCGCGGGATCCCGGCAACGCCACTTGCCACGCCGCGCGGTGGGCGCGGATGGCAATGGCGGCCGCCTCGCGCAGCAGGCTCAGCTCGGCGCGCGACTTGTACAGGCGCAGGTCGTGCAGAAGGTGTCCCAGCGCGACGAATTCCTTGGGGACCACGCCGCCGCCGCGCAATTGGCGCAGCCGGCGCATCCAGCCCAGCAGGCGCGCGTCGAAATCCGGCTCGCGCCCGAAGTCGCAATACACGCGGGCGCGGCCTTCGATCATGCCCGGCAGGATGTCGTCGATATCGTCGATGGGGAATGCGTCGTCCAGGCCGTAGGTGGCGAGCGCCCGCTCGGTCCCCAGCCGCGCACCGTGCCAGCGCTCCTGCGCGGTATCACGCTCGCGGCAAAACAACACCGCCTCGCCGTGCGCACGACCCGGCAGCAAGGCCAGCACGGCGTCCGGTTCGGGAAAGCCAGTCAGGTAATGCAGGTCCGAATCCTGTCGATACGGCCAGGCCGAATCGGCATTGCGCAGCCGCTGTGGCGCGGCGGACACCAGCAAGACGGAACTCGCGCCGGCCATGCGCATCAACTGCCGCCGGCGCCGGGCAAACTCGTCGAGGCCGACGCTCAATGCACCGTTCCACTGGGCCCGGCCGGGGGAACGGCACATTCGGCATGCAGCAACATGGCTCCCACGCGCATGAACTCGTGCACCTCGATCAAGGCGTCCTCGTCCTCGGCCGCGTCGCCGTAGTTGAAGCTGGAACCGGCGATGGCACCCAGGTCGTGCAGCATCTCCTTGGCTTCGTCGGACAAGCGGTCATGGCTGGCCGCGCCGGTCAAGCCAAAGCCGCCGAGGAATCCGCGACACCATTCCACGGTGGCCTCGGCGCGTTCTGCCAACGGCCGGTCATCGGCTGGCAACAGGGGTTCGAAGCCCAATTCCTGGTCAGCCAGCGCCGCCGCGCAAGACTGCACCAGGCGCGCCAGCACCTCGCGCCCGGCAGGGTCCACCGCGCCGGAAGCCGTGTCCGCCTGCAATTGCAATTGCTCAAGCAAGCTCCCGCCGCTCGCGCTGCCCCCACCCGCGATGAGGCCGCACACCGAGCCGTGCAACTCGCTCGCGCTGAGCGCCAGGCGCAACTGCGTGACAAGCTCATCAAGTTCCTCGTATTCGACCCGCTGGTCGTCGCCAGGACTGGTTTGTTCGGTGGGTTTCATCTTGGCTCCGCGTGGTTTTGCCGCGTGACATGTCGACGCCAGATCATGGCAAGTCCTGCTTCAGCGCGCCAGCCATCCCAGCCTGGCAAGGCATCGATTCGGCAAGCCGTACTGGTATAGTTTCCGCCATGGACAGCACGAACCCCGTACAGCATGAAGTCGCTGCGCTCACGGCGCAGCTCGACCGGCTGGTGGAGACGGTGCGTCGCCTCAACGCGGAGAACCTCAGCCTGCGCCAGCGGCAGGACCAACTGAGCGGGGAGCGCGCCGGGCTGCTGGCGCGCAACGAGCAGGCCCGCAGCCGCGTCGAGGCCATGATCCAGCGCCTGAAATCGCTGGAAGCCAACAGCCGCAGCCTATGATCAAGCCATCGTCCCGGGCCTTCGCGGCAAGGCACGGCGTCCCCTTCGGCCACACGGCCATCCATTTCCGCCCGGGTTTCCCCACCGGAGCCATGTCCCGCCATGCCAGACCAAGCAGTTGACCCCGTCACGGTACGCCTGATCGACCGCGAGTTCCTTATCGCCTGCGCGCCGGAGGAACGCGACGACCTGCTGGACGCGTCGGTGTACCTGGAACGCAAGATGCGCGAGCTGCGCAGCAGCGCCAAGACCTTCGGCTTCGAGCGACTCGCCGTGCTGGCGGCGATCAGCGTTACCCATGAATTGATTGCGCTGCGCAAGCGGCATGCTGGCGAAGAGCGGGAGTTGGGGGATCACCTGGCCGCCTTGCGCCTCAAGGTGCAGGCTGCCTTGGGTGAAGATTCGCCTGCTTCCTGAACCAGGCGCCCGAGGCGCGACCGGCGCGGCGCGCCAAAAGCCGGACTGCAGCAAAACGTCACGCTCCCGACGACTTGGTTTCTGTCGACCCGGCACCTAGAATGAAGTCGGCGTTTCTGCGGTGTGCGCCAGCACACTGTGACATTTGCCTTGTTCCTAAATACGACCCCGGGTCGGTTCATCATGGTTGTTGTGCATGTCCGCCATGAGCGGAAAGCCTGGTCAGCCATGTAACCCTCCCACCTGATCCCTCTGGATCAAGGTCGTTCGGTGGGCAGCGGCACCGCGGTGACGCCACTATTCCTGCTGCATGTGCCGCGACATGCAGCGCTTCTTGCCGGAGATCATGGTCGTGGACGCAGTCGCCCAACGCCGTGAGTTCCGCCAGCAGCTCGCCACCCGGCGCCGTGCGTTGCCTGCCGCCGCCCGTCTCGCCGCCGCCCAGGGGCTCAGGCGCATGCTGGAGCAATTGCCGGAGTATTTCACTGACAGCCATGTCGCCGGGTACTGGGCCGTCGACGGCGAATTGCCGCTGAACCTGGCAATCCCGCCCCTGGCGACGCGGGGCCAGCAGTTCCTGCTGCCCGTGCTCCAACCGGACCGGCAACTGCTGTTTGCGACGTGGCAAACCGGGGAGCCGGTGGAACCCAACCGCTACGGCATCCCCGAACCGGTGGCCCCGGCTGCCGCGCGCGCGCCGGAGGAAATCGAACTGGTGCTGGTGCCGCTGCTCGGTTTTGATCGCCGCGGCAACCGCATCGGCTACGGTGGCGGCTATTACGACCGCAGCTTCGCCTTCCTGCAATTGCGCAGGCGGCCAACCGAACCGCTGCTGGTAGGCGTCGCCTACGCGTTCCAGGAGTTGCCCCGCATCGAGCCCGAGGCCTGGGATGTCCCGCTCGATTTCGTGGCCACCGACCGTGAACTCATCGATTGCCATCCCGCGACGACGGACAACGGAAAAAGCGCATGAGGCAAGCAGCAGCCCACTGGCTGATGAAGACCGAGCCCAGCGGATTCTCCATCGACGATCTTGCGCGCAAAGGCGAAGAGCCGTGGGATGGCGTGCGCAACTACCAGGCGCGCAATTTCATGCGCGACGCCATGCGCATAGGCGATCGCATTTTTTTCTATCACTCCAACTGCGCGATACCCGGCATCGTCGGTATTGCCGAGGTGGCCAGCGACGCCTACCCGGACCCGACCCAGTTCGATCCGCGCAGCCGGCACTTCGATCCGGGAAGCACGCGCGGCCAGCCACGCTGGGTACTGGTGGACGTCCGCTTCGTGCGCAAGCTCTCGCGCACCATCATCCTGGACGAACTCAAGCAGCATCCCGCGCTGGCCGATATGGCCCTGTTGCGCAAGGGCAACCGGCTGTCGGTGATGCCGGTCACGCCGGCGCACTGGAAATACATCCTGGGTCTCGAGCCCAGCGCGGCTCCGTCCCCTACGTCTCCACCTTCAGGGAAAACCACGCATGGACCAGGCAAGCGAAAAACGCCAGGCCGGTGAAGCTGCCATCCGTTACGTCGAGGACGACGCCATCGTTGGCGTCGGCACCGGCTCGACGGTGGCGTATTTCATCAACGCCCTGGCGGACTTGAGGAGCCGTATCCAGGGCGCAGTCTCCAGCTCGGAACAATCCTCGGCGCTGCTGCGCGAGCGCGGGATCCCGGTGCTCGACCTGAACGCGGTGGGCCCACTGGCACTGTATGTCGACGGCGCGGACGAATGCGACCCGTCCCGACACCTGATCAAGGGTGGCGGCGCGGCGCTGACGCGCGAGAAAATCGTCGCCGCTTCTGCCACCAAGTTCGTGTGCATCATCGACTCCAGCAAGCGCGTCGACGTGCTGGGGAAGTTTCCGCTGCCGGTCGAGGTCATCCCGATGGCCCGCAGCCTGGTCGGGCGCGAGATCGCCAAGCGCGGTGGCCAGCCCGTATGGCGTGACGGCGTAGTCACCGACAATGGCAACTGGATCCTCGACGTGCACGGCCTGCGCATCACCGATCCAATGGGGCTGGAGACCGAGCTCAACCAGCTGGCGGGCGTGGTGACTGTGGGGTTGTTTGCGAGGAGGGCGGCGGATGTGGTGCTGGTGGGGGAGCAGGTGATGTGATGCGGGGCGAGGGACGGGTCCGCTCTGAACTGCAGCAGGATTGTTCGTCCATCCATGGACTCACCCCTCGCTGCGCGAGGGGCCAGCCTGCGGCTGTCCAATTTTGTTCCTGACAAAATTGTGTTCGTCCATCCATGGACTCACCCCCCGCTGCGCGAGGGGCCAGCCTGCGGCTGTCCAAAATCGTTCCAGACGTTGTGTGTTCGTCCCTTCCTGGGACTCACCCCTCGCTGCGCGAGGGGCCAGCCTGCGGCTGTCCAAAATCGTTCCAGACGATTTTGTCGAAAGGGGGTTCGACCTTGCCGCGAAAGCCAAAACAAAAGAGCCCACCGCGAGGGTGGGCTCTTTTGTTTTGGCTGGGAGACTAGGATTCGAACCTAGATAAACAGAGTCAGAGTCTGTTGTCCTACCATTAGACGATCTCCCAATGGCGCGCGGAACAGTACGCTCTGACCTTGTGGTACTGCGCCGTAAA
>DATNBK010000046.1:0-9636 GCA_035571995.1 Rhodanobacter sp.
GACGAGGCGTTGGAGCGGTACCAGCGGGCACTGGCAGCTTGGCGCGAGCGTCAGCGCTGACGGGACACATCGGTATCGGCGACCGGTGGGGGGCTGTCCGCGGCCGATACCTCCGTTGCTTGAACTGCACGGCAAGACCACCGCCCGGTTTCCGGGCGTGCGCTTGCCGACGTACACCGCACGGCGCAGGCCGCCGACGCCGTTCACCGCGCGCTGCTGCAGTGCAGTGAGGTTTTCCAGGAGACATGCATGGATTTTGATTTCACCGAGGAGCAGCTGTCGCTGCAAGCGATTGCCCGCGATTTCGCGCAGAAGCGCATTGCGCCAGTGGCGGCGGCAATGGACGCGAATGCCGAATTCCCGCTGGAGAACGTCCGCGAGATGGGCAAGCTCGGCTTGATGGGCATCGAGGTACCGGAAAGTTATGGCGGCCCCGGCCTCGATCCGATTGCCTACGTGCTCGCGATGATCGAGATTGCGGCGGCCGATGCGGCCACCGCGACGATCATGTCGGTGAACAATTCGCTGTTTTGCAACGCCATCCTGAAACATGGCAGCGAAGAGCAAAAGCAGACCTTCGTGCGTGCCGTGGCGACGGGGGAGGCCATTGGTGCCTATGCGCTTACCGAGGCGCAATCGGGCTCCGACGCCTCGGCCATGCATACCCGGGCCACGCGCAACCTGCAGGGCGACTGGGTGATCAGCGGCAAGAAGATGTGGATCACTTCCGGGCCGGTCGCACGCTACCTGGTGTTGTTCGCCCTGACCACGCCAGGCATCGGCGCCAAGGGGATTTCCGCCTTCATCATCGACACCAGCCTGCCGGGCTTCCATGCCGGCAAGATCGAGCACAAGCTCGGCATTCGTGCCTCGAGCACCTGCGAAATCGAATTCAATGATTACGTCTGCCCGCAGGCAAACCTGCTCGGCACCGTGGGCAAGGGGTTTTCAATCGCCATGGGCGTCCTTGATGCCGGGCGTATCGGCATTGCCTCGCAGGCACTGGGCATCGCCCGCGCGGCCTACGAGTCGTCGGTCACCTGGGTACGTGAGCGCAAGGCCTTTGGCCGTCCCATCGGCACGTTCCAGATGACCCAGGCCAAGATCGCGGACATGAAATGCAAGTTCGACAGCGCATGGCTGTTGACCTTGCGCGCTGCGTGGACCAAGGGCAGGGTCGAGCAAAACGGTGGCCGGTTCGGTACCGAGGCGGCGATGGCCAAGCTGGTCGCCTCCGAGGCGGCCATGTGGATTGCCCACCAGGCGGTGCAGATCCATGGCGGCATGGGCTATTCGGCCGAGATGCCGATCGAGCGCTATTTCCGCGACGCCAAGATCACCGAGATCTACGAGGGCACCAGCGAAATCCAGCGCCTGGTCATTGCCCGCGCCGAGACCGGCCTGCGCTGAGCGCGCGGGCCGGTCAACGGCCGCGGCGCGGATCGGAATCGAAGGTGAGGGTACCTGCGCCCGAGTCCTCGCCGCCGGATGGTTCGTCGTCCAGCTTGTCGCCGAGCAGGCGGCGCACCACGATGTAGAACACCGGGATCAGCAGCACGCCGAGGAAGGTCGCAAACAGCATGCCGCCGATGACCCCGGTGCCGATTGCGTGGCGCGCGTTGGCGCCTGCGCCCGTGGAGATGAACAGCGGGAACACACCAAGGATGAACGCCATCGAGGTCATCAGTATGGGCCGCAAGCGCAGGCGCGCGGCATCGACCGTAGCCTCGCGCAGGGAGCGCCCAGCCTTCTGTTCGTCGACCGCGAACTCCACGATCAGGATCGCGTTCTTGGCCGCCAGCCCGATCACGGTGATCAGGCCGATCTTGAAGTACACGTCGTTGGGCAGGCCGCGCAACAGCGCGAAGACCACCGCGCCGAGGAAGGCCAAGGGCACGATCAGCATCACCGAGACCGGGATCGACCAGCTTTCATACAGGGCTGACAGGGCCAGGAAGACGATGAACAGGGACAGCACCATCAGCAAGGTGGCCGAGTTGCCCGACAGCACCTGCTCATAGGATTGCCCGGTCCAGTCGAAGGCGAAACCGTGCGGCAGGTTGGCCTCGACCAGCTTCTCCATCTGGTTCATGGCGTCGCCGGAGGCGTACCCGGGCGCTGGCGTCCCGACGATCTCGAAGGCAGAGAAGCCGTTGTAACGATTGAGCGACGGCGAGGACATCTGCCAGGTAGCGTGCACCACGTTGGCCAGCGGGATCATGGCGGGCGTGCCATCGGAATTGGTGGCGGTCGCGCTTGGCGTGTAGAAATGCTGCAAGTCCTCCTGGCCCATGCGGTACTTGGCGTCTGCCTGCATCATGACGCGCTTGACGCGGCCCGCGTAATTGAAATCGTTGACGTACTGGGGCGCCAGCATGAGCCCAAGCGCGGTGTACACGTCGCTCACCGACAAGCCCATCGACTGTGCCTGGGTGCGGTCCACGTCCAGGTTGAGTTGCGGGGCGTCGTCAAGCCCATTCTGGCGCACCTGGGTCAGGGCAGGGTCCTGGCGGGCCTTGTCGAGCAGGGTGTCGCGCGCCTTGGCCAATGCGTCCCGTCCCGCGCCACCGCGGTCCTGCAGGTACATGTCGAAGCCGCCAAATTGGCCCAGGCCCTGGACCGTGGGGACGTTCATCACCACGATCCTGGCGTCGTGGATCTGGCCGAGCTCGCGGTTGGCGCGCTCGATGAACTGCTGCGCGGTCACGCCGCGATCGGCGTAGTCCTTGAGCTTGATGAAGTTCATGGCGGTGTTTTCACCCGAGCCCATGAAGCTGAAGCCGACGATCTGGAATACGCCGGCAACGGCGTTGTCAGCGTGCAGGACCTTGCGGATTTGTCCCATCACTTCGGTCGAGCGTTGCTTGGTGGCGCCGGGGGGCAACTGCACGGTGAGCATGGCATAGCCCTGGTCTTCCTCCGGCAGGAAGCTCCCCGGCAGACGCGTGAACAGCAGGCCACCGAGGGCCGAAACGACCACGAACACCACCATCCACCGCGGTGCGTGGGTAACCGCGTGGCCGACGTGGCCGACGTAGGTTTGGGTAATGCGGGTGAAAGCCGTATTGAACCAGCGGAATACCCGGTTTTTGCGTTCCTCATGCACCGGCAGCAGGAAGCTGGCGCACAACGCCGGCGTGAATGACAAGGCCAGAAAGGCCGAGAAACCCATGGACATGGCAATGGTGAGCGCAAACTGCTTGTAGATCACCCCGCTCGAGCCAGGCTGCAGCGCGGAGGGGATGAACACGGCAGCCAGCACCACGCTGATCGCCACGACCGCGCTGGTTATCTGGCCCATGCCCTTGCGCGTGGCCTCCTTTGGCGGCAAGCCTTCCTCGCGCATGATGCGTTCGACGTTCTCGATGACGACGATCGCGTCGTCGACCACGATGCCGATGGCAAGCACCATGCCGAACAAGGTCAACTGGTTGATGGTGAAGCCGAGCACCAGCATGCCGAGGAAGGTGCCCAGCAGGGCCACCGGTATCACCAGGGTCGGGATGATCGTGGCGCGGATGTTCTGCAGGAAGAGCAGCATCACCAGGAACACCAGGATGATGGCCTCGATCAACGTGTGCGTGACTTCGGTGATCGAGGTCTTGACGAAGGTGGTGGTGTCGTAGGGGCTGAACCAGGTCACTCCTTCCGGGAAACTTGGCGCCAGCTCGTCCATCTTTGCGCGGACAGCGGTGACCACGTTGAGCGCATTTGCCCCCGGCAGGAGGTTGATCGAGAAAGCGCCGACGGGTTTGCCGTCGTACTCGGTGTTGAAGCCGTAATTGTTCGGCCCGAAGGCGATGCGTGCCACATCCCCCAGGGTCACGGTCGTGCCGTCGGGATTGGCGCGCAGGATGATGCCGGCAAACTGCTCGGGGGTGGTGAAGCGGCCTTCGGTCGAGACGAGGGTCGTAAAGCCCTGGCGGGGAACCGCCGGATCGGCGCCGAGCGCGCCGGCGGCAAACTGCACGTTCTGTGCCTGCACCGCGTTCAACACCTGCGTGGCCGACAAGCCATAGCCGTGCAGCTTGTCGGGGTTCAGCCAGATACGCATCGCGTACTCGGCGCCAAATTGCTGGGTGCTGCCGACGCCGGGAACGCGGGAGATCTGGTCGAGCACGGTCGACCCGACAATGTCATTGAGACGGTCGCGGTCGATCGCCGGGTTGGTGGAAATCAGCGCGACCGCCATCAAGGTGCTGCTGTTGGACTTGGAGACGACAACGCCTTGGCGGGTCACTTCCTCGGGCAACTGCGGCGTGGCGCGTTGCACCTGGTTCTGCACCTGTACCTGGGCAATGTCCGGATCGGTGCCGGCGGCGAACGTGAGGGTGATGTTGACCGAACCGGTGGCGCTGGACGACGAGTTGAAGTACAGCAGGTTGTCGATGCCGGTCAGCTGCTGCTCGATCACCTGGGTGACGGTTTTTTCCGTGGTCTGGGCGTTTGCACCCGGATACTTGGCCCTGATATTCACCTGCGGCGGTGCGATGGATGGGTAGGACTGCACGCCCAGGTTCAGTATGGACAGCACGCCGCCCAGCGAAATGAGTATCGCCACCACCCACGCGAAAATTGGGCGATCGATGAAAAAATTGGGCATGCCGTACTCCCTTACCTGCCGCCCGCGGCGCCGGGCGCGCTGCCGGCGCTGGCGGATGTGGTCGCGGCGGCGCGCCACGGCGTGGTCTTGACCTCCTGGCCCACGCGGATGTTCTGCACCCCGGACATGACCACGCGGTCGCCAGCGGCAAGCCCCTGGGTAATGATCCAGTCACCGTCCTGCATGGTGCCGGTGGTCACGTCCTTGCGGGCCACCTTGCCAGCCTGGTCCACGACAAACATATAGGCCCCGACGGTATCGCGCTGCACCGCCTGCTGGGGTACCACGAAGACGCCGTGCTGCTCGCCCAGCCGCACTTCCATGGTGACGTACATGCCCGGCAACAGACGCAGTTGCGGGTTGGGGACCAGGGCACGCAGGTTCACCGCCCCGGTGGCGGGATTGACGGAAGTATCGGAGAAGTCCAGGACGCCTGATTCGGGATAGGCGCTGCCGTCAGGCAGGGTGATGGCGACGCTGGTCTTGGCGGTCGGTGCCAGCGTGACGTTGCCATTGCCCTGGGCGCGCCGCATGCGCTCCAGGTCGGTGACGCTCATGGTGAAGTTGACGTAGAGCTGGTCGATCTGGTCGACCGTGGTCAGCAAGGTGGCACTGCCACTACCCACGAGTGCGCCTTCGGTGACCTGCTGCTGGCCCGCCCGTCCGGCAATGGGCGCGGTGACGTTGGCGTAGCCCAGGTTGATGCGGGCAGATTGCACGTTGGCCTTGGCCGCCTGCATGGCCGCAGCGGCGGTACGTTCTGCCGCCAGGGCGTTGTCGAGATCGGCCTTGGACACATAGCCTTTCGGCGCGAGGTTGCGCGAGCGCTCGGCGGTGACCTTGGCGTTGGTATAGGTTGCCTCGGCCTGGGCGAGTGCCGCCGTGCTGGCGGCCAGCGTCGCCTGCAGCGGCGCGGGGTCGATGCGGAACAGCAGTTGGCCTTTCTTGACCATGCTGCCTTCGTCGTACACGCGCTGCAGCAACACGCCCGCCACTCGCGCGCGGACGTCCGCACTGCGGTAGGGCGACAGGCGGCCCACCACGGCCTGGGTCAAGGGCGCGTCCTGCGCCTGCACCTGCAGCACCTCGACTTCCGGCGTCGATTGCTGGGGGGCGGCGTTCTGCGTTTTTTCCCCACACGCGGCCAAGGCCAGCAAGCCAAGGCCAAGCAGTGTGGCGCGCAATAACGAAAGTTTCATCGGGACTCCATGTGCAACCGCAATGGCGCTGCAGCGCCGGACTCGCTCATAAGCATCGGCGCGGGCCGGCCGGCCTGCTTCCGGCGCTCAAGGCGCGGCCGGCAGGCAAACAGGATAGGTACGCATTGGGATAGAACGCGCGAGAGACAGAAGGCGGCGACACCGTTTTGCAGTACCGCCTAGTTTACAATTTATTGACGTTTGGAATCCATAGTCCAGCCAGGGGTGGTGGACGCGACGTGGCAACGGGCTGTTGCGACATTGGATTTTGTCGGTGCGCTTGGCGCTCGTTTCATCGCGCCAGCGTATGCAGCCCGCTTCCGTTGTCACCGCACTAACTAGTTCGTATACTCGAATCGAGGGAGCCCCTGGCGGATCCGCTCCGCCCGCTTGCTTGTTCGAACGAATCCCGATTTGGCTGGAGGCGACGATGGGTCGGATAGCTGCGCTGCGAGTCCGTTTCAACAAGCTGGGGTGGCTGCCACGTGTGTTTGGATATGTGGTGGTGTTTGGTTTCACCTGCCTGATGGCGACGCCGGCCTACGCACAAATCGCCGAACCCATCCCGGGTGATCCGGTACGGATCGATACCGGCATGGTGAGCGGCACCTTGCTGCCTTCCGGGGTGAAGGCCTATCTCGGGCTCCGCTATGCGCAGCCACCCACCGACGAGCGACGCTGGAAAGCGCCGCAGCCTCTCGCGGCGTGGAAGGGGGTTTATCACGCGGACCGCAAGATGCCGGAGTGCATCCAGGTCTTGCGGCCGCACAACATCAATCATTATTTCGGTGAAGAGGCCACCAGTGAGGATTGCCTCTTCATGAATGTGTGGGTGCCACCGAACGCGCACCCGGGCGACAAGCTGCCGGTTATCGTTTTCATCTATGGCGGGGCCTTTACCGTAGGCTCCAGCGGTATGGCCTCATATGGCGGAGAAAACGTCGCGCGCTCGGGCGCCATTTTCGTGAATTTCAACTATCGCCTGGGTTTGCTGGGCTTTATGGCCGACCCGGCGCTCACGGCGGAATCACCACAACACTCATCCGGAAACTATGGCTTCCTGGACCAGATTGCGGCCCTGGAATGGATTCATCGGAATATTGCCGCGTTTGGCGGTGATCCCGCGCAGGTGATTATCAGCGGCCAGTCGGCTGGATCGATGTCAGTGTCATTGTTGCAGGCAAGCCCCCTTGCCAAGGGTTTGTTCCGCGGGATTGTCGGCATGAGTGGGAGTGTGTGGATGAGGCCCGGTGGCGGCATCCCGACCTTGGCCGAGGCCGAGAAGACCGGCACGGAAGTGGCAAAGGCGCTCCACGTGAATGGTATTGCGGCGCTGCGCGCAGTGCCTGCAGATCGATTGCTGGCCTTGCAGGAAGACTGCCAGATGGGCTGCAGTGCAGGCACGATCAGAGTAGGCGGAGCCAATATTGATGGCTATGTATTGCCGGCGACACCTGCCGAGTTGTTCGCGCAGCATAGGCAAAGCGACGTCCCGGTCGTTACCGGCTTCACCAGTGACGAGGCGAAGGGCTTCAACCACAACGATCTCACCAAGGTGGAAACGCTCGCCCAGTTCAATGCGGCGGTGAAACAGTTGTACGGCACCAAGGCGGGAGAGTTCCACAAACTCTACCCGGCCTCTACGGACGCCGAGGCGAAACTGATGGCGGCGAATGCAGTGCGGGACGCCGGTTGGCCTGCACTGGCCGCTTGGCAATGGGCCAAGGAACAGAGCAGCCGGGGCCAAGCACCTGTCTTTGTTTATGAGTTCGCCCGTGTCCAGCCATTCAATCCGGCGGTGGAGATCGCGGATCACCCGGAGCGCATTGGCGCGTACCACAGTTCGGACGTGCCCTATTGGTTCCAGACGCTCGATTCTTTGAACATTTTCCGTCCGACCCGGCTGTGGACAAGCAACGATCGTGAACTTGCACGCAGCATGACATCGATGTTGATCGCCTTTGCGCGGACCGGCGACCCGTCGATTGGGACCGTCAAATGGCCAGCGTGGAAACCCTCGACACCGCGATTGCTGGATATTGGTAGTAACGGCAACTCTTTCAAGATCGAACCGATGAATCGTGCGCGACTGGACTTCCAGGCGGTTAATGCACCATCGACGCAGCCGTCAAAGAAGCCGCGGGTTCGCGATTGAGGAACTTGCCGGCCCTCGGGAGCCGCTGGCCACGGTCCGATGCTGTGGCGCGGTCCTTCCCTTCAAGTACACCCAGCCTGGTATCAGGTCGGTCCACGACACAGGAGACTGTTGATGAAGATGCCCTTGGTGCTGAAGACCGGGTTTGCAATGCTTGGGTTGTCGATGCTCCTCGGATCACCGGCGAGTGCAGCGGCGCCCGCTACCCCTGCAGAACGGGTGGCTGACCAGGCCCAGATTGGCGACTCGGTGCGCGCGGTCGGTCTCGACTCGCTCTCGGATCTCTCAGTCAAGTATCCCGGTGGCGCTACTGGCTATCCGGATGTCGTTTACCAGACTTTGCTGGGTTACCGGCCGATGACGCTGGATTTGTTCCTGCCGCCGGCGTCGTACAACAAGAAAGGCCCGAGACCTTGGATCATGTACATCCATGGCGGTGGCTGGGCGTTCGGCGGCAAGCGCCGCAGTGCCGCCTACCTCGATTGGCCGAAAGTGTTGGCGTCGATTGCCGCGCAGGGCTTCGTGGTCACCTCGGTAAGCTATCGGTTCTCAAAGGAGGCGTCGTCGCCGGCTGCGATCCAGGACGTCAAGGCGGCGATCCGCTGGTTGCGTGCCAATGCCGCCAAGTACCATCTCGATCCGGACCGTGGAATGACCTGGGGACAATCCGCCGGCGGCCAGTTGGCTGCGCTGGCGGCCGTGACCTGTGGGGTGAAGGCGCTCGATCCACCCGCACGTGTCGATCCCAATGCGCCCAATGTTGAAGTCAGTGCTTCGGCGCCCAAGGGTGCGGACGAGGTGTCCGATTGCGTCCAGGGCGCGGTGGCATGGTTTGGCGAATACGATTTCGCCGCGTCCTACAAGGAACGCAAGGCATCTGCCGCGAACGCTGGCCAGCCTGACATGATGTCGCTGTTTCTTGGTTGCCACGGCCAGTGCACAGCGGAGCAGTTGCGTCGTCCCTCGCCGATCGCCTACGTCGACTCAAAGGACCCACCGATCCTGCTGATGCACGGCACCGACGACACGACCGTCAATCCGGCCCAATCGAAGGCGTTTGAGGCTGCGTTGCAGAAGGCCGGGGTGCGGACGAAGCTGGTGATGTTGCCTGGCGTGGGCCACAGCTGGATCGGCAAGACTCCTGAAGCGACTCACCACGCGAGCAAGGCGGCGCTGCTGCAGTCGATGGAGTTCTTCGAATCGATCATTGGTGACGACGCGAAGAAGTAGGGTTCAAACGCCATTGCACTTTGCGTCTTCCGGGCGGCACTGGAAATTTGCCTCCCAGTGCCGTCGCGCAATGTTCGGCCGCTACCGCTAAGGTTGTCTGGTCTGACCTGCGTGCAGCCACGGCAAGCTGCGGTACGCAACGCAATTCGATTGATACGAGCCGACCCAAAGCTGGTTGCCGATCAGGAGTGCCGTGGACGCCCCGTTGAACACCGGGTCGGGCGGTGCGTAGGCGACGATGTGGAATTCCATCGTGGCGGGGTCGAGTTCGGCAACCACAGTACCGCGGTGGCACAACATGGTATCCGCCTTGCCGTCGATGACCTTGCGGGTACCGCCACATGCCGGTTCGTCGTACATCATGCCGGCGGTAAGCAGACGCCCGTGGTCCCAATGGATGTTGTCCGGCATGAATCCGGGGGCAATGGCTTGCACCGGTGGCGCTGATG
>DATNBK010000047.1:0-34039 GCA_035571995.1 Rhodanobacter sp.
ACGTGGTCGTCTTGCGCGGTCCAGACCGCGCCCATTCAAGACGGACGTTTTCCCGCGCGCCGGCCAAGCTGCGGTTGAGCTTGCGCAGCGCGGCATCCGGTGGCGCGACGCGCGCCAGGCGGGCCCGCAGCAGGCTATCCACGGCATCGCGCAGCGCCCATATCGCCGCAAGATCGGCCCGCGTTGCCGGCCCGTGCCAATCCACTCGTGTGCGCTCGAGGCGCAACCAGGCCGACAGCGCCGCGGGCCGGTCCAAGTAATCCACCACCATGCCGTGGCGCAGCGCAAGCGTGTTGACCAGATCGAGCGCCAGCGGTTCGCCAAGCAGCGGAAAGCGGATGGGCTCGGTCATGTCGGAACTCCAGCAGTAGGTGGGCGTCCAAAAAGGCTGCCATAAGCGTACATTAGCCGGGAGCCTTCCGCGCTAAAGGTGCTGTTAATTAATGCATTGACGCATTAGTCAGGAGTGCTCAAGATGTCGCCATTGCAACAACAGGCAAAGAAGCGAATCCATGACAACCAGCATTCCGCGATGGATGCTGCCGACGATCTGCGCAGCCGCCTTCATGGTGTTCGTGCAGACGTTCATGGTTGCCCCCTTGATCCCGCGGCTGACGGCCGTCTTCGCGAGCAGCATCGGCTGGGTGGGGGTCGCCGTGCCTGCCTATGTGCTTCCCGAAGCGATGGCCACGCTTTGGGTTGGGCCGTGGTCCGACCGGGTGGGCAGGCGCCAGGTCATCCTTGGTTCGCTGGTGATCTTCATCGCTCTTACCGCGCTCACCGCAACCGCCGACCGCGTGGGTACATTCATTGCCTGGCGCGTCCTGACCGGACTCAGCGCCGCCGGGATCGTCCCGATTTGCCTGACGCTGATTGGCGACGTCGTGCCGTTCAACCGTCGTGGCCGTGCGGTCGGCTGGTTCTTCGGCTCAATCGCGGGCGGGACAGCCGCCGGCGCCGTCGTGGGGGTCCTGCTCGAACCGCTGGTCGGCTGGCGTTTGCTGTTCCTGATCGTCGCTGGCTGCTGCGCGCTCCTGCTGCTGGTGATGCTTACCTCGACCGCGCTGCCAAGCAGCATCGCAGGCACGGAGCCATGGTCGGCGGTGGTCGCCGGCTACCGACGCTTGCTCGCTTCGGCACGCGGGCGCCGCACCTATGCCTACGTGTTGTTGAACGCGGTGCTGCAGTCTGGAGTGTTCACCTGGCTAGGCGTGTACCTGCACCGGCGCTTTGGGCTGGGTGAGACCGGCATTGGCCTGGTATTGCTTGGTTACGGCGTGCCGGGCCTGCTGTTTGGCCCGGTGATCGGCAAGCTCGCGGATCGCTTTGGACGCGCGCTGATCATTCCCTCCGGGGTAGCACTCACCGGCGTCTGCGCCGTGCTGCTTGCGCTGCCCTTGCCGCTACCTGGCATACGCGTCGCCATCGTCCTGTTGTCGCTGGGTTTCGATCTCACTCACCCGCAACTTGCGGCGATTACCACCGACCTCGGCGGTGGACGGGGACAGGCGGTCGCGGTCATGGCATTTTCGCTATTTGGCGGATTCGGGCTGGGCAGTTTGCTGTTCCAGGCCGCCCTCACGCTGGGGTTCACCGCTGCGCTGTTGCTGTTTGGCGTGGCCGCACTCGTTGCCGCCGCATTCGCGTACAGATTGTTTCGCGGCGAACGGTCGCGTGCCCGCCCGGCAGCCACCGGTATCGGCAACCGGTAGCGACGGCGCACGCACGGCGGCCGCGCAAGACCCCGCCTATCGCCCCGATCGGAAAAAGCGAATGGCTTACCCGGCGCATTGCAGGCACACTCGACCTGGTACCGCCTGGCCACCGATTTTCGGCCAGCCAACAGCAGAAGGAGGCAACCCATGTCCCACGACAAGAAGCAGCCCAACGGCGGCTCGACCACTGGAACCGGCGCGCCGGCTGGCAGCGACCGCAACTCGCTGACCATCGGCCCGAACGGCCCGATCCTGCTGCATGACGTGCATTTCCTGGAACAGATGGCGCACTTCAACCGCGAGAAGGTGCCGGAGCGCCAGCCGCACGCCAAGGGTGCCGGTGCGTTCGGCGTCTTCGAGACCACCGCGGATGTGTCGAAGTACACGAAGGCTGCGTTGTTCCAGAACGGCGCCAAGACCGAGATGCTGGCGCGCTTCTCCACCGTGGCTGGCGAGTCTGGCAGCCCGGACACCTGGCGCGACGTGCGCGGCTTCTCGCTGAAGTTCTATACCGACGAGGGCAACTATGACCTGGTCGGCAACAACACCCCGGTGTTCTTCGTGCGTGACCCGATGAAGTTCCCGCACTTCATCCGCAGCCAGAAGCGCCTGCCCGACTCGGGCCTGCGCGACAACCACATGCAATGGGACTTCTGGACGTCCAATCCGGAAACCGCACACCAGGTCACCTACCTCATGGGCGAGCGCGGCTTGCCACGCACCTGGCGGCACATGAACGGCTACGGCTCGCACACCTACATGTGGATCAATGCCAAGGGTGAGAAGTTCTGGGTGAAGTATCACTTCCACACCCGCCAGGGCATGGCCTTCTTCAACAACGCCGAAGCCGCGGCCATGGCCGGCAAGGACGCCGACTTCCACCGCGGTGACCTGTTCAACGCGATCAAGCGTGGCGAATTCCCGGTGTGGGAACTGTCGGTGCAGGTGATGCCGTATGCCGAAGCGAAGGACTACCGCTTCAACCCGTTCGACCTGACCAAGGTCTGGCCGCACAAGGACTATCCGCTGATCAAGGTCGGCACGATGACCTTGAACCGAAACCCGGAGAACTTCTTCGCCCAGATCGAGCAGGCCGCGTTCTCGCCGGGCAACACCGTGCCGGGGATCGGCCTGTCACCGGACAAGATGCTGCTTGGCCGCGCGTTTGCCTACGCCGATGCCCAGCGCAACCGCATTGGCACGAACTTCCACCAGCTCCCGGTCAACCAGCCCAAGGTGCCGGTGAACACGTACATGTTCGACGGCCAGATGGCCTACCACCACAGCGGCAATGCGCCGGTGCACGCGCCAAACAGCGGCGGGCGCCCCTGGTCGGACGACACCGGCCCGGTGGAAGGCGGCTGGGAGGCCGACGGCGAGATGGTGCGCAGCGCCTATGCGTTGCACGCGGAGGACGATGACTTTGGCCAGGCCGGCACGATGGTGCGCGAGGTATGGAACGACACCCAGCGCGCGCAGTTCGTCGAACAGGTCGCCGGCAGCCTGCTCGGCGGCGTGCGCAGCCCGGTGCTGGAACGCGCCTTCGCGTATTGGAAGAACGTGGACGCCGAAATCGGCCAGCGCATCGAGGACAAGGTGCGCGCCGGGAGCGCACACCAACCAGCCGAAGGCATGGGCGAAGGCTGACTGCGGTTGTAGGGTGGAGGGCGGGGGCAGTTGATCGGGCTGCTTTCGCCCTCCTTTTCCCGGGGCACCGCCGGCGATCTGACCAGCATGGCCGGTAGTGCGCACTGAACGCCGGATGCGTTGTAATGGTCGGGTTGTACCTTCCGCCTGCCCAGGAATCCCAAGATGAGCCTGTCACCGTTCCACCTCGCCATCCCCGTCGACGACCTCGCCGCGGCCCGGCGCTTCTACGGCGAGGTGTTGGGCCTCACCGAAGGCCGCTCGAGCGCGCACTGGGTGGATTTCGATTTCTATGGGCACCAGTTGGTGATCCACCAGCATCCCAAGACGGCCAACCAAGCCCACGCCCACACCAACCTGGTCGATGGCGACGCCGTGCCGGTGCCACATTTCGGCATCGTGCTCGGCTGGGAGCAATGGGAAACGCTGGCCGAACGGCTGAAATCGGCGGGCATCCGCTTTGCCGTCGAGCCGCACGTGCGCTTCCGCGGCCAGGTCGGCGAGCAGGCTACGATGTTCCTGTTTGATCCCTGCGGCAATGCCCTGGAATTCAAGGCCTTCAAGGACCTCGGCCAGCTCTTCGCGCACTGAGCGCCACGGCACAGGCCTCACGACGCGGCCTCCCCGGGCTTGGCCAGCCACCCGGCATGAAGCAGTGTTAGCCTGTAGGCTTCGCGCGTCCACAGTCCGCCGCCACGCTGGCGCAGGATGGGCCTGAATGGCACGGCAGCCGCACCCCTGGTTCGGAGGATACCCAAGATGTTTGCAGCCTATTGGTTGGAGCGCTGGCGCGAAGGCCGCATTGGCTGGCACCACGGAAAACCGCTGCCCTTGCTGATGAAGCATTGGCCTGCGCTGGAAATACCGCCGCGCACCAGGGTGCTCGTGCCGCTGTGCGGCAAATCCGCGGACTTGCTGTGGCTGGCCGCGCAGGAATGCCTGGTGCTGGGAGTGGAGTTGTCGCCGCTGGCCGTGGAGCAGTTGTTTGCCGAGAACCAACTGACGCCTCGTTCGCGCCACGAGCCCGACGGCGTGCATTGGACCGCCGGCTCGCTCGAGATCATCAACGGCGACATTTTCGACGTTGACGCCGCTTCGCTGGAAAGCTGCGGCGCCTTCTATGACCGCGCCGCCTTGATTGCGCTGCCCGCGCCCATGCGCGAGCGCT
Source organism: Rhodanobacter sp. (assembly GCA_035571995.1). Taxonomy (GTDB): domain Bacteria; phylum Pseudomonadota; class Gammaproteobacteria; order Xanthomonadales; family Rhodanobacteraceae; genus Rhodanobacter. The sequence goes on from DATNBK010000047.1 coordinate 4,531, forward strand.
ATGTGCACGAGGTGTACGGCAAGCTGCCCGGGGGCTGCCGCGGCCTGCTGATCACGCTGAGCTATCCCCCGGGCGAAATGGAGGGGCCGCCGTTTGCGGTCGACGACGCCGAGGTGCACCGCCTGTTCGATGCCGAATGGCAGGTCGAGCTGCTCGAGCGCGAAGAGATCCTGGCCACCCAGCCGAACTTCGCCGAGCAAGGCGTGACGGCGTTGCACAACGCCACCTACCGCCTGGTCAAGCGCACCGACTGAAGCCGGCCGGCATGGTGCTGGCGACCTGCTCAGCGTCGATCCACGCGTGCTAACCTCACGCGCCATGACCTACGCCTTCACGCCGCCGACCATTCCCAGCCTGCCGATCCAAGGCAGCGACCAACGCTACCCGGTGCACCGCATCTTCTGCATCGGGCGCAACTACGCCGAGCACGCACGGGAAATGGGCGCGACGCCGGAAGCCGGCACGCCCATGTTCTTCTGCAAGCCGGCCGACGCGATCGTCAGCGATGGCGCGGACACGCCCTACCCGCCCCTGACCTCCGAGCTGCACCACGAGGTGGAAATGGTGGTGGCCCTCGGCGGCGGCGGGCGCGACATTGCCGCGGCACGCGTGCCCGAGCTGATCTTCGGCTATGGCGTCGGGCTGGACCTGACCCGCCGCGACCTGCAGCGGCAGGTCAAGGCCAAGGGCCATCCCTGGGAAATCGCCAAGGGTTTCGACCACTCCGCGCCGCTGTCCGCGCTGCAGCCGGCCAGCGCGGCCCACGTGGACGACCAGACCGTGCTGCGCCTGAGCGTCAATGGCCAGGTGCGGCAGCAGACGACGTTGGCGGACATGATCCACGACGTGCCGGCCATTGTGTCCGCACTCTCGACCTTGTTCGAGTTGCACGCCGGAGACCTGGTCTTCACCGGCACGCCGGCTGGCGTCGCGGCCCTGGAGCGCGGCGACCAGCTGCATGCCGAACTCGTCGGCGTTGCCGAACTGCGCACCCGGATCGTCTGAGGCCTTCTGGCCCAGTACTGTCGTTTGCCGCCGCGAAGGGGGTACATTCCAGGCGCCACTCGGCATAACCAGGGAGCATCCAAAATGAGCATGCTGCAGGAATTCAAGGCCTTTGCCATGCGCGGCAACGTGATGGACATGGCCATCGGTATCGTCATCGGCGCTGCGTTCGGAAAGATCGTCACATCGCTGGTCGATGACGTGATCATGCCGCCAATCGGCTGGATCACCGGTGGCATAGACTTTTCCAGCTTGAAATGGGTCATCCGGCCGGCCGACGTCAGCGACCCGGCCCACAAGGTGGCCGAGGTCGCGATCAGGTACGGCATCTTCATCAACACCATCATCACGTTCCTGATCATCGCGTTCGCCATCTTCATGGTGATCAAGGCATTGAACCGCATGCAAAGGAAGGAGGAAGCCGCCCCTGCCCCGCCGCCGGCGGACGTCGCCCTGCTCACCGAAATCCGCGACCTGCTCAAGAGCAACAAACCGTAGCGCCTGCCGCATCCGCGGGGCGCGGGGGTCATGCCCGGCGGCACGAGACAAGCCGGCTCCGTCCCAGGCTGGGAAAACCCGGCCGGGGCGGAGCGCACAACTCGGGCATAATCGGCGTTCCTAAAAAGGGGCTACCCGATGCGCCACCTCCCGCTTGCCCTGCTGCTCGGCAGCACACTCCTGGCCTCCGCGGCGGCCAGCACCCCCAGTACCACGACCATACCGGCTCCGGCAGTCAAGACGGCAGGACAACTGCGCGACAAGGCGCTGCATGACGACACCGGTTACCGCATCGTCGAGTCGCTGACGACCGAAGTCGGTCCGCGCATGGCTGGCAGTCCCGCAGACCAACGTGCCCGCGACTGGGCCATCGCCAAGTTCAAGGCACTCGGTTACGACAAGGTCTACACCGAGCCCGTCATCTATCCGTTGTGGGAGCGCCACGGCGAACGTGGCGCCATCGTCTCGCCCTTCCCGCAACCCCTGGTGTTGACCGCACTGGGTTATTCGCCCGGCACGCCCAAGGGTGGGATCACGGCGCAGGTGTTGCAGGTCGCCAGTATCGAGGCGTTGCAAGCCATGGACCCGGCGCAGGTCAAGGGCAAGATCGTCTACATCAGTTTCCATACAACAAGCGCGCGACAAAGCAACAGCTATCACACCGGCCGCATCATCCGCGAGGAAGGACCGATCGTCTCGTTCAAGAAGGGTGCCGCCGGCTTCGTGATGCGCACGCTCAGCACCGACGTGCACAACCGGCTGGCCTCGACCGGCGCCACCGGGCCGCTTAACCCCACCGCTGCCGACTTGAAGGCGCTGGTACCGTCCGCCGCGCTCTCGCCGATCGACGCCGACCAGCTCGAGCGCGTGCTGGCCTATGGCCAGCCCGTGACGATGTTGCTTGACCTCGATTGCGGCATCACAGGCGAATACACCGGCGCCAACGTCATTGGCGAAATTACCGGCAAGAAATACCCCAAACAGGTCGTCGCGATTGGCGGGCACCTGGATTCGTGGGATCCAGGTACGGGGGCGGTCGATGACGGTGCCGGCGTGGCCATCGCCATGGCCGCTGGCAAGCTGATAGGCGACTTGCCGCAGCGCCCGGAACGCACGATCCGGGTGATCGCGTTCGCGAACGAGGAAATGGGCCTGTGGGGTGGCGAAGCCTACGCGAACAAGCATGCCGGTGACGTCGGCCGGTTCCAGCTCGGCTCCGAATCGGACCACGGCGCAGGCAGGATCTGGCAGTTGAGCGCAACCGTCAAGCCGCAGGCGCGTGATGCCATCGCGCAAATGGCGCAAGTGCTGGCGCCACTCGGCGTAGCCTATGACGCCAAGCTGCCAGGGAGCGGCGGCCCGGACCTCTCGCTCCTGCATGCCAAGGGCATGGCCGCGCTGACCCTGGCCCAGGACGGCACGTACTACAGCAACTGGCACCACAATGCGAACGACACCCTGGACAAGATCGTTCCGTCCGAGCTGGCGCAGAACGTGGCCGCCTATGCGGCCGTCGTCTACATGGCGGCACAGGCCGACGGCGACTTCGGCTCTGGGCCCGGTGCGTTTGCCGCAGACCAGTCCCAGCCCTGAACAAGAACGCCAAAGACGGCACGCCGGCTGATACCGAAACGCGTGCCCGCCATCGACGCCGGCTTGCGGACCGCATGCCGGCCACCTGATTCCCCAACCATAGTCCATCCCTACCCAGCGGAGTCCACACATGTCCAGGCTTCCCCTCACCCTGTTCGCCGCCGCTCTGCTCACGGGCAGCGGCATGGTCGCCGCCGCGGCTGCTACCAGCATCCCGGCAACGGCCGTTGCCACCGCCCAACAACTGCGCGACAAGGCGCTGCACGACGACACCGGTTACCGCATCACCGAATCGCTGACCACCGAAGTCGGTCCGCGCATGGCTGGCAGCGCCGCCGACCAGCGCGCGCGTGACTGGGCCGTCGCGAAGTTCAAGGAACTGGGCTACGACAAGGTCTACACCGAGCCCGTCACCTATCCCTTGTGGGAGCGCCGCGGCGAGAGCGGCGCCATCGTCGCACCATTCCCTCAATCCCTGGTGCTTACCGCGCTGGGCTACTCGCCTGGCACGCCAAAAGGCGGGCTTACCGCCCAGGTGGTGAAGTTCGACAGCCTGGATGCGTTGAAGGCGGCGAACCCGGGCCAGGTGAAGGGAAAGATCGTCTACATCGGCTACCGCATGCAGCGCGCAAAGGACGGGCACGACTACGGCATGGGCTCGGCCGTGCGCACCGCCGGTCCGGTCATCGCCGCCGGCAAGGGTGCGGCCGGCTACCTGCTGCGCTCGGCTGGCACCGACGCGCACCAGCGCATCGCGCATACCGGGGTCACGGGCTTCACCAAGGCCGAAGGCGCGATCCCGGCCGCGGCGCTGTCCAATCCCGACGCCGACCAGCTTGAGCGCATCCTTGCCTATGGCAAACCCGTGACCGTCAAGCTCGACCTGGATTGCGGCATCGTCGGCGAGTACACCGGCGCAAACGTGATTGGGGAGATCACCGGCCGCAAGTATCCGAACCAGGTCGTCGCCATCGGTGGCCACCTGGATTCCTGGGATCCGGGCACGGGCGCCATCGACGACGCGGCCGGCGTGGCCATTGCAATGGCCGCCGGCAAGCTGATCCACGACCTGCCGCAGCGCCCGGAGCGCACGATTCGCGTGATCGCGTTCGCGAACGAGGAAATGGGCCTGTGGGGCGGCAAGGCCTATGCCGAAAAACACGCCAAGGACGTGAAGCAATTCCAGCTCGGCACCGAGTCCGATTTTGGCGCCGGCAAGATCTGGATGATGACGGCGAGCGTCAAGCCCGAGGCACGTGGCGCGATCGAGCAGATCGCGCAGGTGCTGGCGCCACTTGGCGTCGCGTACAACGCCAAATACCCGGGTGGCGGCGGTTCGGACCTCTCGCAGATGCACGCCAAGGGCATGGCTGCGCTGAGCCTGGTGCAGGACGGCACGCATTACTTCGACTGGCACCACACCGCCAACGATACGCTGGACAAGATCGATCCCGCCGAGCTGGCACAGAACGTGGCGGTCTATGCCGCGTTCTCCTACATGGCGGCGCAGGCCGATGGCGACTTTGGCTCCGCCCCCGGCGCCTTCGCCGATGACCCCGTCGAGGAGTAAACCCCAACCGATGCCTTGCTGTCAGGCATCGTCATGGTGTGGATCAAGGGCTTTCGTGTGCCTTCGGCGCGCGAAACGCCCTTGACTTGAAGGACCGGCCACCAGCTGGGAGGCGGCCCCGATTGGTCGGCCGCACGGTAGCCGTGGCCCCCGACCTTGGGACTCAGGCCTCCGCGGGAACCCGCCTACCGGCGCGACGCCGCACGCGCTGCTGCAGGCGATCCATGTAGAGGTAGATCACGGGCGTCAGGTACAGGGTGAGAATCTGCGAGAACACCAGGCCGCCCACCACCGCCAGGCCCAGTGAGCGCCGGGTCTCGCCGCCAGCGCCGAAGCCGATTGCGATCGGCAGGGTACCGGCCATGGCCGCCATGGTGGTCATCATGATCGGGCGGAAACGCACCCGGCAGGCGTCGAAGATCGCCTGCGCCGGGCTCATGCCTTCGGCCTGCTGCCGCTCCAGCGCAAAGTCGATCAGCATGATCGCGTTCTTCTCGGCAATGCCGATCAGCATGATGATGCCGACGAAGGCGAACAGGTCGAGGTTGGCGCCAAACAGCAGCAGGGTCAGCAAGGCGCCCACGGCCGCGGCCGGCAGCCCTGAGAGGATGGTCAACGGGTGGATGAAGCTCTCGTACAGGATGCCGAGCACCAGGTAGATCACGAATACCGCCAGCAACAACAGCACGCTCATGCCCTGCATCGATTGCTGGAAGGCCTGCACCGAACCCTGCACGCTGCCGCTCACCGTCGCCGGCAGGCCGATGTTGCGCAGCGCCTCCTGAATCTGGCTCACTGCGGCGCTCAGGCTCACGCCGGCCGCCAGGTTGAACGACACCGTCACTGCCGGCAACTGACCCTGGTGATTGACGGTCAGCGATTGCGGCACGCGGCGGAACGTGGCCACGGCGTTGAGTGGCACCAGCGCGCCGGTGGCCGAGGTGACGTAGAGCTGGGAGAGTATGCCCGGGTCGTTCTGCAGCGGCCGCGCCACCTGCAGGATCACCCAGTACTGGGTCGCGGCGCCATAGATGGTCGACACCTGGTTCTCGCCGAAGCTGGCGCCCAGCGCGCTCTGTACCTGGGCCATGGTCAGGCCGAGCGGCGCCAGCTTGTCGCGCTGCACCTCGACCATGATCGAGGGGCTGTTCAAGTTGAGGTCGTTGGTGACGTCCTCGAAACCCGGCAGGATGCGGAACGCGTCGGTGACCTTGGCGCTCCATTCGTACAGCTCCGCCAGGTTGACCGATTGCAAGGTGTACTGATACTGGGCCTTGGAAATACGCCCACCGATGCGGATGGCCGGCTCATTCTGGATGTATGAACGGATACCGGGCACGGCAGCCAGCTTCGGACGCAGCTCGGCCATGATGCCGTCCGGGTCGAGCTTGCGCTCGCTGGCCGGCTTCAGCACCACGGTGATCGAGCCATTGTTGATGGTGGACCGCGGACCGCCGCCGCCGACATTCGACAGGTAGCCGGCGACATTCGGGTCCTTGGCCACGACGTCAGCCAGCTTCTGCTGGCGTTCGACCATGCTGGCATAGGCGATGTCCGGCGGACCCTCGGTGTTGACGTGCAGCCGGCCGCTGTCGCCGGCCGGGATGAAATCCTTGGGTACGAGGTAAAACAAGCCCACGGTGGCCACCAGGCAGGCGGCAAACATGGCCAGCACCAGGCGGGGCCGCGCCATGGCCCAGCCGAGGCTGCCCACGTAGGCATCGCGTACCGCGCTGAACCCGCGGTCGAAACCCCGGACCAACCAGTTGCGCCGCAGGCCGGCAGCGTGCCCGGCCTGTTCGGCCTTGACAAAGCGGCTGCACAGCATGGGCGTGAGGGTGATGGCCACCAGACCGGAGAACAGGATCGCCACGCTGATCACGATCGCAAACTCGTGGAACAGCCGCCCGACGATGCCGCCCATGAACATCACCGGGATGAACACCGCGATCAGGGACAGCATCATCGAGATGATGGTGGAGACGATTTCGCTGGAACCTTTCACTGCTGCCTCGTAGGCCGGCACGCCGCCCTCCATGTGGCGCACGATGTTCTCCAGCATGACGATGGCGTCGTCGACGATGAAGCCCACGGCCAGGGTCAAGGCCAGCAGCGACAGGTTGTCCAGGCTGTAGCCGAGCGCGTACATGACCCCGAACGTGCCCAGGATCGAGATCGGCAGGGCCACGGCGGGGATCAGGGTGGCGGACAGGTTGCCGAGGAACAGGTAGATCACGAATACCACGAGCACGCCGGCCAGCAGCAGGGTGAACTGCACGTCGTCCACGGAGGCGCGGATCGACTCCGAGCGGTCGTAGTGCACGGCCAGCGACACCGAAGGCGGCAGCCCGGCACGGAACGCCGGCAGTACGGCCTTGACCCGTTCCACTGTGGCCACGGTATTGGCGCCAGGCTGGCGCTGGATCGCCAGAATGATCGAGCGCTGGCCGTTGTACATGCTGAGGCGCTGATCGTCCTGCACGCTGTCGCGTGCCTTGCCGATGTCGCTTACGTGCACCGGCGCGCCGTCGCGGTAAGCGACGACGATGTCGTTGTAGGCCTCGGCACGCTGCAGCTGGCCATCGCTGCGGATCGGCAGCTGCTGGCGGTTGCCGTAAAGCGAGCCGGTCGACTGGTTGACGTTGGCCTTGGCGATCGCGGTCTGTACCTGGTCGATGCCGATACCACGGGAAGCCAGGCGGTCGGGATCGACGCTGATGCGCACGGCGTATTTCTGCGAGCCGTAGACGTTGACCTGGGCCACGCCCTCGATCATCGACAGCTGCTGGGCCAGCTCGGTTTCCGCGTACTCGTTGACCGTGGTCAAGGGCAGCGTGGTCGAGCTCATCACCAGGTACAGCACCGGCGAGTTGGCCGGGTTGCTCTTGAAATAGGTCGGCGGCGAAGGCATGTCGCGCGGCAACTGCCGCGTGGCCGAGGAAATCGCAGCCTGCACGTCCTGCGCGGCGCCGTCGATGTCGCGGTCCAGGTTGAAGGTCACGGTGATCGAGGTCGAGCCCAGCGCGCTGGTGGAGGTCATCGACTCGATGCCGGCAACCCGCGACAGCGCCCCTTCCAGCGGCGTGGCGACCGCCGAAGCCATGGTTTCCGGCGACGCCCCGGGCAAGCTTGCGCTGATGTTGATCGTGGGGAAGTCCACGTTTGGCAGTTCGTTCACCGGCAACTGCGGATACGCGGCGATGCCAAAGACGATCAAGGCAATCATGACCATCGAGGTCATGACGGGCCGCCGGATGCACAGGTGCGAAATGTTCACGACGTCACCCCTGCGTGATCTGGACCGGGCTGCCGTTGATCAGCAACATCTGGCCTTCGGTCACCACCTGCTCCCCGTCCTGCAAGCCCTTGTCGACCACGGTGCGGCCCTGGGTGGTCGGACCCAGCGTGACCGGCCGCTGCTGCGCCTTGCCATCGGCACCCACGACAAACACGAAGCTGCCTTCGGTGGAGCTTTGCAAGGCGTGCACCGGTACGCTCACCACGTCGGTCAGGCGCGTGGTCGGCATCTGCACCTGGACGAACTGCCCCGGCGTGAGGCGGTGCGCGGCATTGTCGAACTGCGCCTTCAGCACGATCGTGCCGGTGGCCACGTCGACGGCGTTGTCGATGAAGTCGAGTACGCCCGACAGCGGAGCTTCCAGGTCGCCGGCGACGGCCACCTGCACGCGGAGCGGCCCCGACTTCCCTGCCGCGCGTACCGCCGGGAGGCTGTCTTCCGGGATGTTGAACGCCACCCGCACCGGCTCGATCTGGTTCAGCACCACGATGTCGGTAGCGCTGTCGGTGATCTGCGCGCCCGGGTAGACCAGCGGGGCGCCGGTGACGCCGTCGAACGGCGCCACGATGCGCGTGTAGTCCACCTGCGTCTGGGCCAGTTCCTGGGCGGCCTGGTCGCTTTGCAGCGTGGCCTCGGCGACGGCGAGGTTCGCGGTATACAAGTCATAGTCGGACTTGGAGACGAAGCCCTTGCCCAGCATGTCGGCATAGCGCTGCTGGTCGGCCTTCGCTTTCTGCAACAGCGCGCGGTCGCGCGCCACGCTGGCCCTCGCCTGGTCCAGCTTGGCCTGCAGCAGGTGGGGATCGATCTGCGCGAGCAATTCGCCCTTGCGCACCTGGGTGCCGGGCTGGAAGGCCAAGGACTGCAGCTGGCCAGACGTCCGTGCACGTACGGTCACGGTCGACCAGGCCTCAACCCGGCCCACCACCTTGAGCGACAACTCGAGGTCGCCCTTGCTCGCGGCAACCACCTCCACCGGTACCGGCGCGCCCGTGCGCTGCGCCGTCGGCTTGCGGCCAGCCTTGCTGCCGCCCACGAAATGCAGCGACACGGCGACTACCAAGACGCCAGCCGCCAACATGGCGATTTTCTTCCACACCATACAGATTGATCCCAAGTGTCCTTGAAAATGCGGCCAGTCGAGCTTCCGGTCGCAGGCCACTGCTGGCAAACTGCCCCTGATCCAGACACAACGCATTGGTGAAGATTGCGTTGACCGCAAATCACCGGGATGCCCAACCAGGAGGGTCGCCATCCGGCGCAGGCATCACCCTTGGTACGGGTGTCCGGCGGACGGAAACGGGCATCGTAGCAGGATATCAAGCGTGGGCGTCACCCCTTCTTCTGTCTTGCTCCGCGACCAACCGCGCCCCCGCCAGTGCAGCCCCCCATGCCCATCACCCTGATCCAGGCCGACATCACCACGCTGGCGGTCGACGCCATCGTCAACGCGGCAAACCCCAGCCTCCTCGGCGGCGGTGGCGTCGACGGCGCCATCCATCGCGCCGCGGGAGCGCGCTTGCTGCAGGCTTGCCGGGCCCTGCCGGAAATCGCGCCGGGCGTGCGCTGTGCCAGCGGCGATGCCCGCCTCACCCCGGGCTTCGATTTGCCTGCACGCCATGTGATCCATGCCGTGGGACCCATCTGGCATGGCGGTACGCGCGACGAGGCGCGCGTCCTGGCGAATTGCTACACCAGGGCCATGCAATTGCTCGAGGAACAGCAGTTGCGCTCGATTGCGTTTCCCGCCATCAGTTGCGGAGTCTATGGCTACCCTGCCCAACTCGCCGCGAAGGTCGCCGTGGCGGCCCTGCGCAAGGCGCTGGCGGACAGGCCGGCCGAGGTTGTGTTGTGCAGCTTCAACGCCACCATCCGCCAGGCTTTCCAGGCTGCCCTGGATGCTGCGTCGACACATCCACGCTGAACCCACGGCGGTGCCTTGCGGCAGCACATGACCGCGCCGATACTACCGGCGCGCATGCGAGGCCTGGTGGCAGCGCTCAGTGCAGCTTGAACGGATACAGCGGCGCCAGGCCGTCGCCCTGGTCGGCATCGGCCACGGCCTTCCAGGCGAAACCACGCTTGAACACGCGCGCAAGATCCATGGTGCCATGTGCGACGGGCTGCCCGGCATAGACCTGCCGCTGCAGGCCGGCCACGGCCTCGCGCTGCGCAGCATCGCGCAGCAGGTCGAGCAAGTCGCCCAAGCTGCGGACGGAGGGCCGTTCCGCCCGCGCCCACGCGAGCAGGGTGTGCGCCTGCAGTGCTGCATCCTTGCCGCGCGCCGCCGCCAGGAAGCGCAAGCGGCCTTGCCGTGGTGTAGCGGCCTCCGGGGTCGCCGGCGCGGCTGGCACCGGCACCGGCGCAGGCATATCCCGACGATGCCGACGCCACCACCAGGCTGCAGCGCATACGAGCGCCAATGCCACCAGGCCGAGGACGAGCCAGCGCCACGGCCAAGCCCTGTCCGCCATCGTCAACTCTTCTCCGCGTGTCCCCTGTGCGGTCGGAGCCGCCGCCAGGGCGGAGGTCGCCGAAGCCGGCGGCGCCACGCCGCTGCTGCCAAGCGCGGGCAATACGGTCAAGCGGTGCGCGGGAACCTGGGCCACTTCCACACGTCCGGTGAGGACGTTCCACCACTGTACGGTGGTCGCCGGCACGGTCAGCGTGCCGCCTTGGTTGGGTACCAGCGCAAATGTCCGCTGGCGCTGCCCCGACAACCATTGACCTTCCGGTTTGCTGCTTTGTTCGGCCCTGCCCGGATACACCGTTGCCCCCGGGATGGTTGGCATGCTCAAGACTGGCAGTGCCTCCGCAGGCAAGCCGGTGGCGCGCATGGTCATGGTGAGGTTCACCACCTGCCCCACGCGTACCGGATGCTGCGCGTCCGGCCAGCCCTCGATGGCCAGGCTCAAGTCGCGCGCCGGCAACCAGTCGGCGCTGCCCCAGGACGCTGGTGGGGCCTGCACCTCGATGGATACCGCCGGCGCGCTGGCCGCCAATGGCGTGGCGGAGCCGAAAAAGCTGTTCGGGTCCATCGGGTTGGTCGAATCTCCGCGGAAACCCGTGGCCGGTATCTCGATCCGGCCCGCCTGCTGTGGGGTCAGCGCATAGCGGCGCTCCAGCACCTGATAGTCACGGCCCCCGCGCTGTGCCTGGTAATTGAGGTCGTTGCCCAGTTGGCGCACGTCCATGCCATCCACGCTTGGTGGATCCAGCGTGCCGCTGGTGATGTTGACCGCGTAGTACAGGCGCTGCACATAGCTGAACTGCTCGCCGACGTAGCCGTGCGTCGGCGTGATCTGCGCCTGCATGAACACATCGCCGCGCGCGCGGACAACAGCGTTGGGATTGGGTGCGTCGACGGTCAGTTGCAACGGCGCCGTCTGCTCGCCACTGACGTCCAGGGCGGGGATGGTCAGCGTGCCGGTATGGTTCGGCCGCAAGGCCACGCCGATGGTCATGGTCGATGAGGCATGGCCATTGACCACGCTCACGCTGCGGTTTTGCGAGGTGCCGAGTATGGTGAAATCCTTTTGCAGCGCCTGCAGGTCGGGCATCTCGATGCTGCTGCCGGCGCCCTGCACCTGCAGGTTCAGCGTGACGGTTTCACCGAGCTGCACGGTGCTGCGGTCCAGCGTGGCCTGCACGCCGGCAGCCCACGCTGCGAGCGGGGCCAGCAGCGCGAGCAGCGCAGCGGCGAGCCAGGATCGGTGCATCACGGTTGTACCCCCCCGCCCTCACCAGCCATGCGCTGCTGATACTCCAATGCAAATTTGCGCCGCAGCAGTGCACCGGGATCGTCGGGTACGCGTTGCAGTGCCTGGCGCAGGGCCGCCGGAAGTTTGGCCTGCGGGTCGTCCTTCGCCAGCGCACCCAATTGATGTCCGGGCGGTTGCGTGGGCTTGGACTGGTCGGCCAAGGCTTGATCCATCTCTTGCTTCAAGCCGCGCTGCGCCTCGGCCGTTTGGGCCTGCCGCGCTGCTCGCTGCTCGGCAGTCTCGGGCGGTGGCGGCTGGCCGTTCCGGGTCGACTGCTCATCGCCCTGCTTGCCAGACTGATCCTGGCCGGAGGGCTGGTTTTGCGACGCCTGCTGTCCTTGCTGGTCCTTGCCGTCTTGCGGCTGGTCGCCACCCTGTGCCGACTTCTGCTCGCCCTGCTTGCCGGATTGCTGCTGCTTGCCCTTTTGCGACTGCTGCTGGCGCTGCTTGCGCAACCATTCCTCCAGCGCCTGGCGGTTGGTGCGCGCATCCGTATTGCCGGGATCGAGTTTGAGCGCGTGGTCATAGGCGGCGATGGCCTGGTCGTACTGGTGTTGCCGGGCCAAGGCATTGCCCAGGTTGTAGGCGCCATTCGAGCCCGGCGCCTGCTGGAACGCCTGAGCCGCGGCCGCATACTCCCCGGCCCGGTACGCCGCCGTCCCGCGCAGTGCCGGATCGCGGGCAAGCTCCTGGGCCAGCTTGGGATGCCCGTCGCGCAAGGCTTGTGCAGCCTGCTGGTCCGGGCGCTGCCACCAGTCGGCCCAGCCCGCCGCCATGGCCGGACCCGGCACCATGGGCAAGGTCGCCAGTGCCAACAGCAGCAACCAGCCGCGGCGAAAACCCAGGGCCACCAGCAACAGCAGCGGCAGCAGGAGCCAAGGCCCCTGATCCTGCCAGGCATCGCTGGCCTCGTCGGTCACCGCCTTGGCGCGCACCGCGCGCAAGCCGGCATGCAAGGCCTCGACATCGTCCTGGTTGGCGGTCATCACCTCATAGCGTCCGCCACCTGCGGCAGCCAGGCGGGACAACGCGGCATCGTCACGCGGTGCCAGCACCGGGCGGCCGTCGCCGTCGCGCAGGAAATCCCCGCCACCCAGCGGCACCGGCCCACCTTGCGCGCTGCCTGCGCCCAAGACCGAGACACGGACGCCCGCGGCCAAGGCCGCACGCGCCGCCGCATCGGCTGCCGCATCAGCCTGGTCGGTGATCAGCACCAGGATGCCGCCGCCCAACTTGGCCTCATGGATCAGTTGCACGCCTTGGGCAATCGCGCTGGCAGCGTCGTTCCCCGGCACGGGCATGGTGTCGGGCGCCATGGCGTCGAGCAAGTCGCTCAGGCTGTGCGCGTCAGCCGTGAGCGGAGCGACCACGAAGGCTGCACCCGCGTAGCCGATCAGCGCATTCAACCCGTCGCGATTGCCTTCGAGCAGGGCGTGGGCCTTTTGCCGCGCATGGTCGAGGCGGCTTGGCGGGGTGTCGCGTGACAGCATGTCCTGGGCCAGGGAGATCGCCACCACCTGTGCGGCGCGGTTGGCATACAGCGGCTCGCTGACCCGGCTCCAGGTCGGTCCGGCCAGGGCCAGCGCACACAAGATCCAGGCGAGCGCAAACAGCCATCCGGCCAGCTGGCGGCGACGCCCCCCCCCGCTCAGCACCCGGGGCAACAGCTCGGCATCAACCAGGGTCGCCAATTGCCGCTGGACCGTGCCCGCGCGCATGGCCAGCCACGCGGCCAGCGGCAGCAGGGCCAGGGTCGCCAGCCACCACGGACGCAGGAAATGGAATTGCTGCCAGGCCTCGATCATGTCGCCGGCTCCGGTGCCAGGCGGAAACGCCGGGCGGCCATGGCGGCCAGCAGCAAGGCCATGGCGGCGAGCAGCGGCCAGCGGAACAACTCGTGGCGTGGTCGCAGGCTGGGGCCTTGCTGGGCGATCGGCTCCAGGGCATTGATCGTGCGGTAGGCATCGGCCAACTCGGCGCTGTCGGTGGCACGGAAGAAGCGGCCACCGGTCTCGCTGGCCAGCGTCGTCAGCATGGCCGCATCCAGGTCGGCGGATGGATTGACCAGTTGGCTGCCGAAGAAGTCCGGGACGCGCATGCGCGTGGCGCCGATGCCGATGGTGTAGATGCGCACGCCGGCCGCCTTGGCCGCGCGCCCGGCCTCACGCGGAGTGATGTGCCCGGCGTTGTTCACGCCGTCGGTGAGCAAGACGAGGACGCGCGCATCCTCCGGCAGCGTGGAAAGCCGCTTCACCGCCACGGCAATCGCATCGCCAATGGCGGTTTCAGTCCCGGCCAGGCCGACGGCCGCACCCCGCAACTGCGCACGCACGGCGGACAGGTCGTAGGTCAACGGCGTCACCAGGAACGCCTGGCTGCCAAACAGGATCAAGCCCATCTCGTCGCCGCCACGCCGACTGATGAAATCGCCGGCAATCGCCTCGACGGCCTCGAAGCGGTTGACCTGCTGTCCGCCCAGCACCATGTCTGGCGTCTGCATACTGCCGGACAGGTCAACGGCGAGCATGACGGCGCGGCCGCTGTGCTGCAGCGCCTGCGGCGGCCCCACCCATTGCGGGCGCGCGGCAGCAGCCACGAGGCACAGCCAGGCCAGCAGCAGCAGCGACGCGACGAGCCGGTCGCTGCCGGTGGCAACCAATTGACCGATGTGCAAGCCCGGCTGCGGCAGGTGCAGCGCCGCCCCCGGCGCCGCCACCGGCAGCCAGCGCCGCAGCAGCCACGGCAAGGGCAGGAGCAGCACCAACCACGGCCAGGCAAACTCAGGCATGGGCGGCCACCGCGGGTTTCCAGTTGCGCGGCCGCAGGGCGAGCGCCAGCCAGGTACGCACTGCCGCGAGGGCCTGGGGCGGATCAAAAGGCGCATCGTCCCGATACATGGCCTGCTCCAGCGCCAGCAGTTGCTGCAACACGACCGGACTCACGGGCACCCGTTGCAGGGTGGCTTGCCAGGCCGCCCCTTGCTGGCGCACGGCGGCCGGATCATGCAGGCGTGCCACGCGCCGCAGCAGTTGATGGAGGCCGGTGGCGAGCCGCAAGCGATCGGCGTCTTTGGCGTGGCGCAGGCGACAGGCTTCCAGTTCCTGCCACACCAGTCGTCTTGCGCGACGACGGCGGCGCGCGTGACGCCACGCCACGGCTGCCGCGAACAACAATGCCAGCACCAGCACGGCCAGCAGCCACCAACCCGGGGCCGGCGGCCACCACGACGGATCGGGCGGCACGTGGATGTCACGCAGCTCGGGGGCGCCCGCGGGGTTCGGCTGGAGTTGCCCCGCTGCTTGCCGCATCATGAAGTCATTCTCCGCGCCGGGTGCAGCGTGCGCGTGGCAGCCGCGCAGGCATCGGCGGCACCATCGACCTCTACGCAGGGACAAGCCAGCGCCGTGGCGGCGCTGCGCAGCCGTACTGCGCCAGCTCCAAGCATGCGCAGCAAGGAGAGCTGCTGGGCGGACGAACGCAGGCTGACCAGGCCACGGTGACCGTGGCTTTCCAGGGGATAGCTGCCGGGTCGGGCCGGTTTCAATTCCATGGCGTCGGCAACCAGCACGAAGCGGAGCGAACCGCGCCGGGCCAGCTCGCGCAGCGGCCCCTGCGCTGGCGCATCGAAACTGAAGCCGTCGCTGATCAGCACCACGCGACTGGCCAGTTGCAGCGAGCGCCGCAAGCGCCGCAGTGCCGCGGACAACGGCTCGCCATCGCCCGTGGGAATCGCGCCATCCCAGCGCGCCAACGCGCCACAAGCAGCCAGTGCGCCACGCAGGCCGACCGTCGGCCGCAACACCTGGCCCGGACCGCCGCCAAAGCCTGCCATGCTGATCCGTTCACCCGATTGGGCCAGCAGCCAGGCCAGCGCCGCGGCAACGCGTGCCGCCTGCACCGACTTGAACCGGCCACGGGACCCGAAGCGCATGCTGGCGTGGGTATCGAGCAGCAGCAGCGTGTTGCTTTCGCGGTCTTCCTGGAACAGCTTGGTATGCAGCTTGCCGCTGCGCGCAGTGAGCCGCCAGTCCAGCCGCCGCACGTCGTCGCCGGCCTGGTAGACGCGCGATTCCGCATAGTCCATCCCGCGTCCAAAGAGGCGCGTGGTGTGCTGCCCGCCCTGCGTGGTACGGCTGACCACCGGTGCGACGCGGCCGCGCCCCGCGCATTCGCGCAGCGCAATCAGGGCCGGCAGCGAGACCGCCGTGCGGTCGGCATCGGCCATGGGTTCATGTGCCAACGCAGTCACGGCAAGGGCACGAGGTCCAGCAGCCGGGTAACCACCTGATCGGCATGCACGCCCTCGGCCTCGGCTTCATAGCTCAGCAGCACGCGATGGCGCAGCGCCTCATGGGCGATGCCATGCACGTCCTCGGGGAGGACGTAGCTGCGCCCGGCCAGCCAGGCATGTGCGCGCGCGCAACGATCCAGGGCGATGGTGGCGCGCGGGCTGGCGCCCCAGGCAATCCAGCGCTTGAGCTCCACCCCGTAACGGCCCGCGTCACGCGTGGCCAGGACCAGTTGCGTCAGGTATTCCTCCAGCGCCGGGGCCATGTGCACGGCCATTGCCGCGGCCCGTGCGGCAAACACCTGGTCCTGGCTGAGCAACGCTGCCGAACCGGGGCGATGCTCGACCTGGGCGCTGGCCTGTTGCCGCGCCAGGTGCAGGATCGCCAGTTCCGCGGCCGCATCCGGATAGGCAATGGTCACGTGCATCAGGAAGCGGTCCAGCTGCGCCTCCGGCAGCGGGAAAGTGCCTTCGTGCTCGATCGGGTTCTGCGTGGCCATGACCATGAAGAGCTTGGGCAAGGGCCAGGTGCTGCGTCCGACAGTGATCTGCTGCTCGCCCATCGCCTCCAGCAGCGCCGACTGCACCTTTGCCGGCGCCCGGTTGATCTCGTCGGCCAGCACGATGTTGTGGAACAACGGGCCGCGCTCGAACTCGAAACTGCCGGTCTGCGGGCGAAACACGTCGGTGCCCGTGAGGTCGGCGGGCAACAGGTCGGGGGTGAACTGCACGCGGTGGAAATCCGCGTCAATCCGCGCGGCGAGTGCCTTGACCGCCGTGGTCTTGGCCAGGCCAGGCGCGCCCTCGACCAGCAGATGACCATCCGCCAACAAGGCGATCAGCAGGCAGTTGATGAGTCGTGGTTGGCCGATGACGCACTTCTCGAGGTCTTCCCGAAGCGTTGCAAAGCGCGTCTGCAACTCGGTCGACACAGGCTCTTCGGGCATATCCATGGGCAAGCGTTTCCTCGCGGTGATGGTGCTCGCCAGGCCCGGGAATCCGCGGACCGCACGACGATGAGTGACAGACCATAACAGTCCGCACAAGTTTAACAACACCATGCAATCCGTCGGTTGGCCGGGGCAGGAATCCAGGCCACACAAACGAGAAGACGGCCGCAGCCGTCTTCCCATTCAGCACTGTGCAGCGGGAGCCAGACTCAATGCACCGAATCGCTCAGGATCCGCGGCGTCACGAAGATCAACAACTCCGCCTTGCTGTTGGTGCGCGACGTGGAGCGGAACAATGCCCCGATGCCCGGGATGTCTCCCAAACCCGGCACCTTCGTGGTGGAGTTGTTCTTGTTGATTTCATAAATGCCGCCAAGCACCACCGTCTGCCCGTTGTCGACCAGCACCGAGGTGTTGATCTCGCGCGTATTGATGGTGGGGATCTTGCCACTGCCCGGGGCATCCACGTAGCCATCCAGCGCATCCTTCTTGACGTTGATCGCCAGGTAGACGCGATTGTCGGCGGTGATCGTCGGCGTCACCTTGAGCTCCAGCACCGCATCCTTGAACTGCACCGTCGCCGTGCCGCTGCCGGCGCCCTGCCCGCCCGAGTTCTGGAACGTGACGTAGCCGATCTCCTGGCCCTGGCGGATCACGGCTTCCTGCTGGTTGGCAGTGATCACGCGCGGGCTGGAAATGACCTCGCCGCGGCCTTCGGTCTGGGCGGCCGACAATTCGAGGTCGACCAGGTAGTTCTTGCCGAGGATGGCCAGGCCCAACTGGCCCGCCGTGGTGCCAGTCACCGGCAGGTTGACGTTGAAGCCGCCGCTGCCGTCGGTCTGGTAGGTGATCGCACCGGGCCTCGGCAACGTGCCGGTGCCGCCATTGCGGTTGAAGTTGGCCACGTCATAGGCGTACTGCGAATTGACGTTGTGACGGTTGATGGCCAGGCCTGCGGCGTTGGCACCCGTCGGGCTGGTGCTGACCACGTTGCCGCCCGCGGTGGTGTGGTTGGCCTGCACGCCCCACTTCACGCCCAGATTGCGGGTGAAGTCATCGGTGGCCACCACGATCCGCGATTCAATCAGCACCTGCTGCACCGGCCGGTCGAGCACCTCGATCAACTTGCGCACGTCGGCGATCTTCTGCGGCGTGTCGTTCAACAGCAACGTGTTGGTGCGGTTGTCGAACGAGGCGCTGCCACGCGGCGACAGGAAGCCACGCTGCAGGCTGCCGCCGGTACCGCCGACGCCGCCGCCGCCCTGCATGCTGCCGGTGGTGAGGAGCTTGGCGATGTCCGCTGCCTTGCCGTAGCTGATTGGTATGTAGGCGCTGACCAGCTCGGCGGTGTCCTGTGCCTTCAGTTTGGCCTCGGCCACGCTCTGCTCGTACTTGGCCAGCTCGGTCTGGGGCGCGATCCAGATGACGTTGCCGTCACGCCGCTTGTCCAGGCCCTTCGCCCGCAAGATCACGTCCAGGGCCTGATCCCAAGGCACGTTGACCAGGCGCAAGGTGACGCTGCCACCGACGCTGTCCGACGCCACCAGGTTGAGTCCCGAGATGTCGGCGACGAGTTGCAGGGCCGAGCGCACCGGGATGTCCTGGAAATTGAAAGTGACCCGCTTGCCGTCATAGATGGGCGGCTTTCCGGCCGCGGCCAAGGCGGCAGGACTGACGTCGACTTTCCTTGGCGTCACCTCGACCACGTACTGGTTCGCGGTCTGGTACGCCGAAGTATCCACCGGCCCCTTCACCGCGATCTCCATTCGTGCCCCACCGCCGACCCCCGGCTTGGTCACGATGGATTGCACGGGCGTGGCAAAGTCCAGCGTATCCAGGCGCTGTTCGAGGCGCTTGGGCAGGTTGGCGTTGGAGATCTTGACGATCACCTTGTCGCCTTCCTCGCTCATGTCCGCATTGGCGCCGGAGCCGCTGAAGTCGATCAGCACCCGTCCCTGGCCGTCGGCACCGCGGCGAAAGTCGATATTGGAGATTGCCGGGCCGGTCGCCGCCGAGGGCAGGGCCTTGCTCGGGTCGATCGTGGACGCCGTCGTCACCGATTGCCCTGAGGTGCCGTTGTTGACCACCAATACCAGTTGCTTGCCCTCGACGTGAGAACGGTAGGTCGATTCGCGCATCAACTCGACCACCACGCGCGTGCGGCCGCCGGCCGAAACCGCGGAAACGCCGGAAGTGGACCCCTTGCCGATCTCCAGATGCCGGGAGGCCTCGTTGCTGGTGTCGGGGAGGTCGACCGCGATACGCGGCGGATTGTTGGTGGTGAAGATGCGTGGTTGCGGCACTGGACCGTTGCCGAAGTCCATGTGCACCGCAATGCGGCCACCGGGCAGCGTGTCATAAGTGATCTTGGTCAGCGTCGAGGTCGCGGTCGCGGCCGCTGCCAGGCTGGCCCAGCCTACGCCGAGGAGCAGCAACGCCAGCCACGCGCAGCGGAGCGAACGATGCATGCCACGGCCTGGCACATAGCGGATTTGGTTGGTCATTGCAGCAGCCCCTGTCTTTTTCCTATTTCTCGCCGAGCGCAATGCTGGCAGGACGTTCCATCCAGCCACCATTCCCGTTGGATACCATTTCGACCAGTTCGACGTGATCATCGGTCACCGTAGTGATGCGTCCGTAGTTCTGGCCCATGTAATCACCTGCACGTACCCGATGGATCACACCCGTCGGGTCCTTGATCAGGACCTGCAAGCCGGTGCCGGTACCCACGGTACCAACCATCTTCAAGGTATCCAGCGCGAACATTTCCAGCGGCTCCTTGATCCGGTTGGCATCCGGACGCGGACCGCTGGTGGCGCGCCCCTCGTTGCCCAACTCAGCCGTGCTAGGGCTGAACGGGTCGCGCATGTCCTGGTCGGCGTAGACGAAAGTCTCGAACGTCTTGATCACCGGCAACGGCTGGATCGGCGCACCCTTGCGCGCCTTTTGCTGGGCGACCCATTGCCGCAGGTCGGACATGCCCCGGGTACAGCCGGACATCAGCAACGCGGTCACCAGCAGTGCGGCCCAGAACCCGGCGCGGCGAAGCATGTTGGCAGAATGCTTGGTCATTTGCGTGCCCCCGCCGAACCGCCGGCACCCTGTTTCTTGGCCTGCGCGGCACTTTCCTCGTCATCCAGGTAGCGGTAGGTCCGCACCGTGCCCTGCAGCACCAGCCGACCCGTGGCACCGGCATTGCGCTCGGGGGTCAACGACACGTCATGAAGCGTGAGGATGACCACCCGCGGCAGCGACGCGACGCCACTGATAAAGGTGCCGAACTGATGATAGGTACCGGTCATGCGCAACGTAATCGGCTTCTCGGCGTAAAAGTCGCGCATCGTCTCCGGGCCCGGCTGGAACAGGTCGGTCACCAGTCCCGCCGACAACGCGGTCTGGGAGATGTCGACCAGCAGCTCGGGCATCTCGGTCTTGCTCGGAAGCTGGCGCAGGAGCTGGCGCAGCATGTCCTGCATCTCGGTCAACTGTTGCTGCAGCGCTTCCAGGTTCGCCGACTTGGTCTGCTTGGTGGAGAAATCCGCCTTGAGCTGCACTTCCTGTTGGGCCAGCGACGCCAGCTCATCCTGCTGGCCGCGGATGAAGACGTACCAGCCGATCAGCAGGACGGCAAGGAACACCAGGGCAGTGAAGAACATCTTGACGGCCGGACTCCAGCCGCCAACGTTGTTGCGATCCAGGTTGCGCAGTTCGCTGAAGAGGCTCATGGCGCGCTCCCTGCCTTGGCTGGCGCAGTCACCGCCGCGGGCGCCGGCGGAGGAGCCGCAGATGCCGGGGCAGCCGATGCGGCAGCCGCCGGGGCCGAAGCCGCGACTGCCGGCGCACCCAAGGCCGCCGAGCCGTCGGCAGGCCCGGCCTTCGGTCGGCTCAAGCTGACGTCAAGCCCAAACCGGTAGGGCATCCGCGTCCCATCGTGGCTGTTCTCGGTCTTGCGCAGGTCGGCATGGCCCATCCACGGCGAAAGCTCGATGTTGCGCATGTAGGCAGCAACGCTGGCATTGGACTGGGCCACGCCGTCGAGCTTCATGGCCTGGCCGTTCTGCTGCATTGCGGTCAGCCGCACGCTCGAGGGAATGGTCTTCACCAGCTCGTCGAACAAATGCACCATCTGCGAGCGATCGGCCTGCAACTGCTCGATGATCTGCTTGCGCGCCAACAGATGATCGCGGACCCGGTCGAGATCCTTGATCTTGGCGATGCGGACGTCGAGTTGCTTGATCTCGGTCTGCAGGTAGGCGTTGCGCTCGTTTTGATTGTCGACGCGCTGGTTCATCCAGAACGTCCACAGCAGCAGCGCACCGATACCGGCCACCAGCGCGCTGACGAGTTGCATGTAGAACTCGCGCTCACGCTGTTTGCGTCGCTCGGCACGCCATGGAAGTAAGTTGACATGAGCCATCAGTCGAAGCTCCTCAGGGCGAGGCCGACCGCAATCATCAGCGCTGGCGCATCCTGGGCCAGCACCTGCGCCTGCACCCGTGTCGACAGCGACATGCGGGCGAGCGGGTTGGCCACGATGCACGGCACCCCGAGCTGCTCCTGCAGCAGCGGCCCCAGGCCCTCGATTGCCGCGCAGCCGCCAGCCAGCACGACCTGATCGACCTTGCTGTATTCGCTGCCGGCGAAGAAGAACTGCAACAGGCGTCCGATCTGCTGGACCAGGGATTCCTTGAATGGCTCGAGCGCTTCGCTCTCATAGCTGTCCGGCAAGCCACCCTTGCGCTTGGCGCGACCTGCCTCCTCGTAGGAGAGGCCGAAGCGGCGCATGATCTCGTCGGTCAACTGCTTGCCGCCGAACAGTTGCTCGCGCGAATAGATGGTGCGCTGGTTGCGCAGCACCGACAGCGTGGTCATGGTGGCACCGACGTCGACCACCGCCACCAGGCCATCGCGGCCTACCTTCAACTGGTCGGCCATGATCGCGAAGGCGTTCTCCAGAGCGAACGCCTCGACGTCGATCACGCTCGCGGTGAGACCGCCCAATTCCAGGGCCGCCACGCGCATGTCGACGTTCTCGGTACGCGACGCGGCCAACAGGACGTTGTTCATGTCGGCGCTGTCGCGGACCGGCCCGACCACCTCGTAATCCATGCTGATTTCGTCGATGGGATACGGGATGTACTGGTTGGCCTCAACCTGGATCTGCCCTTCGAGATCGTCCTCGGACAACTCGTTGGACATTGGGATCACCCGGGTGATGACCGCCGAGCCGGCAACCGCCGCCGCGGCGTGCTTGAGCTTCGATCCCGAGCGCGCCAAGGCGCGGCGGATGGCATCGCCGACCGCCTCGACCTCCACGATGTTCTTTTCGACCACCGCGTTCGGTGGCAATGGTTCCACTGCGTAATGCTCGACCCGGTAGCGCCCGCCCGACTGGCTGAGCTCAAGCAACTTGACCGCCGTCGAGCTGATGTCGACACCGATCAAGTCCGGTTTCTTCGGCGTAAAAAGTCCCACGGCACCTTCCCCCTGCCCCGCATGTGCCCGAACCCAGCATCTTCTGGTCGGATGCGCGTTGCCATTAAATCGAACATTTAACGCAATAGCAACGGCCTACAAAAACTTTCTCAGGTAATGGCGTGACGCGTCGCACATTCCGTGCGTCGCCTGCAAACCTGCTCCAGCAAACCGGCATCCTGCCTGAAAGAACCCGGTCCCTTATACTCTGGGGGGCCAGGCTTGAGCACCAACGTTTCCCTACCTATGCCAATTTTCAAGCGTTTTCTGCGTTGGGCCTCCATCCTTGCGCTTTCCGGTTTCCTACTCGCCTGCATCGGCGCTGGCGTCGCGTACTGGCTGATCGCGCCGCGGCTGCCGGACGTGGCCACGCTCAAGGACATCCACCTGCAGGTACCGCTGCGGGTGCTCAGTGCCGACGGCAAATTGATTGCAACCTTCGGCGAAGCACGTCGCATACCTGTCTCTATCGACCAGGTACCGGCCCGACTTAAGGACGCCGTGCTGTCCGCCGAGGACGCCGATTTTTACCACCATCCCGGCGTGGATTGGCGCGGCATCGTGCGCGCCGGCTGGCATGTGCTCGTCACCGGCGGCGGCAAGGGCCAGGGCGGCTCGACCATTACCCAACAGGTGGCGCGCAATTTCTTCCTCAGCCCGGAAAAATTGTATTCGCGCAAGATCACCGAAATATTCATCGCCTTGCGCATGGAACATGAATTGAGCAAGGACCAGATTCTGGAGTTGTATCTGAACAAGATGTTCCTCGGGCATCGTTCCTACGGCGTCGGCGCGGCAGCGGAGTATTACTACGGCAAGACCGTCAACCAGCTCACCGTCGCCGAATGCGCCTTGATTGCCGCCAGCTTCCAGCTCCCGTCGGCAGTCAACCCCATCAACAACCCGAAGCGCGCGATCGAACGCCGCAACTGGGTGCTGGGCGAGATGCGACGCCACGGCTATATCAACCAGGCCGTGTACCAGGAATCCATTGCCGAGCCGAACGATGCCTACCCGCACGAGCCGCCGATCGAGGTCGACGCGCCGTACCTGGCGGAAATGGTGCGCCAGCAGGTGCTTGACCGCTTCGGCAACGCCGCCCTGACCGAGGGCTACGTGGTGCGCACGACTGTGCAGGGTGAGCGGCAGAATGCGGCGGTGGCGGCATTGCGCAACGGTCTGGCCGCCTACGACCGCCGGCACGGCTGGCGCGGACCCGAGGCCCGGGTCGAGATCCCGGCGCAGGCGACGGTCGGCGACTATGTGGCCGTGCTCCGCAAGTACCCGCCGGCATCCGGCCTGGAGGCGGGCCTGGTGACCGCCAGCGACGCCAGCCGGGCGACGGTCTACCGGGGCGACGGCAAGAGCATCGAGCTCACCCTGGCTTCGCTCACGTGGGCCCGGCCCTACAAGAGCGAGAGCTCGGTGGGCGCCACACCGACCGCGGTTGACAAGGTCTTGCACCGCGGCGACATCATCCGGGTGGAACCCGGCAAGGATGGCGCGTGGCAATTGGCGCAGCTTCCCGCGGTCCAGGGCGCCCTTGTCGCACTCAATCCCGAGGATGGCGCCGTCGAATCCCTGGTCGGGGGCTTCAACTTCGAACGCAGCAAGTTCAACCGGGCGACCATGGCTGCCCGGCAACCGGGTTCGAGCTTCAAGCCCTACCTGTACTCGGCGGCGTTCGAGCGCGGCTTCACCCCGGCTTCCATCGTCAACGACGCGCCGCTGGCACTTCCCGATCCGTCAAGCCCGGACGGCATCTGGACCCCCGCCAATGACGACAGCAAGTTTGGCGGGCCGACCAGGTTGCGCGAGGCACTGGTCCGCTCGTTGAACCTGGTTTCCGTCCGCCTGCTCGATGCGATCGGCATTGGCTACGCCCGCGAATACATGACCCGCTTTGGCTTCCCGCTCGATTCCATCCCAGCCAACCTGACCATGGCCCTGGGCACCGCCTCGGTCACCCCGATGGACATGGCACGCGGCTACGCGGTGTTTGCCAACGGCGGCTACCTGGTCACGCCGTATTTCATCCAACGCGTCGACGACCGCAACGGCCAGCCGCTGTACGTGGCCAACCCGGCCCGCGCCTGCCGCGAGTGCAAGGAGCGCCTGCTCGACACGGCCCCGCCGGGCCCGCCGCCAGCCCCGGCAAAGCTTCCCACGGCTGGCAATCCAGTCGCTGCCGGCAGCGCGCCGGCAAGCCCGCGCAGCGCCGACGTCACCGGCGGTGCGGTACTTCCGGCCGATGTCCACGCTGCCGGCGAGCATCCGCCGGTGCTCGCGCCGCACGTCATCGACGTACGCAACGATTACCTGATCACCTCGCTGATGAAGGATGTGATCGTGCGCGGCACCGGCGCCGCGGCGCGCGCCTTGGGCCGCGACGACCTGGCCGGCAAAACCGGTTCCACCAACGACCATCGCGATGCCTGGTTCGTGGGCTTCAACGCCAACCTTGCCACCGCGGTTTGGGTCGGCTTCGACAACTACAGTTCGCTCGGTCGCGGCGAGTTCGGCGCCAAGGCGGCCTTGCCGATCTGGATGGAGTACATGGGCGCCGCCCTCAAGGACCAGCCCTCGGCCATCTTGCCCATGCCGCCAGGGATCTCCACCCTGCTGATCAACAAGGAAAGCGGCCTGCCGACCACAGCCGACGACCCCAACAGCATGCAGGAAATATTCAAGGTGGAAGACGTCGAAGCCCTGCGCAAACGCGCCGCCGAACAAAAAGGCCAGCAACACGCCTACGACATCTTCTGAGCGCGCCTGCCCGCGCCCTCGCCCACATCCCTGGCGCTGGGCGGAAATCCAGAATCCACAGGTTAAACCTTCACGGCCCGCAAGCGGGCCGTGAAGGTACAAGCAATTGCCAGCGAGTGTTGCGGTGAGCGGCAGCCAGCCCAGGCTCAGCGCTGCGCGGCAGGCACGTAGTCGCGCGGCGCGGCGCCGGTGTACACCTGCCGCGGGCGGCCAATGCGCGATCCCGGCGTTTCGTGTTGCTCGATCCAGTTGGCAGTCCAACCGGCCGTGCGCGCAATGGCGAACATCACCGTGAACATCTCGGTGGGGATGTTCAAGGCCTTGTAGATGATGCCAGAATAGAAATCGACATTCGGATACAGCTTGTGGCTGACGAAGTAGTCGTCCTTCAGCGCCGCCTCTTCAAGCTTCAGCGCCACTTCCAGCAGCGGATCGTTCACGCCGAGCTCGTCCAGCACGGCGTGGCACATCTTGCGGATGATCTGCGCCCTGGGGTCGAAGTTCTTGTACACACGATGGCCGAAGCCCATCAGCCGGAAGTTGTCGTTCTTGTCCTTGGCCCGCAGCACCGCCGATTCCACGTTGTCCGGCGTGCCAATCTCCTCGAGCTGCTTGAGCACGGCTTCGTTCGCGCCGCCATGGGCCGGACCCCACAGGGCGGTGATACCGGCGGCAATCGAAGCGTACGGGTTGGCGCCAGTGGAGCCGACCAAACGTACGGTCGAGGTTGAAGCGTTCTGCTCGTGGTCGGCATGCAGGATGAACAACAGGTCCAGCGCCTTGGTCGCCACCGGGCTCAATTCCAGCGGCTCGCTGGGCACCTCGAACATCATGTGCAGGAAGCGCTCGACGTATTCCAGGTTGTTGCGCGGATAGCGCAACGGCCAACCGATGGAATAGCGATAGCAGGCCGCCGCGATGGTCGGCATCTTGGCGATGAGGCGGATCGCCGCGAGCTTGCGGTCCGCCGGGTCAGCGACGTTGAGGTTGTCGTGGTAGAACGCGGACAGCGAAGCGACCGAGGCGGCCAGCATGGCCATGGGATGGGCGTCGTGATGGAAGCCCTGGAAGAAGTTCTTCAGCGACTCGTGCATCATCGTGTGGTGCGAGACGTCGTGCTGGAACACGGCCAACTCGTCCGCCGTGGGCAGCTCGCCGTTCAACAACAGGTAGGCCACTTCCAGAAAGCTTGAATGTTCCGCCAGCTGCTCGATCGGATAGCCGCGGTACAGCAGGACGCCCTGTTCGCCATCGATATAGGTGATCGCGCTCCGCGTGCTGGCCGTGCTGGCGAAGCCGGGGTCGAACGTGAAATGCCCAGTGTCCTTGTACAAGGTGCCGATGTCGATGCAGGCCGGACCCAGGGTCCCGGACACCAGGGGCAGCTCGGTGCTGCGTTGGTTCGATTCGTCAACCAGCTTCACTTTTGCATCAGACACGGACAACTCCTTCCACAAGACTCGGCGACCACGACGCGGCTACGCGATCGACAGTATAGTTCCGCGCCTCACGGCACCAGCGCGCAACCCGCGAGCGGGCCATCCACAACGCGACGCCAGTCGACTGCGTACCTGTCCAGGCGCGCTGCAACCGGCCAGCCTGGAAGGACATCGCGACCGGTCGGCCGCGGCCCGCCACCGACTTATTCGGCGTCGGTTGCCGGCTTCTTGTTGGCGGCGTAGCGACGGCGGAACTTGTCGACACGGCCACCCACGTCCAGCGTCTTTTGCTTGCCGGTGTAGAACGGGTGGGAATGGCTGGAAATGTCCACCTTGATCAGGGGATATTCCTGTCCATCCTCCCACTTGACGGTCTCGTCGCTGGTCATCGTCGATCGCGTCAGGAACGAAAAATCTGACGACAGATCCTGGAACACCACCGGCTTGTAACTCGGGTGAATATCGGGCTTCATGTTTGGCTCGGATGTGACGCGTAAAAGCCGACATTGTAGTGGGCCGGCCGTTGGAGCCGCAAGCGCTGGCACAAGGGCCGCCCCGCCGCTCAAGCATTCGCATAGAGCAAGGCGCTCCCAAGCCAGCGCTCGATCAACTGGCTGGTCTGCCGCGGGTATTGCCCGAGCATCGCATTGCCGACCTGCTGCACCATGGGCAAGAGGTGCGCATCGCGCGCCAGGTCGGCAATGCGGAACGCCACCTGGCCCGTCTGCCGGGTGCCGAGCAGCTCGCCGGGGCCGCGCAATTCAAGGTCGCGCTCGGCAATGCGAAAGCCGTCGTGGGTTTCCCGCAGCACCTGCAGCCGGTCCCGGGCGAGGTGGCCAAGCGGCGGCTGGTACAGCAGGACGCAATCGGAGGCCGTGTTGCCCCGCCCCACGCGTCCGCGCAACTGGTGGAGTTGCGCCAGGCCGAGGCGTTCGCTGTTCTCAATCACCATCAGGCTGGCGTTGGGCACATCCACGCCGACCTCGATGACCGTGGTGGCTACCAGCACCGAAATCCCACCGGCCTTGAACGCCTGCATCGTCGCCTGCTTCTCGCCGGCCTTCATGCGCCCATGCAGCAAGGCCACCCTGGTGCCAGGCAGCGCCTGCACCAGTTCGGCATGGGCGACTTCGGCGGCTTGTGCGCGCAACTGCTCGGATTCCTCGATCAGGGTGCACACCCAGTACACCTGCCGCCCTTCCGCGCAGGCCGTGCGCAGGCGCTGGATCACCTCGGACCGTCGCGCGTTGGAAACAGCAATGGTGTGCACGGGTGTGCGGCCCGGCGGCAGCTCGTCGATGGAAGAGACGTCCAGGTCGGCGTACTCGCTCATCGCCAGGGTTCGCGGGATCGGCGTGGCGGTGAGCACGAGCTGGTGCGGCACCTGGTCGCCGCCGTCGCCCTTGGCCCGCAAGGCCAGGCGTTGCTGCACGCCGAAGCGGTGCTGTTCGTCAACGATCACCAGGCCGAGCCGCGCAAAGCTGACCCCTTCCTGCATCAGCGCATTGGTGCCGACGACGACCGGGGCGCCCTCGGCAACCCTTTGCAAGGCCCGCGCGCGGGCCTTGCCCTGTTGCTTGCCGGCCAGCCATTCAACCTCGATGCCCAGCGGCGAAAGCCACTCCTTGAAGCTGCGGCGATGTTGTTCGGCCAGCAGCTCGGTCGGCGCCATCAACGCCACCTGATAACCCGATTCCACCGCCGCCAACGCGGCCAGGGCGGCCACGACGGTCTTGCCCGAACCGACGTCGCCCTGCACCAGACGCAGCATCGGGTGACGCAGCGCCAAGTCGTGCTGGACTTCGCCGACGACGCGCTGCTGCGCGCCGGTCAAGGCAAACCCGAGGTTGGCATGCAGGCGCCGGCGCAAGTTCCCGGAACCGCCCAGGCTCGGTGCCACCTTGCGGCGTACCCGCTCGCGCATGCTGCGCAGGCTCAGGTGCCGCGCCAGCAATTCCTCGAAGGCCAGCCGCGCCTGCGCGCGATGGGTGCCGCGCATGAGCTCGCCGACTGGCGCATCCGGTGGCGGGCGATGCACGTAGAGCAGCGCATCGCGCAGCGAAGCGAGGCCGCAACTGGCCAGCAGGGACGCGGGGATGAGCTCCAGCTCCGCCTCCGGAGGCAACAGCGCCAGACCCTTGGCGATCACATTGCCGAGGCGCTTTTGGCCCAGGCCCTCCGTGGTCGGATACACCGGGCTGAGTGCCGCCTCCAGCGTCGGTGGCATCCGCGGATCCAGGCTTCGATACTGCGGGTGCACCATTTCCAGGCCGTGCGCGCCCAGGCGCACTTCGCCGTAGCACAGCAGTTGCATGCCAGGGCGCAACTGCTCGGCCTGGGCCCGGTTGAAGTGGAAAAAGCGCAGCAGCAAGGTATGCGTGCGCTCGCGCAGCGCGACCTTGAGCTGGGGACGGAACGCGAAGCCGCGCTCCACCGCCTCGACGGTACCGATCACCTGGGCACGCTCGCCGCCGCGCAAGTCCGCCAGCGGCGTGATGCGGGTCTTGTCCTCGTAGCGCAGCGGCAGGTGGAACCACAGGTCGCGCACCCGCGTGAGTCCCAGCCGACCAAGCGCGGCGGCCAGTACCGGCCCCACGCCGGGTACGGTTTCCACGGGAGCCAGTCCGGCGTTCCCGCCACTCCGCTCCGGGTCCACGGCCATCGGCGCGCTCACTGCCTGGCGCTGGGCGCGGCCGACATCATCGGCACGAGCGCCATGGCGTCAGGCGTCCAGCAGTTTCGCAAGCCACGCCTCAGTCGAGCACCATGATCATGTCGATTTCCACCTGGGCGGCCTTTGGCAGGGCGGCAACCTGGATCGTGGAACGGGCCGGATAGGGTTGCTTGAAATATTCGGCCATCACGC
>DATNBK010000048.1:0-4537 GCA_035571995.1 Rhodanobacter sp.
CCACCGACGATTGGCACCGACTCGGCAAGGACTACCTGGCCCGTACCGCATGCTGGCGCGAGCGAAGCCCTCGCTTCACCGACAAGAACGTCGCCAACTGGCCACTGCTGGGCGCCGTACGCCTGATGCTGCCGGGCGCAAAGATCATCCACTGCCACCGCGATCCGGTGGAGACCTGCTTCTCCTGCTACCGCCACCTGTTCCGGCACGGCGTGCATTACAGCTACGACCTGGCCGAGATGGCCGAGCACTACCGCGACTACGAGCGCCTCAGCGCGTTCTGGCTCGCGCAGCATCCACGGCACGTGCTCGACTACTCCTACGAAGCCCTGGTGCAGGAACCCGAAGCGCAGATCCGCCGCTTGCTCGCGTTCTGCGAGCTTCCCTTCGACGCCGCCTGCCTCACGCCGCATCAGACCAGGCGTGAAGTGCTCAGCACCGCGAGCGCGGCGCAGGTACGCGAGCCCATCCGTGCCGACACGGCGCACAGTGCGCCGTATCTTGCATGGCTGCTGCCGCTGCGGGAGCGGTTGGCGCGCTGAAACGGACAAGGCCGCCGGTTGCCCGGCGGCCTTGTTCGTTTCTGCATCTCCTTCCCTCATGCCGCCGCTCGCGACGGCATGAGCTTGGAGCGTGTGGCTTAGAACTCGTACTTCACGTTGAAGTCCATGTAGCGCGGCATTTCCGTCGACTGCGCGGTGTGGTAGACGGGGTTGTACAGGAACGTGCCCGCATTGGCGCCGCTGGCCGTGCCGCCGTTACCGATGGCGTACTGGGTGTAGTACAGCGTCGCCTTCTGCTCGTTGAACACGTTGTGCACTTCCCACTGCAAGGTGAGGTGCTTGTTCGCCCATTCCGGCGTGTACGTCAGGCTCAGGTTGAGCTGGTGGGTCCACGGAGTATGGCCACTGGTCCCCGGGGGCGACGGCATGCCGCCAGTCCCGATCGGGCCAACCTTCGCACCAGGGTAAGCCACACCTGTCAGCCCCGTATAGGCACTCGGCACACCGCCGCAGTAGTGCTGATAGGGGCCGTTGTACGCATCCGCATCAATGACCGAGCCGAAACCGCTCAGACACACGTTCGGCGCGCCCGACTGCATGATGAAGGTGCCGCTGACCATCCATTCCGGCGTGATGGCATACGAGCCGAAGGCTTTGATGGTATGGCGGTGGCTGTTGGCCTGTTCACCGTTGGCGTATGCCATGAGGTCCGGAAAATCCCACTGCGCCGTGGTCGAACCGGAAAAACCGCCGTTCGTCTGGTTCGTGATCTGGCCGACCGCAGTGTCGGTCGGACCTTCGGTGCTGCCGTACGACCTGGAGAACAGGTAGTCGATCTTGCCGAACCACTTGCCGTCCCAAGTGTGTTCCAGATAGGTATCCAGGGCGTAGTACTTGCGCGACGGCTTCGGGAATCCGATAAATGGCCGGCCCTGCGTATAAATGCCATTACCGGTGTTCGGATTCCACGTAACCAACCCGCCGGGTTGCGGGATGTAATTGGTCTTGCCAGGATTGACCAGGCCCGCAATCACATTGTTGTCGCCGCAGCCGGTGTAGCCCTCGACGCAGACGTCGGTGTCATCCACAAGATTGCCGGCCTTCTCGAAGGTCGCCTGCTCGCCCCACACCAGACCGGTATCGCCCAGCATCTTCTGCAAGCCCAGCACGTATTCGTCCTGATACTGCGGCTTGAGGTTGGTCGAGGCATAGTCCTTGATGTTGCCGGGCACACCATTCTCGCCATCCGACGAGAAATACCCCGGCGGCGTTCCCGGCGCCTGGTTGACGATGGGAAGAGGGGTCACCCCGGTCGGAATACCGGTCGCCGTCATGCCCGTGTAAGTGGAGACGATGGTACCGTTGATCGAGCCGAACGCAGAGTTGCGTGCGGCCAAGCCCGCCGGCAATGCCAAGTAGTAACGCCCCGCGTTACCGAAGACCTTGAACGTGCTGTCGCCAAACACGTCCCAGCTGAAGCCCAGGCGCGGCGCCCACTGCGGACTGGTTTCCTTGATGTAGGCAACACCACCGGGACCAAGGTTGCTGAACTGGTCGTTGCGCAGGCCGAGGTCCAGCAGGAGGTTGGGTGTAACCTGCCAGCGGTCTTCGACGTACTGCGCCTTCTGGCGGGCCGCAATCGTCACGTTCTGCTGTACAAGGCTTTCGACGACGTAATTGCCTGCAGGCGGGCTGCCGATAAACGGTGAATTCGAGAAGACGGACGGAAGGCCATTTACGTAGTTGTACGAACCGCCACCAAGGATCGAGGTGCCGTCGTCATCGTCCCGGTACTGGATGTTGTCGATGCCGAACTTGAGGTCGTGGTCGGCTGTGACCTTCCAGTCAAAGTCGACGCGCAGGTTGGCGTCCTTGGTGGTGTGACCCGGGTTGCCAATGGTGGTGTCAACCAGATTCGGGATGGTAACGCCCGCCGGCACAGGCACCCCCGTGAAGGTCACCGGCGCCACATCCTCGCCGCTCAGACCGCTGAAATATTCGCCGCTCATCACGCCGTACTGCATCTCGAGCGTGAGGCTGTCGGTGATATACGAGGTGTACTT
The DNA here is from genome assembly GCA_035571995.1 of Rhodanobacter sp. Taxonomy (GTDB): domain Bacteria; phylum Pseudomonadota; class Gammaproteobacteria; order Xanthomonadales; family Rhodanobacteraceae; genus Rhodanobacter. Next base: position 2,567 of record DATNBK010000048.1, read on the forward strand.
GAGGATGCCGATCTTGAAGGTGTCCTTGGTCGTTACGCCCGCGCCGTAAAGATCCCCGACCTTCTGGTTCGTGTAATCGTAGTTGTAGAAGTTGTTGGTGAGCTCCTGGTTCTGGCTCTGGACGCCCGTCAACTCCAGCACGTTGTTGTCGTTGATGTTCCAGTCCAGCTTGCCGTACATCTTGGGGCTCTTGTAAGCCCTCGACTGGAAGTAACCCTGCGGCGACGTGATGCCGAAGTTCTGCACGCCACCCTGGTCGCTGTCGTGCTGCCATTCGGCCGTGACGTAGAAGAACAGCTTGTCCTTGATCAGCGGGCCGCTGACATAGGCGTCATACACCGTCGACCAGTCGCTGTTCTGCCGCTTGCCCGTCTGGATCCGGCCGTAGCCGGGAGCATAGGCCGTGGTGCCTTGGCTGGCGGCCAGGGTGGGGTTGCCGTTGCTGTCCACGGCACCCACCGGCGTCCGCGGATTCATGTAATACACGTTGTCGAAGTTGCCCTGTGCCCAATCCGGACGGAAAGACACCATCACGCCGGCGTGGAAGTCGTTGCTGCCGCGCTTGCCAATCTGGCTGATCACGCCGCCGGTCGAACGACCGTACTCGGGACCATAACCGGAAGTGATGGTCTGCTGCTCGGCAATGGCGAAGTACGGCAGCGCCACGCCGCCCGCACCGCCGATCGGGTCGGTGGTGTTGAAACCGTTGAGGTAATAGGCGTTTTCCACGACGCTGTTGCCGCCCATGGAAACCAGCGGCGTACCGGTCGGGCCATTGCCGAGGGTGCCGCCGCCCAGGTTCACGCCCGGAGCCAGCAGCGCAATCGCCTCGGCGCTGTGCGCCAGCGGCAGGACCTTCAACTGCTGCGCGGTCATCACCGAGGTCTGGCGGGTGGAGGACACGTCGATCGACGGCAGCGAGTTGGCCGTGACGGTGACGCTGGAGAGGTTCTGGATGTTCTTGCCGCCTTCAGCGGTAGCGAACGGCACCTGCGTACCGCCGCTCACGCTTACCGTCACATGGTCCTTCGTGGCAACGGCGTTGCCGCCCTGCATCAGCGACACGGTGTAGTCGCCCACCGGCAACTGGTTGGCGCCATAACGGCCATCGCTGCCGACCGCCACCTCGCGGGTCAGGCCGGTTGCGTTGTTGACGATGCGCACCGTCTCGCCGGCCGACACTGGCGCGGTACCGAACACGGAACCGGTGGTGGCCTGCGCCAGCACCTGCCCGGACAAGCCGACGCCCGCGGCGATGGCCAGAGCCAGCGCGGTGCGGCGCGCCGTGGAGCGACGCGCCCCGTGGTTGAACTTCGTGGAATTCATGAGATTAAAACTCCCCAGTGAAAATGACGGCATTTTTCTGATTGCTGGCCGACACGGTGTCTGCCTGGCTCTGTCCGGCTCCTGCGCACTGCCCCAGTGCGCATACCCATCTGGAACGAAACCATGTCGAGTCGCAGCAACCGCATTGCACCCAGCACATCGCTAGAAGCGCATCGACAGTAAACATCCGTCTAACGCAAAGTCAACAAACAAGAAATCACGATTTATTCTTTATAAACCAGTTGTTTGCGCAATATCTTCCGGCACATTGAGACAAGCGATATATATTGCGCATCTTGCGTAAAATCACGCGCGAATGATCGCATTGCAACATGGCAACCTCGATATCTGCATGACCCATGTCGTCGCATGCAATGGCATGCACTGTCTTGCATCGGCAGCAATCTGGCCGGCCAAAGTGCTTATTTGAAATTTCGCCTCGGCCGCACATATTTGCGGCAACAACATTCGGGAAATGTCAGGCGACACGCAGTCGGTACATGGCCTGTTGCATTGACTGGATCATGCCAAGGCGGCATTCGAAACCCGCCACGCCAGGCCTCACCTCAATTTCCCGGCAATCCGCAACTGCGGTTGAAGTCGCCGATGCCGGCGACCAGGGTGGCGATGGCGACGCGCTCCGGC
>DATNBK010000049.1:0-2343 GCA_035571995.1 Rhodanobacter sp.
CGGGCACGCGCCGTGGTGGCATCGGGGCTGGACGCACCCGTATTGGTGCTGGAGTCTGCCGTGGCCCACGTGGCGCTGGAATGGGCCGCGGCCTCCAACTACGCCACCGATGCGCTGTTCGAGGCGGTGACGGCTCATGCCGCCACGGGCGGCGGGCTGGATTGCCTGGTCGTACTGGAAGGCTTTCAGGCCGAGCCGCTGGCGCAGGCACTGCAGGCGCAGAGGGGCGACAAGGCGGTCTCCATTGCGCTGCCTGCGCACGCGCCGCGCGGCAACATCGCCCTGCATGCGGCGCGCGACCTTGAGGACGAAGCCCAGCGCGCGGCCGCCTGCGTGCTGCGCCACATCGAGGCCGGCCGCACGCCGGTGGCGCTGGCCGCAACCGACCGCGTGCTGACGCGGCGTGTGCGTGCCATGCTGGACCGGCAGGGCATCACGATCCGCGACGAGAACGGCTGGACGCTGTCCACCACGCGCGCGGCCGCCCATGTGATGGGCGCGCTGCGCGCCTGCGGCTGGGACGCCAGCAGCGACGCCGTGCTGGACTGGCTGAAGAATGCGCCGGCGTTCGCGCAAGGCCAGGTCCTGCTGCTGGAAAAGTCGCTCCGGAAGTTGGGTATCCAGAGCTGGCGCGCGTGGAGCGCGTCTGACTCGATCGCGAAGCTGGCGCCGCCGGCCGCCGCCGCGCTCACGGCGCTGACGGCCGCGGTGAATGACCTGATACAGACCCTGCAGGGCTCCCGTGCGCTGCTGCAGTGGCTGGAGGCTCTGGCCGCGCTGCTGCGGGCCAGCGGCCAGTGGGACTTGCTGGCGGGCGATGCCGCCGGCGACAAGCTGCTCGCGGTGCTGCGGCTGAACCCGGCCGAGCGGGCCGCGCTGCAGCAGTCGCTGGCGCCCACGGCTTGGGCCACGCGGCGGCTGGACCTAGCCGAATTCACGGCCTGGGTCAACGACGCGCTGGAGGCCGCCAGCTTTGTGCCGCCTTATTCGCAGCAGGCCGGGGACGAACAGGTCGTGATCCTGCCGATGCCGCAGTTGCTGGCACGGCCCTTCGCGGCCGTGGTGCTGCCCGGCTGCGACGAGGTGCGCCTGCCGGTCTCGCCCGAGCCGCCGGGACCGTGGACCGCCGCGCAGCGCGCAGCGCTCGCCCTGCCGACGCGCGAGACGCTGGCGCTGGCCGTGCGCGCCGCCTGGCGCGAGGCGCTGCAGACGCCGCACAGCGACGTGCTGTGGCGCCACAGTGACGACACGGGCGAGCCGCTGCTGCCTAGTGCGCTGGTGCAGGAACTGCTGCTGGAAGGACTGGCGCCCACGTCGCTCGATCCGCGCGATCACCGCGCCGTGCCGTCGCACCCCGCGCCGCGGCCGCTGCCGGTGGCACCTGGCCTGCCGGTGCGGCGCCTGTCGGCCAGTGCCTATGAAGACTTGCGGCGCTGCCCGTACCGGTTTTTTGCGCTGCGCCAGCTCGGCCTGCAGGAGGCCGAGGAGCTCGAGGGCGCGGTCGACAAGCGCGACTTCGGCCTGTGGCTGCACGCGTTGCTCAAGATCTTCCATGAAGCATTAAAAGAGGCGCCAGCCCATGACCTGCCTGCACGAGTAGCTATGCTTGATATAGCAGCCGGGCAGGCCACCCAAAGCATGGGCCTGGGCCAGGACGAGTTCCTGCCGTTCGCCGCCGCCTGGCCGCAGGTGCGGGGCGGCTACCTGGACTGGCTCGCCCGACACGAAGCGGCCGGGGCTGTTTTTGAGCAGGCGGAGGTCGCACGGGAGCAGCCGCTCGGTCGAGCTGATGCCCCCACGCTTGCCGCTGCGCGTGCTGCGCTGCCCCCCGAGGGGGCCCTCGCGCCTTGGGGCGGCCCGGCGGCGCTCACGCTGGTCGGCCGGATCGATCGCATTGACCAGTGCGCCGCGCTAGACCCCGCGAGCAAGGCCGCACAGGCGTTTGTGATCGACTACAAGACCGAGGCGCTAGGCAAATCCCGCGAGCGCGTGCGGCAACCCACCGAGGACACGCAGCTCGCGTTCTACGCCGCGCTGCTGTCGCACGACACGCTGCGCGCCGCCTATGTGAACGTGGGCGAGAAGGGCGCGACCACCACCGTCGAAGAACCCGCCGTGGTGGAGGTGCGCGACGCCCTGATTGCCGGCATCCTGCACGACCTGCAACGCATCGCCGCGGGTGCTGCGCTGCCCGCACTGGGCGAGGGCTCGGCCTGCGACTTCTGCGCCGCGCGCGGCCTGTGCCGCAAGGACTTCTGGGAGGGCACCCAATGAGCGCCGCTCGGCCGCCCGAAGGCGCGAGGGCCCCCTCGGGGGGCAGCGAGCCACACGCAGTGGGCGAGA
>DATNBK010000050.1:0-6736 GCA_035571995.1 Rhodanobacter sp.
GACCGGCATGACCTTCGGCCAGTGGCGACGCCAGGCCCGCCTGCTCGCGGCACTGGAGCATCTGGCCAGCGGCGCGCGCGTGATCGACGTGGCGCTGGATCTCGGCTACAACAGCCCCACCGCTTTCGCGACGATGTTCAAGCGCCAGTTCGGCGTGGTGCCGAGCAGTTTCTTTCAGTAAAGAAGAGCGTTCACACCAGCAGCGCGTTGACCCGCTTCACATAGGCGGCCGGATCGTCCGGCAGGCCGCCTTCGGCCAGCAGCGCCTGGTCGAACAGGATGTTCGCGAGATCGTGGAAGTGCACCGAGGCGCCGTCGCCGGCCGCCAGCTTCTTCACCAGCGCGTGCTCGGGGTTGACTTCGAGCACGGGTTTGACGTCGGGCATGCTCTGACCGGCCTGCTTGAGCATGCGCGCGAGCTGGGTGCTCATGCCGTGGTCCTGCACCACGAGGCAGGCCGGGCTGTCCACCAGGCGGCTGGTCACACGCACGTCCTCGGCCTTGTCCTTGAGGGCTTCCTTGAGCTTGGCGAGCACCGGCTTGAAGGCTTCGGCGGCTTCTTCCGCGGCCTTTTTCTCGGCCTCGTCCTGCAGCTTGCCCAGATCCACGGCGCCCTTGGCCACGGACTGCAGCGGCGTGCCGTCGAACTCGTGCAGGTAGCTCAGCGCCCACTCGTCCACGCGGTCGGTCATGAGCAGCACTTCGATGCCCTTTTTCTTGAACACCTCGAGCTGCGGGCTGTTCTTCGCGCCGGCCAGGGTGTCGGCGGTGATGTAGTAGATCGCCTCCTGGCCCTCCTTCATGCGGGCCTTGTAGTCGGCCAGGCTCACGCTGGCCGTGTCCGAGCTGGTGGAGGCGTAGCGCAGCAGCTTGGCCAGGCGCTCGCGGTTGGTAAAGTCCTCGCCCAGGCCTTCCTTGAGCACGGCGCCGAACTCGGCATGGAATTTGTCGTACTTGCCCGCGCCGGCCTTGTCTTCGTCGGTCGCATCGTCCGCCGGCCGGTTGTTCTTGACAAGGTCCTCCAGCATGGACAGGACGCGCCGGGTATTGCCCTCGCGAATGGCCTTGACGTCGCGGCTTTCCTGCAGCAGCTCTCTAGACACATTGAGCGGCAGGTCGCTGGAGTCGACCACGCCCTTGACGAAGCGCAAGTACACCGGCATCAGCGCCTCGGCGTCGTCCATGATGAACACGCGCTTCACGTAGAGCTTGATGCCGGCGGCCTTGTCGCGGTTGAACAGGTCCAGCGGCGCCTTGGACGGGATGTACAGCAGCTGCGTGTATTCGGTGCTGCCCTCGACGCGGTTGTGCGTGTAGGCGAGCGGCGCCTCGTGGTCGTGGCTGATCTGTTTGTAGAACTCGGCGTAATGCTCGGGCGTGATGTCTTTCTTCGGCCGCGTCCACAGCGCGCTGGCCTGGTTCACGGTTTCCCACTCGTCGGTGGTGACCATCTCGCCGCCCTTGCCCTCTTCTCCCTCTTTCCATTCTTCTTTCTGCATGAGGATGGGCAGGCTGATGTGGTCGGAGTACTTGTTGATGATGCCCTTGAGCTTCCACGCGCTCAGGTAGTCCTGCGCGTCCTCGCGCAGGTGCAGGGTCACGCTGGTGCCGCGCGCCGCGCGCGTGATGCCCTCCACCTCGAACGCCCCGCCGCCGCTGGCGCCGCCGTCGCTGATCCAGCGCACGCCCTGCTCCGCCGGCAGGCCGGCGCGGCGCGATTCCACCGTGATCTTGTCGGCCACGATGAAGCCCGAGTAAAAGCCCACGCCGAACTGGCCGATCAGCTGGCCCTGCTCGTCCGCCTGCGCCTTCTGGTCGCCGCTGAGCTTGCTGACAAAGTCACGCGTGCCGCTCTTGGCGATGGTGCCCAGGTTGTCGATGGCCTCCTGCTGCGACAGGCCGATGCCGTTGTCGGTGATGGTCAGCGTGCGCGCCGCCTTGTCCATGCTCACGCGCACTTCCAGGTTGGGTGCGTCCTCCAGCAATGCCGGGGCGTTCAGCGCCTCATAGCGCAGCTTGTCGCAGGCGTCGGAGGCGTTGGAGATCAGCTCGCGCAGGAAAATTTCCTTGTTGGAGTAAAGCGAATGCGTAACGAGGTGCAGCAACTGGGCCACTTCGGCCTGGAAGGAGAGAGTCTGTTTGGTCATGGTGTTGTCAAAGTTTCAAAGAAGGAAGCTGCCCTCAGATAAGGGCACTGGCCCCGGACTTCAAGGTCCGGCCGTGGCCGCCGCTGGCTCAGAACCGCTCGTGCGGCGCCAGGTAGCGCCACTGCCCGACCGGCAGGTTGCCCAGCAGCACGCGCCCGATGCGGATGCGCTTGAGGCCGATCACCTTGAGGCCGACCTGCTCGCACATGCGCCGGATCTGGCGCTTTTTGCCCTCGGTCAGCACAAAGCGCAGTTGCTCGGGATTTTGCCAGTCGACCTGCGCGGGCTTGAGGAGCTGGCCGTCCAGACTCAGGCCATGGCGCAGGCGCGCGAGTTGTTCAGCTGGAAATGCGGCCTGCACGTTGGTGACGGTGTCGCCCAGGCTGACGCGCACCAGGTACTCCTTGTCCATCACCGAATCCTCGCCGATCAGCTGGCGCGCCACGCGGCCGTCCTGCGTGAGCACCAGCAGGCCGATCGAGTCGATGTCGAGCCGCCCGGCCGGCGCCAGGCCGCGCAACTGCGAGGGATGGAAGAAGAAGCGCGCGTTGTCATCGCGCCAGCGGTTCTGCGCGGTCACCAGGGTCACCGCCGGCTGATGGCCGTCTTCGGCCTGGCCGCTCACATAGCCCATGGGTTTGTTGAGCAAGATGGTGACCTGGGTGGCCTGCTGGCCCTGGGCTTTCTTGTCGACCTCGATGCGGTCGCTGTGCTTGACCTGCAGGCCCATGGGCGCGACCTCGCCGTTGACCTTGACCCAGCCCTTGTCGATCCAGTCGTCGGCTTCGCGGCGCGAGCACAGGCCGAGCTCGGCCATGCGCTTGTTCAGCCGCGTGGTGGTGGCGCCAGACGCCGCCACGCGCACGCCCGGGCCGGTGGCCTTCAGCGCGGACGGCGGGCCGCTCGCCGGCCTGTTGCTTGGGGGCGGTGCGCGGCGAAGCACGGGGGTAGTTTTGGAATCGGTCATTTACTATCAATTTTGTAGCTACTTGCGCAATCGTGACAAGGGCTATACACCATTTTCTCTCAAATCCTCATGCATCCCCAACGACCAGCCGGTAGCCCACCGCCGTTTCCGTCAACAGGTGCCGGGGCTGCGCCGGATCGAGCTCCAGCTTTTGCCGCAAATGCCCCATGTAAATGCGCAGGTAGTGGCTCTGTTCGGCATGCGACGGCCCCCAGACTTCGCGCAAGAGTTGGCGGTGCGTCAGCACGCGGCCCACGTTGGCGACCAGCACCAGCAGCAGGCGGTATTCGATCGGCGTGAGGTGCACCTCCACCCCGCTGCGGGTCACCAGGCGGGCCTGCCGGTCCACCACCACGTCGCCAAAGCGGAACACCGGGTCAAACTCCGCGGCGCCGACGTCATCCACGCCCACCGCGCGTGGCCGGCGCAGGTTGGCGCGCACGCGCGCCAGCAGCTCGCCGACGCCGAATGGCTTGGTCAGATAGTCGTCGGCACCGGCATCGAGCGCGGCCACCTTGTCGGCTTCATCGGCGCGCGCCGACAGCACGATGATGGGCACGCCCGACCAGCCGCGCACGTCGCGGATCAGGTCCAGCCCGTCACCGTCGGGCAGCCCCAGATCCAGCACCAGCAGGTCGGGCTTGCGCGTGCCGGCTTCGCTCAGGCCGCGCTGGGCTGTCTCGGCCTCATGCACCTGCCAGCCCTCGGCCTCGAGCGCGACCCGCACAAAGCGGCGGATTTGCGGCTCGTCTTCAATGACGACGGCGATCGGGCTGGGCATGATGGGGCGGGTTACTCAACAGGTTCGGGCGGTGGGCGGCGCGGCAGCGTGAGGGTGAATTCTGCGCCACCGCCCAAGGCATTGGCGGCCACGATCCGCCCGCGGTGCGCGTCCACCACCGCCTTGCTGATCGCCAGCCCCAGGCCGACCCCCGGCTGGGCCGACTCGGCGGCGCCGCGCGTGAATTTCTCGAACAACTCGGACTCGCGCCCCTTGAGGGCGACGGGCAGCCCCGGTCCATGGTCGCGCACCGTCAAGATCAGAGTCTGCGGCGTTGCGCCGGCCTTGATCACGATCGGCGGCTGCGCGTATTTGGCGGCGTTTTCCAGCAGGTTGACCAGCACGCGCTCGATCAGCGCCGCGTCGAATTCCACCAGCGGCAGATCCGCCGGGATCTGGGTCTGCACGGCCTGGCCGCCCAGCGCGTGCGCCGCCGCGCGGATGGCCGAGCCCACCACTTCCTCGACCGACTGCCAGTCGCTGCGCAGGTTCACCGCGCCGCTTTGCAGGCGCGCCATGTCGAGCAGGTTGTTCACCAGCGCGTTCAGTTGGCGCGCCTGCCCGGTGATCGCCTGCGCCGTTCCGGCTTGCTGCTGGCCGAGCGGCGACGGGGACGCCGACAGCGAGTGCTGCAGCGACTCGGCCAGCCCGATCAGCGCCGTGAGCGGCGTGCGCACGTCGTGCGAGATGGCGGACAGCAAGGCATTGCGCAGCCGCTCGGACTCCATTTGCACCAGCGCCTCCTGCGCCACGTCCACGTAGTGCACGCGCTCGAGCGCAATCGCGATCTGGCGCGCCAGTGTCTCCAGTTGCTGCACCTGCTCAGGGATCAGCAGCCAGCGCGCTTGCGCCGGCCTGAGCGCGAGCACGCCGCGCACCCGCATCGGCGCCTTCAGCGGCACGTAGTGCCAGGCGTGGGACGGCAGCGTGGAGGTTGCCAGCCCGGCCGGCTGCTCGTTGTGAAAGGCCCAGTCGGCGATGCTGGCATCGACCTCGCCCGGCGCCGCGCCGTCCACCACCAGCCGGTCGGTGGCGTCGGTGACCAGCACGCGGGCCTGGCCGCCAAAGGTGCGCTGCACCGCGGCCTCGCCCAGCTCCGCCACCTGGCGGGTCAGCAAGGCGCCCGACAGGTCGCGGGTCAACTCGAACAGCGCCTGGGCGCGCCGTTCACGCCCCGCCGCGATGCGCGCGGAAAAACGCAGGTTCGCGGTGAGCTGCCCGGTCAACAGTCCCACCACCAGCATGACCGCAAAGGTCACCAGGTACTGGGCGTCGCTGATGGCCATGGAAAAGCGCGGCGGGACGAAAAAGAAATCGAATGCGGCGACGTTCAAAAATGCGGCCAGCGCGGCCGGACCACGGCCCCAGCGCACCGCCACCAGCACCACGCCCAGCAGGAACAGCATGACGATGTTGGCGAGGTCCAGCAAGCGCAGTAGCGGCAGGGTCAGCGCGGTGGTCAGCAGGCAGGTGGCCAGCGCCCAAGCGTAGCGCGGCCAGGCTTCGCGCCAGGGCGCGGCCTCTTCCTCGTCATGCGTGCGGTGCACGGCCCGGGCCAGCCTGCGCGCGCTGTCGGCCTGGGCGACTTCGACGATGTCCAACGCGGGCGCCAGCGTCGCCAAGCGGCGCGTCATGGTGGGCGGGCCGAGCCGCCACCTCGCCTGCCAGGCCGGCACGCGGGGTCGCCCCACCACCAGCGTGGCGCAGTTCAGGGTCTGGGCCTGCTGCACGAGTTCGGCTGCCGCGTCGCTACCGGCCAGCACGGCCGTTTCGGCGCCCAGTTCCTGCGCCAGTTTGAGCACCGCCAAAATGCGGTCGCGCTCGGCCGCGCCCTGCCGCTGAAGCGCCGGCGTCTCCACATAGGCCGCGTGCCAGCGCACCCCGAGCTGGCCGGCCAGTCGCGCGGCGCTGCGCACCGCCTGTTCGGCGCCCGGGTGCGGGCCGATGCACACCAGGATCGAGCCCTCGGTGTTCCACACCGGCGCAATGGACTGCGCCACCCGGTAGCTGCGCACATCGTCCTCCACATGCTCGGCCGTGCGCCGCAGCGCGATCTCGCGCAGCGCGATCAGGTTGCCCTTGCGAAAGAAGTTCTGCGCCGCCTGCTGCGCCTGCTGCGGCAGGTACACCTTGCCGGCCTTCAGGCGCGCCAGCAACTCGTCGGGCGTGACATCGACCAGGATGATTTCGTCGGCGCCGTCGAGCACGGTGTCGGGCACGGTCTCGTGCACGCGGATGCCGGTGATGGCCCCCACCGTGCCGTTGAGGCTCTCCAGGTGCTGCACATTGAGCGTGCTCCAGACATCGATGCCCGATTCCAGCAGCTCGTGCACGTCCTGCCAGCGCTTCGGGTGGCGCGAACCCTCCACATTGGTGTGCGCCAGCTCGTCCACCAGCAGCAACAGCGGCTGGCCTGACGCGCCGGCGTGCAGGGCGGCATCCAGATCGAACTCGCGCAGGGTGCGGCCGCGGTACGCGACCTCGCGCAGCGGCAGTTGCGCCAGTCCCGTGAGCAACTCCGCGGTTTCGCTGCGGCCATGGGTTTCGATCACGCCGACCAGCACGTCGCGCCCCGCCTGGCGCTCGCGCTGGGCCGCGCTTAGCATGGCGTAGGTCTTGCCCACCCCCGCGCTGGCGCCGAAGTAAATGCGCAGCTGGCCGCGCAGGCTCTGCGCCTCCTGCTGCTGCAGGCGCTGCAGAAGTTCGTCGGGGTCGGGGCGCTGGTTCGGTGGTTCCACCATGGAACAAGGTTACTTCATCGCCGCCATGCGTTCTGCTATTTCAGGGCATCCAACGCCAGGTTCAGGCGCAGCACATTGACGCGCGGCTCGCCGATGACGC
>DATNBK010000051.1:0-2867 GCA_035571995.1 Rhodanobacter sp.
AAACTGCGCCTGGCCCTCGGCCAACAACTGCTTGGCCTCGTGGAACAATTCCAGCGCCGGGCGCTGGTCCAACTGGGCCCAAGTGGCGCGCATGTCGCGCAACACGGCCGGCTCGCCGCTCTTGGCCGGGGCCACCGCGCCGGGCGGCAACGCTTCCACCTCGGAGACGTTCACCACCATCACCGCGTGATGCGCGGTCATCGCCCGTCCCGCTTCGGTCAGGATGTGCGGCGCCGGCAGGCCTTCGGCCCGCGTTGCATCGGCCAAGGCCTGGACGATGGCGTGGGCGTACTGCTCAAGTGAGTAGTTGATCGAGTTGTAGCTGCGTGAGCGCGAACCCTCGTAGTCCACCCCCAAGCCGCCGCCCACGTCCACCATGTCCAGCGGCACGCCCATGCGCAACAGCTCGACGTAATACCGCGTGGCCTCGCGCATGCCGTTGGCGATGTCGTGCAGGTTGGATATCTGCGAACCCATGTGGAAGTGCTGCAGCCGCAGGATGTGCTTGAGGCCGGCCGCGTCCAACCGGGCAACCAGGTCGAGGACCTGGGAGGGCGAGAGCCCGAACTTGCCCTTGTCGCCGCCGGTGTTCTGCCATTTGCCGGCGCCAATCGAGGCCAGGCGGACGCGCACGCCAAGCCGCGGTTCCACGCCGAGCGCTGCAGCCTCCTCCAGCACGAAATCGAGTTCGGACAATTTCTCGATGACGATGTAAACGTCCAAGCCAAGCTTGCGCCCTAGCAAGGCCAGGCGGATGTATTGCCGATCCTTGTAGCCGTTGCACACGATCGTGCACCCGGGCCGGGCCATGCCGAGCACGGCCACCAGCTCGGGCTTGGACCCGGCCTCCAGGCCAAAGCCCTGGGTTCCGGCCGCGACCAGCTCGCCGACCACGCTGTGTTGCTGGTTGACCTTGATCGGGTACAGCGCCGTATAGCCGCCGGCATACGCTGTGGCGGCCTTGGCCTGCGCAAACGCCTGCTGCATGCGCGCCAAGCGATCGGCGAGGATGTCCGGGAAACGTACAAGCAGGGGCAGGCGCAAGCCCTGGGCATGCGCGCGCTCGACAATGGCTGACAGGGCCAGGCCAGGGCCTGGCGTACCCCGCGGGTACATCAGCAACTGGCCGGCGGCGTCAATGTCGACGTAGCCATCGCCCCAGTGGCGTACCGCATACGTGCGACGGGCGTCATCAATGGTCCATGCGTCATCCACGCGGGTTCTCCTCATGTTTTGCCTTGCCTGGGCGCTGGCGGCCGCTGGCGAGGGCGCGGTTGCGCACGAAGGTTTTTTCGCCCCTGCACCACGCAAGGGCATGCCGGGCAGGCGGCGGCAGTCGGGCCCGCCGACGCGGGTCAATCTGCCAAAGCCACTCATTGTAATGAGCCACTCCGGGGAGCGCACCCACCCACCACGGCGGTTATGGTTACACTTGTGGGTCGACTCACCCACTTTCCAGGATCCCGCCATGTCGCAGCAGCCAGGTTGGTTTACCGAGGCTCACGAGGCTTCCGGTTCGTCCATTGGTTTTCGCACCGAGCAATTGCTGCACAGCGAGAAGTCCGCGTTCCAGACCATCGACATCTACCAGACCACGGACTGGGGCAAGCTGATGGTCATCGACGGCTGCGTCATGCTTACCGCCCGGGACAATTTCTTCTATCACGAAATGATGACGCACCCGGCGCTGTTCACCCACGCCTGCGCCAAGCAGGTGGTGATCATCGGCGGCGGTGACTGCGGCACGCTGCGCGAGGTGTTGCGCCACGATGAGGTGGAGCACGTCGTGCAGGTCGAGATCGACGAGCGCGTGACGCGGCTCGCAGAGCAGTATTTCCCCGAGCTGTGCGAGAGCAACGGCGATCCGCGCGCGGAGCTACTCTTCGCCGATGGCATCAAGTACCTCGCCGAGGCGCCGGCAGAGTCGATCGACCTGATCATCGTCGACTCAACCGACCCGGTTGGCCCCGCCGCCGGGCTCTTCAACACGGCGTTCTACACTTCCTGCTTCAAGGCCTTGCGTCACGGTGGCCTGTTGGTGCAACAGAGCGAATCGCCGCTGGTGCACCTGGACTTGATCAAGTCGATGCGCGCAGCCATGCACGCGGCCGGCTTCAACGCCAGGCGCACGTTGCCGTTCCCGCAACCTTGCTATCCCACCGGCTGGTGGAGTTGCACGATGGCGCGCAAGGGCGGCGAGCTGCACGATTTCCGCGAACGCGGCGCGCTCAGCAAGAAATTCCGCACGCACTACTACAACGCCGAGATCCACAAGGCGGCGCTGGCACAGCCGGAATTCATGCGCGAAGCCTTGGTTGAGTAGGGCCGGCCAAGCGCTACGGGTCGCGTTCAAGCAGCCCCTTGTATCCTGCCTCGTCGTCCACCTGACGGAATAGGCATATGCGCGGCACGCGGGTTCTCACCTGGCTGGCTGGCTTCACCAGTGCGGCGATGCTCGCGATGGGCGCCTCTGCCTGGGCGCAGGAGCGCAGCACACCCACACAAGAGCACGTCACCGCCGCCGACCTCGCCCAGGACCAGGCCTTGTTGGCCTTCCAGCGCGACCTGGTCAGCGTGCTTGCCTTGCGCGCCGAAGCGCAGCCCTTGCTGGCCGCCGCATTGCTGGCACGGCCCCTGGCCGGGCAACCCGCGCCTTTGAGCTTCCACGAACTGATCGAGCGCGCCACCGCCGCGCCTGGTGCCGGGGCGGCAGTCACCTGGGCGCAATTGGCCGATTGCTCCCAGGTCCCGAGCCAATGTCCCAACCCGGATGCCAGCAAGGCATTGGTGAAGGAAGCGCCGGACAACGCCGCGGTCTGGCTGCTCAAGCTCGGCCTCGATGTGCGCGCCCAGGACCACGGCGCCGC
>DATNBK010000052.1:0-2007 GCA_035571995.1 Rhodanobacter sp.
TGTACCTGACGACTCCGCTGTACAAGGCCTTGGCCAGGACTCCAGCCGGGCTCGCCTACGCCGAGCAGGTCTATGCCACGGCGGCGTCGGGTTACCACCCGCTGACCCAGGCCGCCGTCGCGGCCATCTTCGCCAAGGCCAAGGCCATCGCAGGCACCTAGGTGCCTGTGCCCCCGGCGCCACGCGGGGCATCGGTAGAATGATGGGCATGCTTAAATGCGCAGTCGCGCGAACGTCGCGCTTCGCGTCCGCTCCATGCAAGGTCCACCGATCGACATGTCCACACCTGCTTTGCCGACCCGCCCGTTGTGGCAGCGCCTGCTGCTGCGCCGGCTGAAATTCCTTGCCTGGTTGGCCGGTCTGCTCCTGGTCGTCTTTGGCGGCAGCTATTGGTTGGCGCCGCAATGGTTGATGCAAGCCAACCAGGCGCGCGAGGCGATGGCCGCGCATGTCGACAAGCAGAGCGTGGTGGCGGGCGACACCACGTGGTCGTATTACGCCGGTGGCGAAGGCCAGGACATCATATTGCTGCACGGCTTTGCCGCCGACAAGAGCGAATGGCTGGCGATGGCCGAGGAACTGACGCCGCATTTCCACGTCATCATTCCCGACCTGCCGGGCTGGGGCGAATCCACGCGCGTGCCGGGCGCGGATTACTCCATTGGAGCGCAGGCCGCGCGCCTGGAGCAGTTCGTGCAGGCAATCGGCGTGCGCGGCTTCGCGCTGGCCGGGCATGGCACGGGTGCGGCGGTGGCCACGGTCTATGCCGCCAAGCACCCCGACCGCGTCGCCAGGCTGGCCTTGTTCGAGGCCTTCGGCCTGCAGGCCAAGGACAATGCCTTCAGCACCCAGGCCACCGCCGCGCCGCTGTTTGAATACGACGACCGTGCCGGCCTGGCCCGCTCGCGGGCGATGCTGATGGCGCAGCCGCCAGCCGAGCGCGGCCGCTTTGCCGACGTCCTGGTGCGCCGCAACCGGGCCGATCGCGCCTTCGTGCAGGAGCGGCTGGCCGGGCTGCGCCAGGGCTCGCAGCAAACCATCGTGCAAAGCCACCTGGCGGAGCTGGACATGCCGGTGCTCGGGCTGTGGTGCCGTGACGATCCTGTCATCGACAGTTCGGCGCTGGACAGCTTGCGCAGCGGCCTGAGCCATGCCGCGGCGATCAGCTCGAGCATGTTGAGCGGCTGCAAGCACCTGCCCATGCAGGAAAAGCCCCAGCAGACCGCGCAAATCCTCACCGCGTTCGTGCTGTCGCATTGAGCATCGGAATCCGTCACCGGAGTGGACCGGACTTGTCCTGGGTCTGTGATTCGTCGTCGGCTAAGTGGGACAATGGCGTACGCGGTGCGGATTCGCCGAGGGTTGCTTTGGAGGCAATGTCATGACATGGCGTTTGACCATGCAAACCCTGTCGCGCTCTGGCCTGGAGGGGATTGCCCGCCTGTCCAGCACGCGCACCAATTATTGGGTCGAAGTGGTGGTGGATTCGGCGCTGGGCATTGCGCTGCTGGTGATGGGCGCGCGCCTGGGGGCCGGCGGTGTCCTGGGCGTGGCGCTGGCAGTGGCGCTGGGCTTGTTCGCCTTCAGCTTCATCGAATATTTTTTCCATCGCTGGATGTTCCACACCCACATCCCGCTGTTCGAGCAGGGCCACCGCAAGCATCACGAGAATCCGCTCGGCTACGATTCCCTGCCGTTTTTCCTGCCGGCCATGGTGCTGATGGTGTTGACGGCGCTGCTCGCGGCAGTGCTGCCGACCGGGTTTGTCCTGGTGCTGATGGGCGCGGTGACGATGGGCTACGTGGCCTACGGCCTCAGCCATTTCGCGATCCACCATATGCGCTTCAAGCAGGCGTGGCTGCGGCGCTGGGCTGGCGCCCACCAGATCCACCACTTCCACCCGGAAACGAATTTCGGCGTCACCACCTTGTTCTGGGATGACGTGCTGGGTACCCGCTACGTGCGCCAGGCGCGGCGCTCGAACCAGTAGTGCTCGATCGCCTGGCG
>DATNBK010000053.1:0-2621 GCA_035571995.1 Rhodanobacter sp.
GTATGGGCGCACCGGCGCAAACGGCTACTACCACACCTTCGTGTCCAACGCCGATGGCAGCAACGAGCGCCGCGTCGACTGGCACGCCTGGCGCGACGACCGCCACCAGTTTCCGGCAGCCTGGCATCCCAGCGGGCGTTACCTGGTGATGACGGTGGAGAAGAACGAGCACGAGCGCTCGTCCATGGACGCGACGCCCGGTTACGGCGCCTACACCGACTACTGGCTGGTGACGCCGGACGGCCGGCAGACCTGGAAGCTGTATGACCTGCCGGCCGGCTACGACCGTGCGGTCACCCACGCGGCGTTCTCGCCGGACGGCCGCAAGTTCGTTTGGACCGAGCGCATCAAGGCGCCGCGCATCTTCAGCGTGAACCTGTTTGCCGGCGCCTACGAATTCAACGTCGCGGACTTCGTCGCCACGCCCGAGCCACACCTGGCCAACGTGCGCCACATCATCCCGGGCGGCGTCGACCAGGGCGGCGAGGTGGAATCCATCGCCGGCGACAACAAGACGATCGCGTTCTACAGCCCCTACGTCAGCAAGAACCTGTTGGCCTCGCGCATCTACACCATGGATATCGACAGCGGCGTGATCCACGAGCTCACGACGAGAAGTTTCGCCCAGGCGCCGACCTTTAGTCCCGACGGCAAGAGCATCGTCTACATGACGGGCGACCAGGCGGATTTTTTCCGCTTCCATCCCCAAGGCGCCGACTGGTGGATCATGAACGTCGACGGTAGCAACAAGCGCCGGCTGACCTTCATGAACGTGCGCGGCAACCCGCAGTCGGTCGGCCGCTTCCGCCTGGCCGGCTCGCTCTCGTTCACCAGCAACACGTCCTTCTTCGGCGATGTGATGACCCGCTCACTCGGCCTGGTGGGCGCGATCCTGAAAGTCGACTGCCACTGAGCGGGCTTGTGCCGCCGGCGTCGGCCGCCGGATGACGGTCCCCGCCGTGCCCCGACCGACAGCGGCCGTGCGGGACTAACCTTGCGTGCCCCGGCCGGCGCGCTTTTCCGCCGGTTTGGAGGCGCGGCTCAGGTTGTGCGCGGTGTTGACCAGGGAGATATGCGAGAACGCCTGCGGGAAGTTGCCCAGTTGCCGTCGTGCCTTGGGATCGTATTCCTCGGCCAACAAGCCGACGTCGTTGCGCAAGGCGAGCAGCCGTTCAAACAGCGCGCGGGCCTCGTCCATGCGGCCCTGCAGCACCATGCAATCGGCCAGCCAGAAGCTGCAGGCGAGGAAGACGCCCTCGTCGCCGGGTAGGCCATCCACGTCCGAGTCGGTGTTGTAGCGGTGCACGAAGCCGCCTTCCAGCAGGCGCTTCTCGACCTGCGCGATGGTGCCGCGCACGCGTTCGTCGTCGGCGCGCAGGAAGCCCACCAGGGGGATCTGCAGCAGGCTCGCGTCCATCGCCTTGCTGCCATAGGACTGCACGAACGAGCCCAGCTCGCGATCGAACCCGTGCGCACAGACATCGTCATGGATGGCTTGGCGCAGTTCGCGCCAGTGCTCCAGCGGGCCCTTCTCGCCGAATTCCTCGATCGTGCGCACGGCGCGGTCCACCGCAACCCATACCATGACCTTGGAGTGCGTGAACTGGCGACGCGGCCCGCGTATCTCCCAGATACCCTCGTCGGGGTCGCGCCATATCGTCTCCAGGTGCCCGATCAGGAGGCGCTGCAGGTCCCAGCAGGCATCGAGTTCATCGAGCCCGACCCGCCGCGCGTGGTACAGCGAATCCATCAGCTCGCCGTAGATGTCCAACTGCAACTGGCCGCTGGCGGCGTTGCCGATGCGCACGGGCTTGCTGCCTTCGTAACCCGCCAGCCACGGCAGTTCGAGCTCGGTGAGGTGGCGTTCGCCGCCCACGCCGTACATGATGCGCGGATGCGCGGGATCGCCGCCGATCGCGCGCAGCAGCCACTGGCGCCAGGCCGCCGCCTCGTCGATGTATCCCGACTCGGTCAGCGCAAACAAGGTGAGCGTGGAATCGCGCAGCCAGCAAAACCGGTAATCCCAGTTGCGCTCCCCGCCAATCTCTTCGGGCAGGGACGTCGTCGCCGCCGCGACGATGCCGCCGGTCTCGCGGTGGGTCAGCGCCTTGAGCGTGATCAGCGAGCGCAACACCGCCCCGTCCCAGGCGCCGGCATCGTCGTAGCGCGCGGACCAGCGTTTCCACTCATCGGTTTCCGCGGCAATGCCAGCGGCCACGTCCGGCGCATCGGCCAGCGGCTGCCAGGATTGGCGCCAGGTCAGCGCAAACGGGATTTCCTCGCCCTCGCCCACGCTGAAGTCGGCCAGCGTGGTGAGATCCTCGCCGCGCAGTGTCACCGGCGTGGACAGGATGACCCGGTCCGGGCCCGCCATCGCCTGTACCCGGCCGTCCTTGGTGCGCGTCACCCAGGGCACGGCCTGGCCGTAGCCAAAGCGCAGGCACAGGCGCATGCTCATCGACACTTTGCCACGCAGGCCGCGCACCAGGCGCAGCACGTCCACGCCGTCGTCGCCATCGTGCGCACGCATGCAATCGATGACGACCACGCTGCCCTCCGTGGTCGTGAATTCGGTTTCCAGCACCAGCGTGCCGTCACGATACCGCCGCTTGCCCTGCGCG
>DATNBK010000054.1:0-8492 GCA_035571995.1 Rhodanobacter sp.
GTCGCTGTAGGGTTTGGTGAACCATGCGCTGCGCGTGCCCAACGCGCCGTCCGAGGTCACCTCGCCGATGCCGCGCACGGTGAAGTGGTTGTCGGCATAGCCGATGGTGCGGTATTTGGCCAGGTTGGCATCGAGCGAGGCTACCGATTCACCGTCGACGTTGAGGTACAGGCGCAACGGTATGCCTTGCCCAGCCTGCTGCTTCAGCCAATCGATGGTCTGGAAGTTTTCGCCCATGTCGACGAAGGTGGTAATGCCCTTGCTGAGCTCGTTTTGCATCGCCCGATCGAGCTGCTTGCGACGCAGCGCGGCGTAGTCTGCCGGCGGCAGCGCCTTGAGATAGTCGCTGTAGGCCTTGTATACCGGGTCGGCTGCGGTGTCGCGCAGCATGCCGATCGGATTGCCATGCGTGTCGTGGACGATGCTGCCGCCGACCGGATCTGGCGTCTTTGCGGTAATGCCGGCCAGCTTCAAGGCCGCGGCATTGGCATACACGCCGTGGTAGCTCGCGGTGATCAGCAGCACGGGGTTGTTGGGCGATGCCGCGTCCAGGCTTGCCGGTAATGGCAGGCCGAGCACGTTGGGTTGCGGCACGCGATCCCACTTGGTCTCCAGCCAGCCCTTGCCGAGGATCCATTCACCCGGCTTGGCCTTGGCTGCGGCCGCCTTGACCATGGCGACGATCTCGTCCCAGTTGGCGGCGGCGCCGACGTTGAGCTGGGTGAGGGACTCGCCCGTCTGCATCAGGTGTCCATGGCCCTCGATGAAGCCGGGCGTGACGAAGGCGCCATGCAGGTCCATCACCTTGGTTCCCTTGCCGACGTAGTGCCGGATCGCCTCGTTGCTGCCCACGGCCGCGATCTTGCCGTCGCGCACGGCAATGGCCTGCGCCTGGGGTTGCAGTGGATCCAGCGTCGCCACCACGGCGTCGCGCAGGACCAGGTCGGCCGGGGTGAGCTGTGGCGGGAACCCGGCAACGGATGCGGGGCCGGCCAGCGCTGCGCTTGCAGCAGCCAGCAAGGTGATTGGAAACAGCAGGCTGATGACGCGCATGCGCTCTCCCGGTCGCGAGGCAATTGCGTACTCTACTACTCACCCGCGGCATTGTGACGTGCCATCCGCAAGGCTTGTGTGGCTGCCGGAGACGTCTAAAGTAGCCCGCGGTAAGCGCTCGTCCAAACGCGGCGCGGCAGCATCCTGCCGCGTCGTCGCCACGATTGTGGCAGCCCCCGCGTCTGATCAGCCCACGGTCCATCGCGGCCGGTGTTGTCGAAGTTCGCTTCGACGGCGTGCGGCCGTGGCAGCTTGCGCGTGCCACCGGAAAATTCACTGTCGCCACACGGAGTCATCCATGCATTTGCACAAAAACGCCACACGAACCCTGCTTGCCGCAACCATCTCGCTGGCCTGTGCCGGCGTGTCGGCACAGCAGGCCTCGTCCAGCAATCCGGATGGTGATGCCGCGCCAACCCCGGTCAAGCAGAACACGACCAATTTGAAGGCAGTGGTGGTGAGCACTGGCACGCGCTCGTTCAACCGCACCGAAGTCGATTCGCTGGCGCCGATCGACGTGCTCACGCCCAAGGACCTCAAGGCCACGGGTGCTCCCAACCTGAGCATGGCCTTGCGTACCTTGCTGCCCTCGATCAATTTTGCGCAACCCTCGAACGTGGATGCGACCGAGGCAGTGCGCCCCGTACAGTTGCGCGGCTTGTCGCCGGACGAAGTCCTGGTGCTGGTTAACGGCAAGCGCATGCACAGCACCTCGGTGCTGGGTGTCGACGGCGAGTCCTACGCCAGCGGCTCCTCCGGTGTGGACATGAACGCGATCCCCGTGAACGCGATCGACCACATCGAGGTGCTGCGCGACGGCGCGGCCGCGCAATACGGCTCGGACGCGATTGCCGGTGTCATCAACATCATCCTGAAGGGCGGCGGAAACCATGGCTCGGTCAGCCTGACCCATGGCATGTACAGCGCCGGCGACGGCAGCACCTGGCAGGGCAGTGCCGACGGCGGCTTTGACCTGGGGCAAAAGGGCTGGGTGCACGTCAGCGTCAACGCGCAGCACCAGGAGCCGACCAACCGCGCCGGCCCGGATATCCGCTTTCCCGGCGATCCCACCTACGGCACGGTGACCTTCCACGACGGCCTGCCGCTGTCCCGTTCCAAGGCCGGCACGATCAACTTCCAGTACGACCTGACGCCACAGGCGCAGTTGTACGGGTATCTCATGTTCAGCAAGCGCAACGTCAGTGGCCATGGTTATTTCCGTTCGCTGTCGGCATACAAGGACGACAATCCCGCCGCCGTGGCCGTCTATCCAAATGGCTACCTGCCCACCGAGAACAGCGCCTTGCGCGATGACTCCGGGGTCATCGGCCTGCGCGGCAAGACCATTGGCGACTGGCATTACGACATCAGCGTCAACAACGGTGGCAACCACTGGAAACTGCATACCGCGGACACGTTCAACTACTCGCTGGGTGCAGCTTCGCCGACCGGCTTCTACATCGGCACCACGGCCACGCGCGACAAGATCCTGAATGCGGATTTCATCCGCGACTTCCGCCCCGGCTGGCTGCGGAATCCGCTCACCGTAGCCTGGGGCCTGGAATACCGCGACGAGACCTACACGCTGAAGGAAGGCGACCCGGCCTCGTATTTCGGCGAGGGCGCGCAGGTGTTCCCGGGTTTCCAGCCCAGTGACGCCAGCGAGCATTCCCGGCAGAACAAAGCCGCCTATGTCGACTTGTCGACCGACCTGACCGACAAGCTCAGCGCCGACGTCGCCGCGCGCTACGAGCACTACAGCGATTTCGGCAACGCCAAGCCGCTGAAACTTTCCGGGCGCTACGCCTTCACCGACACGGTGGCGTTGCGCGGTACGGTGGCGACCGGCTTCCGCGCACCGTCCCTGGTCCAGTCCTGGTATTCCAGCACCTCGCTGAACTCGTTCAACGATCCCATCACGGGTGCCCAGTACCTGGCCGCTGAACACACGTTCCCGGTGAACAATCCCGCCGCGATCGCGCTCGGCGCCCAGCCGCTGAAAGCCGAGAAATCCCGCAACTACAGTCTGGGCCTGGTGCTGACGCCAGCGAGCGGACTCTATGCCACGGTCGATGTCTACCAGATCAGCATTTCCGACCGCATCCGTCCCAGCAGCTTCCTGACCGGGCCGGAAGTACAGGATTACCTGACGTCGGTGGGCATCCCGTTCGTGGCCGGTGGCGCATTCTTCACCAACGCCGTCAGTACCCGCACCCGCGGCGGCGATCTGGTGCTCAGTTATCCGTTGGACCTGGGCAACGACGGCACGGTCAAGCTCACCGGCGGCGTCAACTACAACAAGACCGACGTCACCAAGATCAAGCCGAACCCGCCCCAACTCGGCCTGGCCGGCCTGGTCCTGCCCGTGGTGGACAATTCGACCCTGCTCCTGCTCACCGACAGCACGCCGAAGACCAAGGCATTCGTCGGCGCCACCTGGCAGGTCGGCAACTGGACGGTCAACGGCACGCTCACCCGCTATGGCACCTTCGTCGTGCCGGGGACCACGGCGATCAGCAACCAGTCGTTCCCCGCCCGCTATGTGCTTGATGCGAGCGCCAGCTACGACTGGAACCGCTGGACGTTCACCCTGGGCGCAAACGACCTCAACGATGCCTACCCGGGCAAGAACGACGAGAACAACAACTTCGACGGCATCTTCATCTATCCGCACCGCTCACCGATGGGTGATGGCGGCGCCTACGTCTATGCCACCGCGGCGTTCAGCTGGTAAGCCAGCAAGCGTGGCAAGGGCGGCGGCGCGGAGAGAAATCCCCCCGCGCCGTCGCTTGTCCCATCCCTGCCTCGAGGTGTGTCATGCGAGTACGACGCGTCCTGCTTTCCGCCCTGATCCTGGCTCCTGCCGTGACGGCGCTCGCGGCCAGCGCACCGATCGCGGGTTTCCCCCCGAAACTGCCTGTCGCGAACCTGGTGCTGCGCGATGCCGTGATCGCCACGCTCGACCCGCTGCAGCCGCAGGTGCAGGCACTTGCCGTGCGTGACGGCAAGATCGAGGCCCTGGGCAGCAACGAGGCGATCGCGCACTACGTCGGGCCGGGCACGCAGGTGCTGGACCTGCACGGTGCGTTCGTCACGCCCGGCTTCATCGAAGGCCATGGGCATTTGATGGATACCGGGCAGGCGCTGATGCAGCTCAATCTCGGCGCCGCGCCCAACTGGGATGGCGTGGTCGCCATGGTCAAGGCCGCGGTCGCCAAGGCCAAGCCAGGACAGTGGATACTCGGCCAGGGTTGGCAGCAGTCCAAGTGGGACAAGGTGCCCGCGCCGAATGTCGATGGCCTGCCGCTTCCAGCCAGCCTGGACGCCGTGTCGCCCAACAACCCCGTGTTGCTGTCGCATGCCAGCGGCCACGCCATCTACGCCAACGCGGCGGCGCTGAAACTTGCCGGCATCACCGCCCAGACCCCCGACCCGGTGGGCGGCAGCATCGTCCATGACGCCCACGGCAATCCCATCGGTGTGTTGCGCGACACCGCCGGCGGCGCCGTGTACACGGCCTATCGTCATCAACTGGCCAGCTTGCCGGCGGCGGACAACGCTGCGCGACGCGAGAAGGAATTGCAGCTCTCCGAACAAAATGCGATCAGCAAGGGCATCACCGGTTTCGTCGACCAGGGCGAAGACTTCGCGACGATCAGTTGGCTGAAGCAGCAGGCGACCAAAGGCCTGCCGTTGCGCCTGTATATCAACGTCGGCGTCGAATCCATCCCGGAACTTGAACAGCATCTCGCCGCGTCCCGCATCATTGGTTACGCCAACAACCACTTCACCGTGCGCGGCGTCGGCGAGGACGTTTCCGACGGGGCGCTGGGCACGCGCAGTGCCTGGTTCCTCAAGCCGTACAGCGATGCACCAGACATCACGGGCAAGAATGTCGCGCCGATGGGCACGCTCACGCAGATCGCCGAGATCGCGGCGCGGGAGGGCTTCCAGGTGTCGATCCATGCCATTGGCGATCGCGCCAACCGGGAAGTGCTGGACATGTACCAGAAGATTTTCACCCAGGACCCGGCGGCCCACGCCTTGCGGTGGCGCATCGAGCACGCACAGCACGTCACGCCGGCCGACCTGCCGCGCTTCGCCCAGCTCGGAGTCATCGCCTCGATGCAGTCCATCCACGCCTGCTCAGATGCGCCGATGGTGGTGGCGCGGCTGGGCGAGCAGCGCGCTCGTGACGAGTCCTACATGTGGCATTCGCTGATCGAGAGCGGCGCGATGGTGCTCGATGGCACCGATACGCCGGTCGAAGATATCAACCCCATTCCGGTTTTCTACTGCGGGGTGACGCGTGCCTATGGCAACGGCAAGACGTTCTCTCCGCAACAGGCCAAGACCCGCCTGCAGGAGCTGCGCTCCTACACCTGGAACAATGCCTACGCGATCTTCGAGGACCACGAACTCGGCTCGCTCACACCAGGCAAGCTTGCCGACATCGACGTGTTCTCAGGGAACCTGCTCACCATTCCCGCGGCCGACATCCTGCGCACGCGTGTGCTGTACACCATCATCGGTGGCAAGGTCGTCTACCAGCGGCCGGATGCCGGGAAATGGCGGGCAGGACAGCAGTTCCCGGCCATGCCCGAATTCAACCACGTGAACTGAGTACCCAAAGTGGACTCCCAGAGCCTCGACGATGGATACGAAAGGCGTTGCCTACGAGCAGAAAGTACTCAGACGCTGATGGCGTCGAAATCGCGGCAGGCGGGGTG
Organism: Rhodanobacter sp.; assembly: GCA_035571995.1. Taxonomy (GTDB): domain Bacteria; phylum Pseudomonadota; class Gammaproteobacteria; order Xanthomonadales; family Rhodanobacteraceae; genus Rhodanobacter. The sequence goes on from DATNBK010000054.1 coordinate 5,784, forward strand.
GCTGCCTGCTTCCGGCAGCGGCAGCGGCAGCGGGTCGCGGACGATCTGGGCGGTTTGCCAGCCCGCGCTGCGGGCCGCGTCGAGTTCCTCCACGACGTCGGAGAGGAAAAGGATCCGATCCGGCACCTCGCCGATTGCCTCGCCAATGCGCCGATAGGATTCGGCGTCGCGCTTGGCACCGGTCTGCGTATCGAAGTATCCGTCGAACAGCGGTGAGAGGTCGCCAGCCTCGCTGTGGCAAAAAAACAGCTTTTGCGCTGCGACCGAACCCGAGGAGTAGACGTACAGCCGCAGCCCGCGCGCGTGCCAGTTGCGGAGCTTGGCTGCGACTTCGGGATAGACATGCGCCCGATACGCGCCGGAGACATAGCCTGCCTCCCAGATCATCCCCTGCAGCGCCTTGAGTGCGGTGGACTTGCGGTCTGCATCGATCCAGCGCAACAGCAGTGCGATTACTTCCTGGCGGCTGGCCTCGATCAGCCCAGCCTCCCGCGCCGCCTCGTGCAACCAGTGCTGCACCTCGGGCTGGTCGCCCCGGGTCTCGACGAACGCGGGCAGGTGCTTGCGCGCGTAGGGGAACAATACGTCGTGCACGAAGCTGATCGAGCTGGTCGTGCCCTCGATGTCGGTGACGATGGCGCGCACGTCGTGCATGCTTGGGTCCTGGCTGCAGGGTATTTCGGTTGCCGCCACGCCGCACGTTGGTCCCCGCCTTGGCGGTGCGGGAACGGTGGCCTAGGCGGCTGGTGTCGACCGTGCTTGTGGCGTCATGCGCGGAAAACGTGCCGCGATGTCCTCGCCGGTGAATTGGGCCACCCAGCCGTCCTTGTTGGTGAACAGGCGGATGGCGACGAAGTAGGGCGACTCGCTCATGTCGAACCAGTGGCGCGTGCCGGCCGGGACGCCAATCAAGTCACCTTGCTCGCACAGCACGTCGTATACGCCGTTTTCCAAATGCAGGGTGAACTGGCCCGAACCGGCGACGAAGAAGCGTACCTCGTCCTCGCTGTGGCGATGCTCGCTCAGGAATTTCGCCCGCAGAGCAGCACGGTCTGGATGATCGGATGCCAGGCTGATGACGTCCACCGATTGATACCCCTCGGTGGCCATGAGGCGGTCGATGTCGGCGCGGTAGGCCGCCACCACCTCGTCCTGGCTTGCTCCCGGTTTGATCGACTGGCTGGCCGCCCAACGTTCGAAGCGCACGCCAACCTTGGCCAGGGCGGCGGAGATCGCGGCGTGCTCGGTCAAGGTCTGGGTCGGGACGTCCGGCCTGTTTTCATCGAAAATGCGCAGTCGACTCATGATGTCTGCAACCTCCTCAGGTCCATTTCGCAGCCCAGCAGGAATTCCAGGGCCTCAAGGTGGCGGCGTGCCTCATCGACATCGCGCCCCCATGTGTAGAGGCCATGGCCGGCGATCAGGTAGGCCTGCAGCGGCTTGCCGCTGTCCAGCCAGGCGTCGACCTGATCGACCAGTTCCGGCATGTGCTGCGTGTTCTGGAACACCGGTATGTCCACCACGTCGGCATGCGTGGCATGTCCATCGAGTGCCTTTTGCAGTTCCCAGCCTTGCAGCCGCACCAGGCCGCGCTCCGCATACAGGCGCGAAGCCACGCTTTGCACGCGGGAATGCGTGTGCAGGACCGCGGTGGCAAGGGGAAAGCGCCGGTAGATCTGCAGGTGCAACGCGGTTTCGGCACTTGGACGCGATGCTCCCGACACCGCTTGCCCGTTGCCGTCCACCAGCATGATGTCATCCACGCTGGCGTGGCCCTTGTCGCAGCCGGAAATCGTGATGGCCACGTGCGAGGGTCCCGCACGCATGGAGAAGTTGCCACTGGTTGCTGGCGTCCAGCCCAGCCCGCCAAGCTCGCGCGCGGTACGCGCCACCACCGGCGCGCATGCCGCGAATTCGTCTGCGGTGAGGCCGGCGGGGGATGTTTGGCTCATGGCTTCTGGACGTCCAAATCAACTGCGACTATAACACGCGCGGCTTTCGCCAAGCGCGCAAATGAGAGCCATTCGCGGAAGTCAGGGAAGGTTTCCCGAGTCGAGTTACGATGCACGCTGCCCAGCGGCTCAGCTGTGGATGGGTCAACCAGATGGAGATTGCAGCATGTCGAATGAAGCAGATATCGAATCTCGCCGGCGCTTCCTCAAGCTAGCCGCTGGCACGACCGTCGCCGCTGCGGTGGTGGGCGGCTTGCCCCGCTTTGCCCATGCTGCCGATCTGCCGGCGCTGTCAGAAAGCGATCCCATGGCGAAGGCCTTGCATTACGTCGAGGACGCGACCAAGTCGAAGGATCCGAAGTACAAGGCGGGCCAGGACTGCGCCAATTGCCAGTTCTATTCCGGCGGTGCGACAGGCCGCGGTCCGTGCCAGTTGTTCCCGGGCAAGTCGGTCAATGCGAAAGGTTGGTGCGTTTCGCACACCCCCAAGGCTTGATTCCACGCTTGAAGCGGGACGAAAAAGGCCGGCATTGCCGGCCTTTTTCATGTTCACAGGGGTGGAGAAGACTGCGGGTGATTTGACGAGGCCAGCTCGACGCCGCCAACTACAGGTGTCAGACAAGTTGCTGCCCGGAACACGCCAGGCTGAGGAGCTGATTCGCCTGACGCGCCGGGCAGCGATCCCGGGGTCCACTGCCAAGTGATAATCCCACGGTCCGCTGATAGTACTCCGATAGTCGCAAAATGGGCGCGCCCG
>DATNBK010000055.1:0-17667 GCA_035571995.1 Rhodanobacter sp.
CGACGTGGTTTCCAATCCCGAGTTCCTCAAGGAAGGGGCCGCGGTGGACGATTGCCTGCGCCCCGACCGCATCATCATCGGCTCTTCCAGCGAGCAGGCAATTGCCGTGCTGCGCCGTTTGTATGCGCCGTTCAACCGCAACCACGAGCGCCTCGTGGTGATGGACGAACGTTCCGCCGAGCTGACCAAGTACGCCGCCAATGCCATGTTGGCGACCAAGATCAGTTTCATGAACGAGATCGCGAACATCGCCGAGCACGTCGGCGCCGACGTGGAACTGGTGCGTCGCGGGATCGGTGCCGATCCGCGGATCGGCTACGACTTCATCTACCCGGGCGCGGGCTACGGCGGCTCGTGCTTCCCAAAGGATGTCAAGGCGCTCGAATACACGGCACGCAGCCAGGGCTACGCGGCGCAACTGCTACAGGCGGTGGAGGCAGTGAACCGGCGGCAGAAGGACCGCTTGTTCGAGCTCATCGAACAGCATTTCAAGGGTGAGCTGCGCGGGCGCACGATCGCCGTGTGGGGCCTGGCGTTCAAGCCAAATACCGACGACATGCGCGAGGCGCCCAGCCGGCAGTTGCTGGAGGCCTTGTGGGCTGCTGGCGCGACGGTGCGGGCGTTCGACCCGCAGGCCGCCAGCGAGGCCAGGCGCATCTATGGCGACCGCGACGACCTGGTGTTGTGCACCGATGCCGAAGAGGCCCTCCACGGCGCCGACGCGCTGGCTGTGGTCACCGAGTGGAAGGCGTTTCGCAGCCCGGATTTCGCCCTGGTGCGCAAGCTGTTGCGGGAGCCGGTGGTGTTCGATGGCCGCAACCTGTATGTGCCGGCCATGGTGGAACAGGCCGGCCTGGCCTATTACGGGATCGGCCGCGGCCGCAGTCTGCGGAGCCAGGCGTGAACGAAACGATGGAACAGCGCCTCACCGAGCTCGAGATCAAGCTGACCTTCATGGACGAGACCGTGCGCGCCCTGGCCGATGCCGATACCGACCAGTCGCGGCGCATCGTGGCGCTGGAAAGCATGTTGCGCGCCGCGCGCAACGAACTGGCGGCCTTGCGCCAGTCGCAGGCGGATGATCCGCGGCTCGAACCGCCGCCGCCGCACTACTAACCCAAGTCTTTGCCCATATTCGAAGTCGGGATCCGGCATGGTTGATTCGTTGCGTGACCAGCTACTGAAGAGCGGCCTCGTCAAGCCGGACTACCGCGAGCGCGTAGCCAAGCAGCCGGTGGCGCCCAAGCCGACCGCATCCGGCGGCCGCCGCACGCGCAAGTCCCCAGCCCCGCAAGCGGCTGCGGGCAAGGACGACATCGGCTTGGCCAAGGCCTACGCATTGCGCGCGGAACAGCAGGCGCGCGAGCGTCGGCAACGCGAACAAGCCTTGGCCGAGGAGGCCCGGTTGCGGCGTGAGCGAAAGGCGCGCATGCAGGAGTTGTTGGCAGGCAGCGCCCTCAACAAGAGCGGCGCGGATCATCCGCGGCATTTCGAATATGCCGGGAAGATCCGTCGTATCTATGTCGATGCCGAGCAGTTGCGCGCCCTCAATCTGGGCGAACTAGGCATCGTCCAGCATGATGGCCGCTACCTGCTGGTATCCAGCGGGGTCGCCCGCCAAGTCCAGGCTCTCGATGCGCGCCACCTGGCGTTGCTCGTCGACCCTGCGGCGCTGGCGGTCGATGACGGGGTGCCCGACGACCTCACCTGGTGAGATCGGGGTCGGCGGCCAGGTCCTGGCCCGGCGTGGACAGCGCCGGATTGTCCCAGCCAGGTTTCGGCTTGAAGCGCTCGCCGTACAGTTGTTCCAGACGCTGCAGCCGCTGCCTGGCCTCCTCCACACCCACGCTGCGTATGTGGCTGATGGGACCACCGCGGAACGGCGCGAAGCCGGTGCCGAAGATCACGCCGGCATCGAGCAGGTCCGCATCCGCGACGACCCCCTCGGCCAGGCAGGCCACCGCTTCGTTGAGCAGGGGCAGGATCAGGCGTTCCTGCAAATCAGGCGGCACCACGTAGTCGTTGGGCACGGCCGGCTTTTGTGCCTTGCTCTCGGTCCATGTGTACAGACCCTGGCCATCCTTCTTGCCGCGCTTGCCCGGCCCGAACGTCACGTCCAGTTGCGGCGGCAGCACCAGGCCCAGGAAGGGTGCCAGTTCGCGCCCCACCGAGGCGCACACGTCCAGGCCGATGGTGTCGGCCAATTCGATCGGTCCCATCGGCATGCCGAAGGCTTCGGCCGCACGGTCGATGACGCTGCCCGGCACGCCTTCCACGTGCAACTGCAAGGCCTCGAGCAGGTAGGGCATGAGGATGCGGTTGACCAGGAAGCCGGGGCTGCCCTTCACCACCACCGGCAGCTTGCCGAGCGCCTTGCACAGCGCCAGCGCGCGCAACTGCACTTGGGCATCAAGCTGGTCATGGCGCACCACCTCGACCAGGGGCATGCGTGCCACCGGGTTGAAGAAATGCAGGCCAAGGAAATTCTGTGGCCGCAGCAGGCCCGTGCGCAGCTCGTCCAGCGGAATGCTCGAGGTGTTGCTGGCCAGGATGCCGTCCGCATGCAGTTGCGGCTCCAGCAGCGCGTACAGTTCGCGCTTGGCGCTGCCGTCCTCGTAGATGGCTTCGAGGGCCAGATCGGCGTCCCTCGCACCGGCGCCATCCGGGTCGGCGTGCAAACGCTGCATGGCCGCCTCCACCACGGCGGGGACCTTCAGCGTCTTCTCATAGGTCTGGCGTGCGCGCTCGAGCGCCGGCTGGATGTATTGCATGCCCCGGTCGTTCAGGGTGACATCGAAGCCCCGCGCCGCGCACCAGGCTGCAATGTCACCGCCCATCACCCCGGCGCCGACGACATGGATGCGGGCGATGCCTGACTCGGTGTCCCTGCTTTGGTTCTTGAGCCGCTCCCGGAGGAAAAACACGCGGATCAGGTTGTGCGCAGCCGGGGTCTCGGCAAGGCGGGCGACCGAGCGGGCTTCGAGTTCCAGCCGCCTGGCGATATCGCTGCCGCCATCCTGCCAGACGTCGATCAGCGCAAACGGCGCTGGATAGTGTTCCTTGCGCACCTTGGCCGCGGTCTTGCGGCGTATTACCGGCCCCAGGATCTGCCGGGCCAGCCAGGTATTGCCTAGCCAGATCTTGCCTCGTGCCGTGACAGGCCGTCGCCGTGGCTGGGCCAGCAATTGCCGGGCCGCATCGGCCAAACGTTGGGCGGGCGCCAGCCGGTCGACCAGGCCGATCGCCAGCGCCTGTTGCGCCGACAGCGTCTTGCCGGTAAGCAGCAAGGTCAGTGCGGGCTGCGCCCCTATCAGGCGCGGCAGGCGGGCCGTGCCGCCCCAGCCGGGATGGATGCCGAGGTTCACCTCCGGCAGTGCGATGCGCGTGGCCGGGTCGTCAGCCGCCACGCGATGGCGGCAGGCCAGTGCCAGCTCGGTACCCCCGCCCATGCAGGCGCCGTGGATTGCTGCCACGGTGGGGCAGGAGAGGGTGGCCAGGGACTGGTACACCTGCTGGCCATAGCGCACGTTGTCCAACACGCGGCCATCGCGCGCATAGCCGGCAAATTCCTTGATGTCCGCGCCAACCGCAAAGCCGGAGGGCTTTGCCGAACGGATGATCACCCCGGCCGGCTCCTCGATTGCCAGCCGTTCGACGATCTGCGCCAGCTCCTCGAGCACGGCGTGGGAAATGGCGTTGACGCCGTGGTCGGCGCGATCCATGGTCACGGTGACGACGCGGTCCTCGTCCACCTCGCACTTCCAATGATTGAAACGCAGTCCTTCAAACATGGCAGGCGCACATCTTGAAAGGGGGAGCCCGAACGATACCGTCCTGCTGCGGCGATTGCGAGACGCAGCGCGCCGGCCTGCGGCTGATGCGGTCAGCGGGGGTGAGGTGTCACAATCCTCCGCTGGCAGGGTGGTCGGCGGGCTGCGGCGATGGCCGTCGGCAAGCCGGCTGCCGGTTCAACTTGTGCTTGCGTCCACGGAGCCCCATCACGGTACTTCGTGATAGGGAATGGGCAGATGAAAGCGGCGTTAAGCAGCATGCAGCCAGACATCGGTAGCCTGGATCCCGAGTGGAATCGCGATTGGCATCGGGAGTCTGGACGAATCCAGTATCAAGCAGGATGGCAGCACTGACGATGGAGACGGCCCGCGTGGGTGAAAACGAACTCGACCAAATCCTGGTCGAGCGTGTGCAGCAAGGGGACAGGCGCGCGTTTGACCTCCTGGTGCGCAAATACCAGCACAAGGTGATCGGGCTGATTTCGCGTTATGTCAGGAACCGCGCCGAGTGCGAGGACATTGCCAAGGAATCGTTCATGCGCGCCTGGCGCGCCATTGCCAGCTTCCGCGGGGACAGCGCGTTTTATACCTGGCTGTACAAGATCGCGGTCAACACTGCAAAGAACCACCTGGTGGCGATGAAGCGGCGCCCGCCGGCGGACGACGTGGACATTGACGATGCCAGTTTCATGGTGGGTGCCGAGCGCATGCAGGACAACGCCACGCCCGAGCATGAAATGATGCGCCAGGAAATTGAACAATCCGTATTTTCCACTGTCCAAGAGCTGCCCGAGGAATTGCGCACCGCCATTACCCTGCGGGAAGTGGACGGTCTCAGTTACGAGGAAATAGCACAGGCAATGGATTGCCCGATTGGCACCGTACGCTCGCGCATCTTTCGGGCGCGCGAGGCAATAGACCAGAAATTGCGGCCCCTGCTGTCAAATCGTGAGGAACAAGCATGAACCAGGTGCATGTGAATCAGGAAGCGCGTGAAGCCTTGTCGGCCGGGGTCGACGGAGAGCTGGCGGCGCACGAATGGCGCTTCCTGCTGCGGCGCGTCGATCGTGACGAGGAACTGCAACAGGCCTGGTCACGTTATCACCTCATGCGCGAAGGCCTGCGTGGGCGCATGCCGGCATTGGCCAGTGCCGGGTTTGCGGCGCGGGTGGAAGCGGCCATTGCGCGTGAAGCTGCCCCGGCAGGCGTACGCCGCCGGCATTGGCTGCGCTGGTCGGCGGGCGGCGCCATTGCCGCGAGCGTGGCCGTGGCCACCTTGATGGTCGGCCACCCCACCACCGACACTGAACCGGTGATCGCGGCGCAGAGCACTAGCCAGGATGCCGAGGCGCCAGCTGAGGACACTTATGCCAGCCGCGTGACCACCATGCCGTCCGCGGTGCCGCCGTGGTTGAGCGGTGGCGCTGCCGGTGCGTTGAGCCAGCCCGCATCGGCTACCTTGGGCGCGCCGTTCACCGAGGTTTCCGCCCGCCCGGCGATGTCCTCGTCAGGATATGCGGTACCGCTGTTCCGCCAGCGCACGCTGGACAATGGCAACGGTTCCTACCTGTTGTTGATCGATGCTGCACGTAGTGCGGGTTCGCACGACGCGTCGGTTCCCCAATGAGATTTGTTCCGCGCTGGTACTGAGCCGTCGGGTTCCGACGGCTGCAGCTTGCCATTGCCCATGGGCGCCTGCTGGCCCCGGGCAGAGTGTCGCCTGCGGCTTGCGCTTGGCCGCGGACAGCGGACCATGGCTTTGCGTTGAATGTGCACCGCCTGTGGCTGATTCACGGTATGTAGCCACGAACTGACAACCAAATGGAGGTCTTATGCACTCACTCATCTTGCGCTACGCCGCGTGCACGGCGTTGCTGGTATCAGCCACCGCGTGTGGCGTGCAGGCGCCGCAGGCAAACGCGGCGGCGACCACTGCCGGGACTGCGTCCTTGCCTGATTTCACCGGCATCGTCGAGCACAACGCGCCCGCCGTCGTCCAGGTGGAGGCCAAGTACACCGGGGGCAAGCAGGCCTCCCAGCGTCCCATGAATGGCCAGATGGGTCCGCGCCAAGGCATGCCCAGCGGCCCCCAGGCCGATATCCTGCGCCAGTTGTTTGGCCTGCCGATGATGCCTTCGCCCGAGGAGCAGAAACACACCTCGCTGGGTTCGGGTTTCATCATCTCGAAGGACGGCTACATCCTCACCAACAACCATGTGGTGACCGGCGCTGACAAGGTCACCGTGCGCCTGCAGGATCGCCGCACGCTGACGGCAAAAGTGGTCGGCACCGATCCGACCTATGACATTGCGCTGCTCAAGATCGACGCTGGCAACGGCCTGCCGACGGTGAGCATCGGCGACTCGGGCACCCTCAAGCCCGGGCAATGGGTCCTGGCGATCGGTTCCCCATTCGGCTTCGACTACACGGTCACGCAAGGCATCGTGAGTGCCGTGGGCCGCAGCCTCGGTGAGCGCAGCCAGGAATACACCTCGTTCATCCAGACCGACGTGCCGATCAACCGCGGCAATTCCGGCGGCCCGCTGTTCAACCTGCAGGGCAAGGTAGTCGGCATCAACTCGCAAATCTACTCCAACACCGGTGACTATCTCGGCGTCTCGTTCTCGATCCCGATCAACGTGGCGATGAACGCCGTGGAGCAGATCAAGAGCAAGGGCTACGTGTCACGCGGCATGCTCGGCGTGCTGGTGCAACCGGTCAGCGACGACATGGTGAAGGCGCTTGGCCTCGACAACGGCACCGGCGCGGCGGTGACCCAGGTCACCCCGAACAGTGCCGCCAGCAAGGCCGGCATCCAGGCGGGCGACATCATCTTGTCTTTTGACGGCCACGTGGTGGAGCAGACCGCCGACCTGCCGCCGATGGTGGGGATGACCAAGCCAGGCACCAGGGTGCCGGTGGAGATCATGCGCGACGGCAAGAAGCAGACACTGCAGGTCACCGTGGGCGAGTCGCCACGCGACCAGGGCGCGGTGGCCAACAGTAGCGCCACCGGTGCCACCGCGAGTACCGGTGCAGCAGCACTGGGGCTGACCGTGCAATCGCTGGACAGCGACACCCGCCAGCAGCTTGGGCTCAAGGCTGGCGAAGGCGTGGTCATCAGCGACATCACTGGCCCGGTGGCCGCCGAGGGCGGGCTTCAGGCCGGCGACGTGGTGTTGATGGTCAACCAGAAGAAGATTGGCAGCGTCGCCGAGTTCGAGGCCGCGACCAAGGACGTCAAGGCCGGCAGCACGGTCCTGCTGTTGGTGCGGCGTGGCGACCAGAGCCGTTTCATCGGGCTGACGGTGCCGGACGCCAAGAAGTAGCTGCCGGGAGCAACCCATGACGGCCACCGACGTGGTGGCCGTGATGTGGCGCCAGGCGTGGCAAACGCGCGTTCCGTGCAACAATAGGAAGTTGGCGCCGCCGCAAAGGCGGCGCGTTGCCGCGGTATCCATACCCGGCCGCACCTCCGCGCCCCAGCTTGCACGTGCTCCATGGAATCGATCCGCAACTTCTCCATCATTGCCCACATTGATCATGGCAAGTCCACCCTGGCGGACCGCATCATCCAGATTTGCGGAGGCTTGAGTCTGCGCGAAATGGCGGAGCAGGTGCTGGATGACAACCCGATCGAACGCGAGCGCGGCATCACCATCAAGGCGCGCGCGGTGTCGCTGCCGTACCAGGCACGCGACGGCAAGACCTATTACCTGAATTTCATCGACACGCCGGGCCACGTGGACTTCTCCTACGAGGTGAGCCGATCGCTGGCCGCCTGCGAGGGCGCGCTGCTGGTGGTCGACGCCGCCCAGGGCGTCGAGGCCCAATCGGTCGCCAATTGCTACACCGCGGTGGAGCAGGGGCTGGAAGTGGTGCCGGTGCTGAACAAGATCGACCTGCCCAACGCGGACGTCGACAAGGTCAAGGCCGAGATCGAAGCGGTCATCGGTGTCGATGCCAGCCAGGCGATCGCGATCAGCGCCAAGACCGGGCAGAACGTCGTCGAGGTGCTGGAGGCGATTGTCGCGCGCATCCCGCCGCCCAAGCCGGGCGACACCGACCGGCTGCAGGCGCTGATCATCGACTCCTGGTTTGACAATTACCTGGGCGTGGTTTCCCTGGTGCGCATCGTGCAGGGCGAGATCCGCCCCGGCGACAAGCTGCTGGTGATGTCCACCGGGCGCACCCATGAGGTCGCCGAGGTCGGCGTGTTCACGCCCCGGCGCAAGAAGCTGGACCACCTTGGCCCGGGCGAGGTGGGCTGGATCAATGCGGCCATCAAGGACGTGCACGGCGCGCCAGTCGGCGACACCTTGACCCAGGCCGGCAAGCCGGCCGAACACCCCTTGCCCGGCTTTCGCACTGTGCAACCGCGCGTGTTCTCCGGGCTGTTCCCCGTGGCCTCGGAGGATTACCCAGCCTTGCGCGAGGCGCTGGACAAGCTGCACCTGAATGACGCTGCGTTGTTCTTCGAACCGGAATCCTCCGAGGCCATGGGCTTTGGCTTCCGCTGCGGCTTCCTCGGCATGCTGCACATGGAGATCGTGCAGGAGCGGCTGGAGCGCGAGTACGACCTGAACCTGATCAGCACCGCCCCGACGGTGAGCTACGAGCTGCTCAAGGCCAATGGTTCCACGGAGATGCTGGACAACCCGGCCAAGCTGCCGCCAGGCTCGCAGGTCCAGGAAATCCGCGAGCCGATGATCATTGCCAGTATCCTCACGCCCGCCGAATATATTGGCGGGATCATTACCCTGTGCGAGGAGAAGCGGGGCGTCCAGCGTTCAATCCAGTACCTGGCCACGCAAGTGCAGATCAGCTACGAGCTGCCGCTGGCCGAGGTGGTGATGGATTTCTTCGACCGGCTGAAGTCCGTGTCGCGCGGCTATGCGTCGATGGATTACCACTTCGACCGCTTCGTCGCCGGCCCGTTCGTGCGCGTCGACGTGTTGATCAATGGCGAGCGGGTGGACGCGCTCAGCCTGATCATGCACCGCAGCTACGCCGACCGCCGGGGTCGCGAGCTGGTGGAGCGCATGAAGGAGCTGATTCCACGCCAGCAGTTTGACGTGGCCATCCAGGCGGCGGTCGGCGCGCAGATCATCGCCCGCTCGACGGTCAAGGCCTTGCGCAAGAACGTGCTGGCCAAATGCTACGGCGGCGATGTCAGCCGCAAGAAGAAGTTGTTGGAAAAACAAAAGGCCGGCAAGAAGCGAATGAAGCAGGTCGGTCGGGTGGAGATCCCGCAGGAGGCGTTCATGGCCGTCCTGCGTATGGATAAATAGCTGGGACAGGAAGCGGGTATAGGGTATCGGGAATGGCAAGTCGCGGCATCCGCGTCTTCGGCGTTTCCTGTGCCGGCTACCGGCCCCGGCCTGGAAGGAGTGGTCCATGGAATTTGATTTTTCGGCGATCCTGCTGGCCCTCACCGTCCTGTTCGGATTGGTGTGGGCGTTTGACCGCCTCGTCCTGTACCGGCGCCGCAAGGCCCGGTTGCAGGCTGCCGGCGCCGATTACCGCGATCCGATCCCGGTGGATTGGGCACGCTCGCTGTTCCCGGTGGTGTTGGTGGTGCTGCTGCTGCGCTCGTTCATTGCCGAACCATTCCGCATCCCCTCGGGTTCGATGATGCCGACGCTGGACATCGGCGATTTCATCCTGGTCAACAAGTTTTCCTATGGCCTGCGGCTGCCGGCGTTCAACGACAAGTTCGTCAGCATCGGCGAGCCCAAGCGCGGGGACGTGGTGGTGTTCCGTTTCCCGGGCTACCTGTGCGAAGTGGATGGGCACCTCGTGCGCAGCGGCGACATGACGTGCAGCAATCCAGCCACGCCGGTGCCGCGGCAAAACTGGATCAAGCGCGTCATTGGCCTGCCCGGCGACCAGGTGGAAGTGCACGGCTCGGACCTGGTGATCAACGGCGTGCCGGTGCGGGCCGATGAGCTTGGCCTCTTCACCGGCAACCGGCAGCGTCCGGTCGACCGCACCATGCTCGACATGGGGGCGACGCTGTGGACCGAGCACCTGGGCCACGTCGACCATGCCATTGCGCGCATGCCGGACTATACCCAGCCCAAGTCCATTCCCAACGAATTCGTGCCGTCCAAGGTGCCGCCGAACTGCTATCTGGTCATGGGCGACAACCGCAACGACAGCCTGGACAGCCGCTGGTGGGGCTGCGTGCCCGAACAGGACCTGGCGGGGAAGGCCTTCCTGATCTGGATGAGCTGGAAAGGACTGCATACTGGAGGCGTGGATTTCTCCCGCATTGGCAAGCTCATCCGGTAGACGTCGCGATGGCGGTAACCAGCCCGTGACCGGCGCGACGTGCGCGAAGCCGGCAAACAATGCGAGAATCCACAGCCAACAGGGGTCGACCGGCGCCGCGTCGCTACGCGGGGCGTCGATCCAGGGTGGGAACGCCATATTGGCGGCATAGCGAGGGGACTATGAAATCCAGGCAGAACGGCATCACCTTGATCGGCTTTCTCGTGATCCTGGCCGTGGTTGGCTTCTTTGGCTACATGGCCATGAAGCTGGTGCCGGCCTACGCGGAATACATGGGGGTGGTCAAGAGCATGAAGGAGGTGGCCTCGTCGGGCACCAACGGCAAGACCTTGACCGAAATGCGCCGCGACCTGATGTTCAAGATGAACTTCCAATACGTGGATGATGCCACGATCAAGCCGGGCGACGTGCGCATCGTGCGCAAGCCCAGCGGCAACGCGCTGGAAGTGGCGTACGACAAGGTGGTGCCGTTCATGTACAACATCGACTTCCTGCTGCACTTCCAGAAGGACGTGGCCCTGGTCGGCAACGTCGCGCAGTAGGCTGGAGGCGGCTGGGCATTGCAATCCATCTACCGCTTCCACGACCCCAGCCTCGCTGCCCTGGCCTTCACCCACCGCAGCGCCGGGCAGCCGAACAACGAGCGGCTGGAGTTCCTCGGCGATGCCCTGCTTGGGGCGCTGGTGGGGGAGATGCTGTTCGTGGCGCATCCCAAGGCCAACGAAGGCGAGCTTTCGCGTCTGCGCTCGCAACTGGTGAGCGGCAACGCCCTGGCCGCCCTGGCCCGGGAGCTGGGGCTGGGCGACGAGTTGCAACTGGGTCCCGGCGAGCTCAAGAGCGGCGGCTTCAGACGGGATTCGATCCTGGCCGACGCGCTGGAGGCGCTGATTGCCGCGATCTACCTGGATGGCGGATTCGACACGTGCCGACAGGTCGTGCACCGACTCTTTGCGCCGCGTGTCGCGGCGTTGCGGCGTTCGTCCAAGGACGCCAAGACCCGCCTGCAGGAATGGCTGCAGGCCGCCGGTCTGCCGCTGCCGCGTTACGAGCTGACCGGCAGCCATGGCGAGGCCCATGCCAAGACCTTTGACGTGGCCTGTGCCGTCGATGAACCGGTGGCGATCCGCGCCGAGGCCAGTGCCGGCAGCCGCCGGGCCGCGGAGCAGGATGCCGCCGAGAGCGTGCTGGAGCAACTGGCCACCGAACGCGAGGCGCCGCCCCCGGGCTGAGCGCCATGGCGGCATCCATCAGAGTGGGGCAGGCCAACGCGACGCCGATTGATGGTGGGGTGGCTGCATTACACTGGACACTGTTTCCGCACACCCCATGCCATGACCCACGATCCGGGCGCCAGCAGCATTTCCCACGCCGACCACCTTGCCACGGGGGCCGCCATCGCCGGCTTCCGTTGCGGGCTGGCGGCGCTCGTGGGCCGGCCGAACGTGGGCAAGTCCACCCTGCTCAATGCCTTGGTCGGGGTGCGCCTGTCCATCGTCAGCCCGCGGCCGCAGACGACCCGGCACCGCATCCTCGGCATCGCCACCAGCGCGGCCGGGCAGATCCTGTACGTGGACACGCCGGGCCTGCAGCAGGGCGCGCGCCGGGCGATGAACCGCAGCCTCAACCGCGCCGTGCGCAACGCCGTGAGCGATGTCGACGTGCTGGTACACGTGGTCGAGGCGGGCCGCTGGACCGCGGAGGACGAGGCGATCTACGCCATCATCGCCGAGCGTGAGGTGCCGCGCCTGCTGGTCGTCAACAAGATCGACCTGGACCAGGACAAATCCCGGATGTTGCCCTTCGTCGCCGGCATCGTGGCCAGGCACGACTATGCGGAAGTCCTTTACGTCAGCGCACTCAAGCAGCTTGCCCTGGAGCCTTTGGAACAGGCCATCCTGCAACGCCTGCCAGTGCGCCCGGCAGCGTTTGCCGACGACGAGATCACCGATCGCAGCGAGCGCTTCCTTGCCGCGGAAATGGTGCGCGAGCAGCTCATGCTGCGCCTGGACCAGGAGCTGCCGTATGCGACGACCGTGCAGATCGAGCGGTTCGAGGATCGCCCCGATGGTCTCGCCGAGATCCACGCGGTGATCTGGGTGGAGCGGGCAGGGCAGAAGGCCATTGTCATCGGCGCCGGTGGCAAGCAACTCAAGGCCATTGGCACCGCGGCGCGCCGGCACATCGAGCGCCTCCTCGGGCGCAAGGTGTTCCTCAAGCTGTGGGTGAAGGCTCGTGCCGGCTGGGTCGATGACGAGGCCAGCCTGAAGCAGTTTGGCTATACCGATTGAACCTGGGATGCCGCCCGGCGGCCGGGCGAACGCCTGCATCAACGATCGCCTGTCAGTTCACGGTCACCGGGCGCGGTCGGGTCGTGAAGACCAACCGCCGGGCAAGCACACATGCGCATTGAACAGCAGCCAGCCTTTGTCCTGCACTCGCGGCCCTACCGCGAAACCTCCCTGCTGCTCGAATTGCTGACCCGCGACCATGGCCGGCTCGGCGTGGTCGCGCGTGGCGTACGCGGCGAGCGGGCGCGCCTGCGCCGGGCCTTGCTGGAGCCGTTCGAAAGCGTGTTGGTTGGCCTGATGCGCCGGGGTGAACTGGCCACGCTGACCGCGATCGAGCGTACCGCCACCTCCACGCCGCTGGCCGGCCAGGCGGTGCTGGCCGGGCTGTACCTCAACGAGCTGATGGTGCGCCTGACCGCGCGCGACGATCCGTTGCCGGTGCTGTACGAGGCTTATGCCCGCACTGTGGGCCGGCTCTCGGCCGGGGAACCAACCGCCTGGACGTTGCGGCGCTTCGAACGGGACTTGCTGCAAGCGATCGGTTATGCCTTGCCACTGCAGCACGAAGTGGGAAACGGCGAGGCGCTCGATCCAGCCGGGCACTACCGGTATGGGCTGGGCGAAGGCCTGCTGCCCTGTGCGCCGTCCGACCCAGAGGCCCTGCGCGGCCGCGACCTGCTGGCGCTGGCCGCCGACCGCATGCCCGACGCCGAGGCGGCGCCGGCATTGCGCAAACTGATGCGCCAGGTCATCCGCTTTCACCTGGGCGGCGCGGAGCTGCGTTCATGGCATGTGCTCGCCATGGCAGGCTCACGGCGCTGAGGCGCGCAGATGCGCTTCCAGGGCATGCCGCGTGGCGGCCAGGGCGGCCAGGAATTCGTCGATGGCTACGGCGTGGTCGGAGCCAGGTTCCAGTTCCAGCTTGAGCTTCAGCGTTTGGACCGCGCTCGCCAGCCGCGTGGTCCCGCAAAACCCGCATCCGGCACGCAGCCGATGCAAGCGGGCGATCAGCGCCAACGGGTCGGTGACCAAGGTCTCGAACTGCAGCTCCATGGTTTCGAGTTCCTCGCCCAGCAGTTGGCGCAAGGCCGCCAAGGTCGCGTAGTCCCCGCTGCTGCGCAAGCCGGCGACGTCGTCCAGGACGAGTACGGCATCGCCCGTGGTGCGGATCAGGCGCATCGTGTGCCGCAGCTCGGCCAGGGTGCACGGCTTGTCCAGGGTCCCGTCGCAACCGGCGCTCAGCAGGGCATCCCGATCCCCGGCGGCAAATTCGGCACTCGTGGCCACCAGGGCTGCGGCATGGGACGCGGCGCGAGGGTCGGCGCGCAGCGCGTGCGCGATCGTCAAGGCGCCGGCCCCTGGCATGCGGCAATCCACCAGCAACAAGTCGAACCTCTCGACGCGGGCCCACTGCAAGGCGCTGGCGCCATCGCCGCAAGTCGCCACATCACGCGTCACGGCCTGCAGGCCATCGGCCAGGAAGCGGCAACTGGTGGCATCGTCGTCGGCTACCAGCACGCGGACTGCCGACTCACTGACCCGCGCATCACTATGGCCCGGGAACCGGCAGCGCATGATTGAACCCGTCTGGTTCAGGTGGGTTTGGCAAAATGGCGGTGAATGAATAGCACACAACGCCATTTCCTGCTGTGTTGCGGGGTCCTGCTGTTGCTGCTTGGCGCACCCGCCGGGCATGCGAAGGTGCTGGTCAAGGCGGACGTGCTGCAGGCGCCAGGAGTCAGCCTGCGCAGCGTGAGTGCCGCGCTCTCCGATCGTGCCGATGGTGGGATCCAACTGCGCCTGCATGTTGCCCGGGGAGATGTCGCGGCCGTGGGCTGGCGACGGGTGAGCATCGACCTGGACGGTGTCCTTGAACACAACCCGCGGCAGCAGTGGGTCTACACCGGCAAGGTCAAACTCGGCTCGACCCCCGGTGGCGAGCTCAGCAATGCCAATGCGACCCTGGTTGCCGACCAGCCGGCAAATACGCTGCGCCTGGAGTTGCGCCAGGATCGCACCCAGGCGAGCGCCTGGCTGCCGCTGGACCAGCCGTCGCACGCGCAGGTGGTGGTGAAGAACCTCCCGGCCACCTGGTTGCGCGGCCTGCTGGGCACGCTTGGCGCAGCGCAGACCAGCGCCGGCGAAGTGGACGCCGACCTCTCCCTGGACGTGCTTGAGCATGGCCTGCGTTCGTCGGGCCAATTTGCCTTGCGTGGCATGGCCCTCGACACGCCGACGGGGAACCTGGCCACGCAAAACCTGGGCGCGAGTGGCCGCTTCGACGTAGACAACAATGCAACGTCTTCCCAGGTCACACTGGATGCCAACCTGAAAGGCGGGGAAATCCTGCTGGCTCCGCTGTACGCGCAATTGCCGGACCATGCCGTGCGTCTCAGCTTGCATCTTGTCAGCCAGAATGGGGCGATGCAAATCAGCAAGTTGCACGTCAATGATGCCGATGCACTTCAACTTGATGGCGGCTTGGCGATTGATGCAAAAGGCAGCTTGACCTCACTCAAGTTGACCGATTTTCACGCCAGTTTCCCCGCCGCCTATGCGCGTTACGGCCAAGCCTGGCTGGCCAGCCTTGGACTGCCGGACGCCAACGTCACCGGCGACTTGAACGGCAGCCTGGATTTGCGCGCCGATGGCCTGCACGCCTTTGCCTTCAGCACGCCCGGCCTGGATTTCCACGATGCCAGCGGATCGCTGGGGATCAATAGCTTGAATGGCGGCTTGGATTGGGTGGCGCAAGGCAACCGACCGGCCACCACACTGGCGTGGAGCGGCATGCAATTCCACCGCGTGCCCCTGGGTGGTGCCAAGTCCCAGTGGCACAGCCGGGGTGGTACGTTGGCAATGGCCGAGCCCCTGCTCGTGCCGGTACTGAACGGCCAACTGCGCCTGGGCAACCTCGACATCCATCCGGCAGCGGCCCGTGGCCAGCGCCTCAGCACCTCGATCGCAGTACTCGGCGTGGACCTGGGTGCGCTGTGCCACGCCTTTGGCTGGCCTGCGTTCCCCGGCACGCTGGCCGGAGCGATACCGTCGTTGCGCATGGTGGATGACCATATCCAACTTGACGGTGGCCTGTCGGCCAACCTCTTCGACGGCTTCGTCGACATCACCAGCCTATCGCTGCAGGATCCTTTCGGCGCCGACCCGGTCCTGGCCGCGGACGTGGCCATGCGCCAGTTGGACCTGGCTGCAATCACCAGCGTGTTCGATTTTGGCAGCATCACCGGGCGCCTCGACGGCAGCATCGACGGCTTGCGCCTGGTCGACTGGAACCCTGTGGCATTCAAGGCGAGCCTGCTGGCAGACGGCGGCGGACGGATCAGCCAGCGCGCGGTGAACAACCTCACTTCTGTCGGGGGCGGCGGCGTGGCCGGGGGCCTCCAGGGCGCCGTGCTGAAACTGTTCAAGACGTTTGCCTACAAGCGCATCGGGCTCAATTGCACGCTGCACGGCAGCGTGTGCCAGATGAGTGGCTTGCAGCCGACGGGCGACGGCTACACTATCGTCGAAGGCAGCGGGCTGCCGCACCTGCAGGTCATTGGCCACCAGACGCGGGTCGACTGGCCCACTTTGGTGCGCCGCCTGCGTGATGCCATCAATGGCGCGCCGCCGGAAGTGCGCTGAGTTGGCGCGAACATCCTCCCTCATCCCGAACCTGGAGCCACCGATGCGCAAGCTGATTTACGCGACCCTCACCACCGTGGCCGTGGCCCTCGTGGGGTGCGTCACCATCAACGTCTACTTTCCGGCCGCGGCGGCGCAAAAGGCGGCCGACCAGTTCATCGGCAATGTGCTGGGCGAGCCCACGACCACCCCGCCGCCCAAACAACCGGAACAGCCGCAGGGCGATGCGCAGGCGCAACCGTCCGCGATGCTGCTTGATTTCCTGATCCCCGCCGCTTACGCGGCCGACCAACCGGACCTGCGCCTGGCCACGCCCGTGACCGAGGCCTTGCGCGCCCGCATGAGTGCACGCTTCAAGGATGTACTGCAGCCGCTGCTGGACAGTGGCGCCATCGGTTTCACCCACGATGGGCTGGTCGCCTTGCATGACGCTGCCAAGCTGCCACTCAGCCAGCGTACCCAGGCCAATGCCGCGATTGCCGAGGAAAACCGCGACCGCACGGCGCTGTACCAGGAAATCGCCAAGGCCAACGGCCATCCGGAGTGGGCCGCGCAGATCCGTTCGACGTTTGCCGCCACCTGGATCGAGAAGGCCCATCCCGGTTGGTACTACCAGGACGCCAGCGGCGCGTGGAAGCAGCGCTAAGGACGTAGTCGCCAGCAGCGGCATCGAAGCCCGGACGGCTGCTGTCGCCTACGCTCCTGCGGCAAATTTCGCGCGAGGCTTGGAGCGCCCTGCGCTGATCGCGGGACCGGCGATAGGGTCGGGCTGGCATAATGGGCGGTATCTCTCTGCCTGTTGATCCAGATGTCCCGAGCCTATGGCTTGCCGCCGGCCGCGATTGAAGCCTTGATCGACGAGCTCGGCACCGACGGGCGCGGCGTGGCGCGCATCGATGGCAAGACCGTGTTCGTCGCGGGTGCGCTGCCCGGGGAGAAGGTTTCCCTGCGCGTGCACAAGCGCCACCGCAACTATGACGAGGCCGAGCTGGTCGAGGTGCTCACCGCCTCCCCGCACCGGGTCGAACCTGCCTGCGCGCATTACGCCGAGTGCAGCGGCTGCTCCCTGCAACACCTTTCCACGGACATGCAGGTCGCCGGCAAGCAGCGTTGGCTGTCCGAGAATTTCACCCGCATCGGGAAGGTCGCGCCGCGCACTTGGTTGCCGCCTTTGCGCAGCCAGCCTTGGGCTTACCGTCGCCGCGGCCGCTTGTCGGTGCGCCACGTGCAGAAAAAGGGCAGGGTGCTGGCTGGTTTCCGCGAACGCCAGAATCCGCGTTACGTGGCCGAGATCCGCAACTGCCTGGTCATGCATCCGGCGCTCGGTCCCAAGGTCGGCCTGCTGGCCGACATGCTTGGCACGCTGCACGCGGTGGATTCCATTCCCCAGGTGGAATTTGCCGCTGGCGACGATGTCGTGGCCCTGGTGGTCCGGCATCTGCAGCTGCTGGACGTACATGACCTTGACGCGCTCACTGCGTTCGGCCAGCAACATGGCCTGGCCATCTACCTGCAGCCTGGGGGTATCACCAGCGTGCATCCCTTGTGGCCCGAGGCGCCCCGCCTGGCCTACCGCATCCATGTCGACGATGGCGCCTGCGGGGACGTGGAGCTTGAATTCCAGCCGCTGGACTTCGTGCAGGTCAACGGCG
>DATNBK010000056.1:0-12651 GCA_035571995.1 Rhodanobacter sp.
ATCGCTGTTGTCGCTGCGTACCCAGTGGTAGCCGCGCGGCGGCGGACGCAGGCGATACGTCCGCCAGTCGGTCACGTAGTAGCGGTCAGCGCGATAGCGCACGGGCAGGTAACCGCCCCGCTTGTACCAGCCCTCGTGCCGGCCCCGGTCGTGCATCACGTAGTACCGGCCGCGGTCGTCGTGCCAGCCGTGGCGGTCCCGTACGTATCTTTCATGACCGTGACGCCGGTCACGGTCGCGATGGCCGTCACGCGGGCCATGCTGGTTCTGCGACCATTGGCCGTGCTGGTCATGGCGTTGCGGGGGTGTCGCGGTCGCGGCAGTGGCTGCCAGCAGCAGGCTGGCACCGAGCATGACCAGGTAGTTTTTCATGGCGTGACTCCTTGCTGGTGATGGGCCGCAGCGAACGCCATCGGCAACCTACGTTCGCCACCCCAAGCCTAGCGGCCGTTCCTGAATCCCAGCATTCCGCCCACGCACCGGACTGAACGCGGATTCAGCCACTACGCATCGACGGCGCCATCACGAGCCAGGCGGCTCGGCTAAGATAGGGCTCTTTGGTACGCAGGGACGACTGCATGCAACTCGATCAAGTCAAGGCCATCATCACCGGCGGCGCCTCCGGGCTTGGCCACGCCGTGGCGCAACATCTGGTTGCAAATGGCGGCCAGGTCGCGCTGTTCGACGTCAATGGGGAAAAGGGCACGGCAGCCGCTGGCGCGCTGGGCGACGCCGCACGCTTCTACCGCACCGACGTCACCTCCGAGGAAAACGTCGCCACCAACGCCGCCGCTGCACACGCCGCCATGGGCGGCTTGAACGTGGTGATGAATTGCGCGGGCATCCTTGGCGCCGGCCGCGTCCTGGGCAAGCAGGGACCGATGCCGTTGGCAAACTTCGCCGGCACTCTCGCCGTCAACCTGATCGGCAGCTTCAACGTCGCCAAGGCCGGCGCCAACCTGATGCAGGCCAACGCGCCAGGCGAGGACGGCGAGCGCGGGGTCATCGTCAACACCGCCAGCGTCGCCGCCTACGAAGGCCAGATCGGCCAAGCCGCCTATTCGGCCTCCAAGGGCGGTGTGGTCGGCATGACCCTGCCCATGGCACGGGAACTGGCACGCTTCGGCATCCGCGTGCTGACCATCGCGCCAGGGATCTTCTGGACGCCCATGGTCGACGGCATGACCCCGGAGCTGCAGGCCTCGCTCGGCGCCTCCATCCCCTTCCCTTCGCGCCTGGGCAAGCCGGAAGAGTTCGCCGCCACCGTGGCCTTCATCCTCGGCAACCGCTACCTCAACGGCGAAACCATCCGCCTGGACGGTGCGGTGCGCCTGCAACCGAAGTAATCCTGCCGCCGGCCGCACGCGGCCGCGTTCGCAGCCCAGCCACTTGCCAAGACCCGAACCATGAAAGCCGCCGAGACCAAGAAAGGCCACGTCATCGAGCACGAAGGCATGGTGTACCAGGTACACAACGTGGAGCGCAGCGCGCCGACCGCGCGCGGCGGCAACGTCACCTTCCGCTTCACCCTGTACTCGATCCCCGGGGGCCGCAAATTCGACCTCAGCCTGCGCGCGGACGACGAGCTCAAGGAAATGGAGCTGCTGCGCCGCGCCGCCAATTTCTCCTACAGGGATGGCGACGACTTCGTCTTCATGGACACCGAGGATTACACCCAGTACGTGCTCGGCCCCGAGCTCGTGGGCGACAACGCGGGCTACATCGTCGAAGGCGTCGAGGGTTATTACGTGCAGTTGATCGACGACGCGCCGGTGGCCTTGCAGGTGCCCAGCAGCGTCCTGCTGCGGGTGGTCGAGACCGCCCCGGCGCTCAAGGGCTCCAGCGCCACCAAGCGCAACAAGCCGGCGCGGCTCGAAACCGGCATCGAGGTCGCGGTGCCCGAGTACATCGGCACCGACGAGCAGGTGTGGGTGAGCACGCTGACGGGCGAGTTTGCCGGGCGCGCCTGAGCCCACCTGCGGCATGCCAAGCTGCGTTCCGCTGGCCAGGCGCATGGCAAGCGCACCGGCCATGGTCCAGAATGGGTGATGCCCCGAAAAGCGCGCAACCTCCCGCGCGAGCACCTGTCCATGAGTCATGCCTGAAGTAACAGCCGACGGCGCGAGCAAGGCCGAACCGGTCGCCACCGGCCTGTTCCTCAACCGCGAGCTTGCCGCGCTGGAGTTCAACTTCCGCGTGCTGGCCATGGCCCACGACCGTGGCGTGCCGCTGCTGGAACGTGTGCGCTACCTCAGCATCGTGGCCAGCAACCTGGACGAATTCTTCGAGGTCCGGGTGGCCATGCTGCAGTACTACCAGGCCTCCGGGCAGGCCCAGCCCGGACCTGACGGCATCCCTCCGGCCGAGCTGTCGCGGCGCATCCGCGCCCGCGTGTTGGACCTGATCGCCGATGCCTATGGGGTATGGCGCGACGAACTGCAGCCGCAGCTTGCGGCCAGCCAGGTGCATTTCTCCACCCGCCAGCAATGGAGTCCGGCACAGCGCCGCTGGCTCCAGGGCTACGTGGAAGACAGTGCGCTGCCCATGCTCTCGCCGCTGGAAATGGACGCGGCACACCGCTTTCCGCGCATCCTCAGCAAGACCTTGAACATTGCCATGGTCATGCGCGCGCCCGACGCGCCCGGGCACGACACGCGCACGGTGCTGCTGGGCGTGCCGCGCAGCCTGCCGCGGCTGCTGCGCCTGCCCGATGAGATTGGCGGCCCGGGCGACCACTTCGTGCTGCTGGCCGAAGTGCTGTGCGCCTATGCCGGGCTGCTGTACCCCGATGCCGAGGTGCTGGGCGCCTATCCGTTCCGGGTCACCCGCAACAGCGAGCTCCTGGTCGACGAGAACGAAGTGGAGAACCTGGCGCAGGCGCTCAAGGAGGAATTGCCGGCGCGCGGCTACGGCCATGCCGCCCGGCTGGAGATCGGCGTCGACTGCCCCGACGACCTGGCCGCGATGCTCGCCGCCAACCTGCAGCTCGACGCCAGCGGCGTCTACCGCTGCGAGGGGCCGGTCAACCTGGTGCGCGTCGGCCAGATCCACGCGTGGCTGGATCGACCTGAGCTGAAGTTCGCGCCATTCACGCCGCGCCTGCCGGAGGCGGCGCGCAGCAGGAAGAGCCTGTTCGAACAGATCGCACAGCGCGACATCCTGCTGCACCACCCCTACGAAAGCTTCAACCCGGTCATCGAACTGCTGCGCCAGGCGGCGCTCGACCCCGACGTCCTGGCCATCAAGCAGACCTTGTACCGCGCCGGCGAAGAGACCCCGCTGCTCGAACCGCTGGTGGATGCCGCGCGGCACGGCAAGGACGTCACCGTGGTGATCGAGTTGCGGGCGCGCTTCGACGAGGCGGCCAACATCCACCTGGCTGCGCGTCTGCACGAAAACGGCGTGCAGGTCGTGCATGGCGTGGTGGGCTTCAAGACCCACGCCAAGATGCTGCTCATCATCCGCCGCGAGCGCAGCGGGCTGCGCCGTTACGTCCACCTGTCGACCGGCAACTATCACCAGCTCAACAGCCGCATGTACACCGACATCGGCTTGATGACCGCCGATCCGGAAATCACCGAGGACGTGCACAAGGTATTCCAGCAACTCTCCGGCCTGGGCCCGATCATCCGGCTGAAACGGCTGCTGCACTCGCCGTTCACGCTGTACACGGGGGTGATCGAGCGTATCGAGCGCGAAACCGCCAACGCCCAGGCAGGGCATCAAGCACGGATCATGGCGCGGCTGAATGCCTTGAACGAGCCCCACGTGATTGCCGCGCTGTATGGCGCCTCGCAGGCCGGGGTGGAGATCGACCTGGTGGTGCGCGGGGCGTGCACCTTGCGGCCCGGCTTGCGTGGCATCAGCGAGCGCATCCGGGTGCGCTCGATCGTTGGCCGCTTCCTCGAGCACAGCCGTGTGTACTGGTTCGCCAACGATGGCGACCCGGAGTTGTTTTGCGCCAGCGCGGACTGGATGGAGCGCAACCTGCTGCGCCGCATCGAAATCGCTTTCCCGATCTCCGACCCGGCGCTGGCCGCGCGTACCTTCGAGGAAACCCTGGCCAATGCGCTGGCTGACAATACCCAGGCCTGGCTGCTGGACAGCCAGGGCCGCTATCGCCGCGCACATCCCGGCAAGGCCGCGCCATACAGCGCGCAACTGGGTTTGCTGCGGCGCTTCAGCACGTAGCTTCAAAAGAGGGGGAACGTAGGAAATTGATTGTCCCAGGCACCATCACTCGTCCCTCTTGAAGCCCGGCCGCCTGCGCAGGAAGCGTGCGAAGCGCGGCAACCCGCTGTTTGTCAGTCCGTTGAACTGATAGGTCACCCACGATCCGACCGGCGGCGGATCGCTACGGTCGGCGTCGGAAAACCCCGAGCCAATCGCGAACCGGTGCCCGTCCGGAGTGCGTACCACGATCGAGCCCATCCGGCCCGCGAGCCGGCCATGGCCAGGTTTGATCGCGACGACCCTCGCCTCGGCATCCTCATAGGGTTTCAGCTTGAGCAGGCCGACACCGCGACCGGCCGCGTAGAGCGCATCACCCCGATGCAACACCAGTCCTTCGCCACCACGGTCGAGCACGCGCCCAAGCTCCACCCGAAGCTGTGCCTCACTGGTGACATGAAACTGGTGGACCGCCACCACCCATGGATCGCCGATGGCCATCACGACCGCGCGGATCGCAGGGACCCGCGCGTCGAAAGTGCCGCTCTGCGCAGGCAAGTCGAAAACGCGATAGCTCATCTCGTGCCACGCCAGGTCATCCGCACCAGCCGTGCGCACGATGGCGGAAGCCCGTGCGAATCGCCCATAGCCGGCCCACAACTCGCCGTCCATGGGCGTAGCCGGCCAGTGCTTCGTGAACCATGCAGGAGCCGCAACGACGGCACCGCCGCGGGTCAACAGGCGCTGGCCATCCCAGTAGCCGCGCACGCCATCGAATTTCTCGCTGACCCAATAGCGCGACAGGTCGACGCCGCCCCGATACACGTCGACCAGCTCCACCGGCGGCGGCTGTACGGAGCCGGCCACTGACGGCAACGCCGGAGCCAACAGCAACAGGACCAGCACCATCCATTGCCGCATCGAACGCATGGCGGACGCCCCCGCTTGCAAAGTGCAGATTTTCGGCCCCTGGGTGGGAACGCACTATCGGGCAGGTCCGAAAAGACACGTCGGCATGGCACCACGCTGGAGGCCCGAATGCCGCCGGGGACATCGGCAGCCGTCGCGCCCTCCGGCCGACCCACCTGCCCGCGCGATCTCCGCCATCCGCTTGCGATTGCCTCCATCCCCTTTTAGAACTAGCCGTGCCGCTGCGGCCTGGGCGGAAGGCTGTGCAGGAAGGCATACAGCGCGCTGATTTCCTCGTCGCTGAAGTGGCGGGTTACGCGCACCGGCATGTAGTCGGTCTGGGTCTTCCGGTCGCCCGGGGCCACACCGTCACGCAGCGCGGTGCGGAAATCGGCTTCGCTCCAGCCGGCGAGACCGCTCGGGTCGGGCGTCAGGTTCGCGGCGTCCGGCCAGTTGGCTGGCGTGCCAGCAACATGGCCACCGGCGAAATCCTCGTGGTGGCAGCCTGAGCAGCTCGTGGCGAGGTAGGCGCCATACGCCGCGGTCGGCCCCACTGGAGGCGACTGCGCGGGATGGGCTGCCACGGCATGGGCGACGACTTCCGCCGGCAGCAGGGGCATCTCGCCGAGCACGAACAACACCCGCGCGATGGGACCGACGCGGTTTACCAGCGTCACATGATCAACCGCCGGCACCTGGTGCAGATACGCCAGCAGGTCGCCCATGTCCGCATCACTGAGGCCACTGAAATCCTGAGCCGGCATGAACAACAGCGAGCGGCCATCCGGCGCTACACCGTGGCGGATGGCGCGCAACCGATCCGCATCCGTGAGCTGGCCACCCGGGCCACCGGCCGTCAGGTTGGTACCCGAGAAGCGCGCGAACAGCGGATCGTCGATGAATGTGGCGCCGCCGAGATCCTGCCCGTGGCAATCCGTGCAACCGCGGGTCTCGACAATATGCTTGCCGCGGGCAACGGCCGCGGCATCGGCCGGAACCACCGGCGGCGCCGGATCGATGTGATACACCTTGGCCATGCACCGTTCGCTCAGCCCGTAGGCCGCCAGGCGGCCGAGCCACTTCCATGCCTTGCGCATAAAGCCCCAACCGCCGTGCGGAAGGGCGCAGGCTAATCCACGACAAGCCGCCGCGCGCCACTGGTTAATGGTGGCTGGAGGGGACGGAGGCGATTGAGTAGCTACTTAATTGCCTCCGTCCCCTCCAAAGGACCAGTGCCCCAGCACGACATGCCGCGTCTGGCCGAGCAGGCTGTGGATCAGCACAAAGCCGTCGGCCTGCCACACGACCGGCGCCACCGGACCGGTCGCCACGTCCTGCCTGGCGTAGGCCAGCGTGACGTGCGGGGTGAAGCCGGTGGCGACGTGGCGACCGGTCCGGTGTCGCCGCGAACCCGGCCAGGGTGGCTTGCTGGGGCATCTCGTACTCGGAAAGTTGTCGTGCGGGATGGAAGCAAAAGGACGACCACGCCCTTGACCGCGTTTGATTTCCCTGGCCCTTGATGGCGGAGGATCAGGCGTCGAGGATCACGCTGCAACAGGTCACGCCACCCTCGGCCTTCTCGGTTTCCGTCATGTCCACCAGGCGCACGTCGATGCCCGCACGTCGCAGCAGCCCGGCCGTGCGCGGGAAAGACGCCGAGCACACCAGCCGATCGCCGAGCCACACCGAATTCGCCGCAAATGCTTCGCCCGGATCCACGACGAGCACGCGATAGCCCGGGAAATGCCGTGCGTCCACCCAATCGGGATTGATCAGCAACAGGTCGGGCGCAATCCGCGTGACGGCGCTCTTCAAGTGCAGGCACCCGTGCAGGGGCACCGCCTGTACTCGGTAATCGAACGGCGCCAGCAGCTGCGCCAGTTGCGCCATGCCCTCGGCATTGCTGCGTGCCGACCCGCCGACATACAGCGTGCGGCCCAGACGCAACACGTCGCCACCATCCAGCGTCGCCGGAGCAACAATGCGCAGCAGCTTGCGAAACGGCGCCAAGGCAACTGCCATCGACTCGATCTCGCCACGCCGCGACTCGGCCCCCGGCCGCGTCAGCACCGCCACTTCATCCAGCACGATCACGGTATCTTCGACGAACACCGAATCGGGCAAATCGGGCTCCTCCGGCATTTGCCGCACATCACAACCGGCATCGCGCAACACACCCTCGTACGCGGCATGCTGCGCGCGCGCCAGGTCGAGATCGATCCCACGACGCTCCAGATGGGTCAGTTCGCAGTGGCCAAGCGCACGGCTCACGGCACGGGTGATGGCAATACGGCCCACGATGCGACCTCACGGCTGGTTATGGATCGGATCAGCATAGTGCGAATGCGGTACCACCACGATCGTGTTCATTGACTCCTACCCTTTGTTGCCCTCATTGCAAACGCCGCCCGCATCAGCGGTCGCCGGCTTCCGCCACGCACCACCAGCCGGCCAGGGCCGACATGCCCGCCATCGCCAACAGCAGGACGAATGCCGGCATCGACAGCTCACCCGCCAGCCAGTCCTGCCAGCCCGCCCGCAGCAAAGGCGAGAACAGCAGGCTCGACCAGCACGCCCCTGCCCCGACCAGGATGCCGGCCCACAGTGGCCAGGTGACGTGACGGCGACGCGGCGGCAACCGCTGCATCACGCGTGCGGAGAAGCCGTCGTCGGGCACCGGGCCATCGAATTGCTGGCGCAGCAGCGCGTCGATGGTGTCATCGTCGTGCGGATCGCTCATGATATCTGCTCCTCGCTGGTGGTCCGCCAGGCGGCCAGCCACGTCTTCAGTTTTGCCTTGCCACGCGCCGCGTGGGTTTTCACCGTACCCAGCGGCATCGCCAGCACGTAGGCCGCCTCGTCATGGCTCAGGCCAAGTTGCACGCAATGCAGCAGCACCGCCTGCTCGGCGGTGGACAGGCGCTGCATGGCCCGTTCGAGATCGAGTTGCAGGTCCATCGCGGGCGACGGCGCGGGCAACTGCCCGACCTCGCCATCACCCGCATCGCCGACGGGCCACGACCGCTTGCGGCAAGCCTGCAGGAAGCAGGCGTAGGCGATGCGGTAAAGCCAAGTGGAGAATCGCGCCTCGCCACGAAACTGATCCAGCTTGCGCCAGGCCAGCAGGAAAACCTCCTGCGCCAGGTCGTCGGCCATCGCCCCGTCGCCGCGCAGCAGGCGACGCAGCTGGGCGCGCACCATGCCCTGGTGGCGGCGCAGCAGATGCTCGAACGCACGCTGGTCGTTGCCCAGCAGGGTCCGGGCCACCAGCGCCTGGTCGATGCGTGCCTCGGCGGCGCTGTCAGCCACGCACGTCCCCGCGCCGGTTCAGCCACCAGCTGACGAGATAGCCCAACCCGGTCATCAGCGGCAACAGGCCCAATCCCCACAGGCTGCTGACGCCATAGCCGTTGTCGAAGTGGCCCGGCATGGCGAGCAGCGTCGCCATCAACCCGAGGCCGCCGCTGATCAGTACCAGCGCCCGGCGCCGCTCGGAATAGACGGCGCTCGGTTCGACCAGCAGCTGCGGCGGCAACGCCACGCCCTTGTCGGCCAGTTGCAGCAACAACCCGTAGCGCGCCCGCGCCTGCTGATAGCGGTAACGCAGCACGATCAGCACGATCAGCACGGGGGTCAGCATCAACACGAAAGGAATGAAGATCTCGGCTGTCATGGCGTTGCTCCGGTGATGACAAGAAAGGTGATGGATTCTGAGGTCGTCGCGTTCCGATAGCGGTTCATTGGCATAGCGCAATGCTCCTCGACCGCTGATCGATCATGAGTACGAAATGCTGCAGCGCATGCGCGCCCACCAGCAACTCCGGATAGCGATCCGAGACGCGGACCTCGACGTTCGACAGGCTTGCCCCGCCAATCCGGAAGGGTCCCCGGACCGTGGAGCGCCCGGTCTCGATCCGGGAATTGGTGAGCTGGCCTTGCCCGGCCAGTTCCAGCGGGGTGGCCGAAACACGTTCAAACAACGACCGGGGCAGGACGAAGGCCACGTTGGCGCCGGTGTCCAGATTCCCCTCGGTGTACACGTCGCCGATGGAAACCGGCACGCGGAACGCGCGCTCGTAGGCGAGAACACCCTCTTCCGTCGGCGCAAGCGAGAGATGTCGAGTGAACGACAAGGTGCGCCCGGGGTAATCGATGATCAACAGGCCATCGGCGAAAAACTCCCGGCCGATGATCCCGGAGAACGCCTGGTCCGGCGGCATCCGGCTGCTGTAGTCCCGGGTGATGACGTCCAGGTTCTTTCGGGACAGGCCGCCAAGTTCCAGCGCATCGAGGTGCACCGTCGCGACCGCCGCGGTTTCCACCCCGTCCGTGGTCGTCGTCGGCTCTTGCGCTTTCAGATGGAGCCTGGCGACCAGACCCGCATCTGCACGCCCCCACCCGCTGGCGCCGGTATCCACGGCAAACCGGAACGGACCCTGGCCATCGACCCGGGCCTCGACATAGATACGTCCGTCGACGACATCGAACGGGACCTGCATTTCGAAGGCTTCGCCCAGCGCATCGGCCAGCTTGCAGGCGTCCGGTGCGGGTGCAGCGTGGGCGTTGCCGAACCCGAACCAGGCCGCCAGAAACAGGACGAAGGCTGCGGCGAGCCACATCGAACCGGAGGACCTGTCCGGGTTTGACAGGCAATCTCCCTGTGCCCAGGGCGGCAAGCGACGGTTGCCGGGCGGCATGATCTGGTTGGGTTTGTTCACTCTTTGGGCTCCTGTGTCCATCCGACCCAGCCGCTTCGGGAGGCCGAAGGGCGAGGTCTTGCCGTACCGCGGCACTCGCGGTGTCAAAGGCTTGGATGCACGGATGCGCCCGTTTGGATTCACCGCCACAACAGATACCTGTCGCCAGCAGGCTCCCACGACAACGACCGCAACTGCAGTTTCGTAAGGCGGATCAATCCACAAGGGACT
Organism: Rhodanobacter sp.; assembly: GCA_035571995.1. Taxonomy (GTDB): domain Bacteria; phylum Pseudomonadota; class Gammaproteobacteria; order Xanthomonadales; family Rhodanobacteraceae; genus Rhodanobacter. The sequence continues at coordinate 10,008 of DATNBK010000056.1, forward strand.
TCCTTCGGTCGGGCCACAGACCGGATCCGCCATGTCCGCCATACCGTGGTGGAGCTCGGGATATCGGTGGCACCGCCTGCATCGGTGCGCGTGCCCACGACGTCGTCGCCGCATCATCCTGCGCATGCATGGCAGAATCAGGACTTCATCCGCTTCGGGAAACCCCGTGCCTTCACTCGAGCAGAACCCGATCCGCAACGGTGAACTGATTGCCGCAGTGGACATCGGCTCGAACAGCTTCCAGATGCTGGTGGCGCGGGTGGAACACGGGCAGCCGCGGATCATCGACCGCTTGCGCGACAGCGTGCGCCTGGCTGCCGGCCTGCGTGCCGACGGCAGCCTGGCCGCCGCCGAGCGCAACCGCGCCACGGCCTGCCTGGCGCGCTTCGGCCAGCGCCTGGCCGGCCTGCCGACGCAGCATGTGCGCGCGGTAGCCACCAATACGGTGCGCAAACTGGCGCATCCGGAGTCGTTCCTGATGGGTGCCGAGGCGGCGCTCGGCGCGCCCATCGAGATCGTCTCCGGGCGCGAGGAGGGCCGCCTGATCTTCCTCGGCGCCGCGCACGACCTGCCCGCGTCGCGCGAGGCACGCCTGGTGATCGACATTGGCGGGGGCAGCACGGAGTTCATCATCGGCCGCGGCCTGGCGCCGCTGCACACCGAAAGCGTGCAAGCCGGCTGCATCGCCACCACCCTGCGCTTTTTCCCGCACGGCAAACTCAGCCGTCCCTTGTGGGAACGGGCCACCACCGAGATTGGCGTGCTGCTGCAGCAATTTGCCGGCGACTATCACGCCTCCGGCTGGCAGGAGGCCTACGGCTCATCCGGCACGGCCAAGTCCATCGGCACCATCGTGCACAAGCTCGGGCTGAGCGACGAAGGCATCACCGGCGCGGCGCTCGCCGCCCTGCGCGAGGAACTGCTGCGCCAAGGGGATATCGGCAAGCTCAAGCTGCCCGGCCTGGTCAAGGACCGTACACCGATCCTGGCCGGCGGCGTGGTGATCCTCGAGGCGGCGTTTGCCGCGCTCGGCATCGAGCGTATGGAAGTGTGTGCAAGCTCCATGCGCGAAGGCCTGCTGTGGGACCTGCTCGGCCGCGCTGGCGGCAACGACCCACGCACGGCAAGCGTCGATGCGCTGGCCAGCCGCTACGGCGTGGACCTGGCCCAGGCCAGGCGCGTGGAAGCCACGGCGCTGCTGCTGTTCGACCAGGTCGCCCCCGCCTGGCAGCTTGGGCCCGATGCCCGCGAATGGCTGTCCTGGGCTTCGCGGGTGCACGAGATCGGCCTGGCCATCGCCCACAGCCAGCACCAGCACCATGGCGCCTACATCCTGCGCAACGCGGACCTCGCCGGCTTCTCACGGCAGGAACAGCAACTGCTTGCCGCCGTGGTCGAGGCGCACCGGCGCAAACCGGACAAGGCCCTGGTGCGGGCGCTGCCGCAACGCCATCGCCAACTCGCCCGCTACGTGACCGCGTTGCTGCGGCTGGCCGTCTTGTTTCGCCGTGCGCGCCGCGCCGAATCCCTGCCGCCGATGCAGTTGCACGCCACCCGCCAGCGCCTGCAGCTCGAGCTGCCGCGGGACTGGTTGGACCAGCACCCGCTGACCCAGGCCGACCTGCTGCAGGAACGCCTGCCCCTGGCCGAGCTCGGACTGAAACTGGAACTGTCCAACCCCGCGGTTCGCGGGCCGTCGGGACACTGACGGGTGGCCCCGTGGCTTCCACCGCCGGCCCGGCGTGCGCCAAGCGGGCAGTCAGGCGATCGCCGCTATCATGTGACGCATCCCATCGGCCCGGTAGCCATGTTCAAGATCCTGCTCGTCCTTTTCCTGCTGGGCCTGCCGTACCAGCTTGCGGCCCAGGCGACCCAGGCAACCAAGCCGGACAAGACCGCTGCCGCGGCCTTGCCGCAGGTGGTGCTCGAAACCTCGCAAGGCGCCATCACCATCGAGCTGTATCCGGAGAAGTCGCCCAAAAGCGTCGCCAACTTCCTGCAATACGTGCGCGACGGCTTCTATGCCGGCACGGTCTTGCACCGCGTGATACCGGGCTACCTGGTGCAGGGCGGGCTGTATACCCGCGACCTGCGTCCCAAGCGCACGCGGCCAGCAATCCCCGACGAGGCCGACAATGGCTTGAACAACCTGCGCGGCACCATCGCGGTGGCGCGTGGCACGGATCCCAACAGCGGCACTGCGCAGTTCTTCTTCAACCTGGTGGACAACCTGCGCCTGGATTTTGTCGGCAACCAGAGCAGCCTCACCTGGGGCTTTGCGGTGTTCGGCAAGATCACCAAGGGCATGGACGTGCTGGACAAGATTGCCGCGCTGCCGACCAGGGCGCTCGGACCATTCTCCGGTGACGTGCCCAACCCGCTGGTCGTCATCGAGAGCGCCCACGTCGTCGGTGAAGAAGGCGATGCGCAGGACGCCGGCGGCACGCCCGCCAAGGCGGCAACTGCAGCGGCCCAGCCCGCGCCGGCCAAATCAGCCGCCAAGCGCAACGGCGCGGCCAAGCCCACCGCCGTCCGCCAAGGCCAATGACGGATCCGGCCATGGCCACGTTGTTCGTCGCCGACCTGCACCTGGACCTGGCGCGTCCGCACCTCGTCGAGCTGTTCGAGCGCTATCTCGCCAGTG
>DATNBK010000057.1:0-16152 GCA_035571995.1 Rhodanobacter sp.
AGACAAGTTGCTGCCCGGAACACGCCAGGCTGAGGAGCTGATTCGCCTGACGCGCCGGGCAGCGATCCCGGGGTCCACTGCCAAGTGATAATCCCACGGTCCGCTGATAGTACTCCGATAGTCGCAAAATGGGCGCGCCCGTCGTCGATTTCTTGCGAAAAAATCTCGTTAAATCAATAGAAAACAATAAGTTACTTTATATTCGTGCAGTCGCAGTGATGTGTTGACCTTGATGGCCCGCTTGGGCGCTTTCGGGTCAACTGGGCGACGTTTGACGATGTTCGCAACGTATTCCTGTGGCTGGCCGCAGTTCGATGAATCAGCCGATCTTGCGGACGGTGCTGTGCCGGTAGCCGTAGAGAAAGTAGATGGTCAGACCGAGGAGGGTCCATACGATCATCAGCATCCAGTTGTACCAAGCCATGAAGGACAGCAGGGCCACGCAACTCAGGATGCCCAGGGAGCAAATCAGCGGTGCCCACGGTACGCGGAACGTACGCGGCAGTTCCGGGTGCGTGTAACGCAGGATCCAGACGCCGGCGCAGACCGCGATGAACGCGATCAAGGTACCCATGGAAACCAGTTCGCCAAGCACGTCGAGGGGGAAGATTGCCGCGAGCAGCGCAATGCCCGCGCCAGTCACCAGGGTATTGAGGTGCGGCGTGCGGTGGATCGGATGCACGCGGGTGAACAGCTTGGGCAGCATGCCATCGCGTGCCATGATCATGAAGATGCGCGGTTGCGCGATGACCATTACCAGCACCACCGACGCCAGGCCGAGCATGGCCCCGATTTCCACCACCCAGCGCAGCCAGGACAGTTGTGGATGCCCCTGCAGTGCGGTCACCACCGGTTCGTTGGTGCCCAGGATCGTGTATGAATTGAGGCCGGTCATGACTGCAGCCATGGCGATATAGAGCACGGTGCAGATCGCCAATGAGCCAAGGATGGCGATCGGCAAGTCGCGCTGCGGGTTGCGCGACTCCTGCGCGGCGACCGAGGTGGCCTCGAAGCCGATGTACGCAAAGAACACCATGGCCGCGCCACGCATGACGCCGCCCCAGCCATAGCGGTCATGGCCTTCCGATGCCGGGACGAACGGGACCCAGTTCGAGGGATCCACATAACGCCAGCCGACCACGATCACCAGCAGGACCAGGCCGACCTTGATCGCCACCATGATGGAGTTGACCACGCTCGATTCGCGGATGCCGACGTAGCAGACCCAGGTGAGCAGGGCGATCAGGGCCACGGCCGGCAGGTTCAACAGCGCCCCGGTGGCTATCAGATGATGGTCGGCGGTAAACGCCAGCGGGGCACTGGTGAGCGCCGGTGGCAAGCTCAAATCCATGTTGAATACCGCGCCCACGTGATTGAGCAGGCTCAGGAAATAGCCCGTCCAGCTCACCGCGACCGCCGAGGCGGAGACGCCGTACTCGAGCACCAGGTTCCAGCCGATGAACCAGGCCATCAGCTCGCCCAAGGTGGCGTAGGCGTAGGAATAGGCGCTGCCCGAGAGCGGGATCAGCGTGGCGAATTCCGCGTAGCACAAGGCGGTGAACGAGCTGCAGATGGCCGCCAGCAGGAACGACAGGATCACGGCCGGACCGGCATGGTCCGCTGCCGCCACGCCGGTGATGACGAAGATGCCAGCGCCAATCACGGCGCCGATGCCGATCGCCGTCAGGCCCCACGGACCGAGCGTGCGCCGCAGCGTAGGGCCATCGCCTTCCAGGTCTTCGCGGAAGTCGGTCTTGCGCGCGAGCAGTTGCTTCAGCATGGATTCGGGTCTTCGAGGAGGGGCGAGCGGCGGGGGAGCGCAGGCCGCATCGGCTTGCCGCCTGCTCGTACGATGCGGCCGGCACCAGGGCGCCGGCCGCTGCATGGGCTTACGCTGGCTTGCGGCGCAGCCGGCTGTGCCGATACCCGTAGAAGCCGTAGATGCAGAAGCCGATCACGGTCCAGCCGATCAGGAGCGGCCACAAGGTCTTGAAGGCCTGCCAGAACAGGAACAGGCATACGGCGGCGCCGAGAGGGCAGACCAGCCAGTACATCGGAACCCGGAACGCGCGCGGGATTTCCGGCCGCGTGCGGCGCAGTACGGCCACGCCGATGCACACCGTGCTGAATGCCAGGAGCGTCCCCATGGACACCAGGTCCCCGAGCACGCCCACCGGGAACAAGCCGGCGAGGATCGCTGCAATGATGCCGACGATGATGGTGCCGACGTACGGCGTGCGGTGCTTGGGGTGGAGCTTGCCGAATGGCTTGGGCATCAAGCCGTCGTTGGACATCGTGTAGAAGATGCGCGGCTGGCCCATGAGCATCACCAGCACCACTGAGCTCAAGCCGGCCAGGGCCGCAAACACCACCAGGATCTTCATGGTGCCGAGCACGTAACTTGCGGTGCTGCCGGCGGCAACCGTACCCAGCACATAGTTGAGCGCGGTGGCGACTGGTTCAGGCGTGTTGAGTTCGCGGAACGGGGCCAAGCCCGTCAACGCAGCCGCCATGGCGATGTACAGGATCGTGCAGATGGCCAGAGAACCGAGGATGCCGATCGGCATGTCGCGTTGTGGGTTCTTCGCTTCGCCCGCCGCCGTCGATACCGCGTCAAATCCGATATAGGCGAAGAACACCAGGGTGGCGCCGCGGATCACGCCGCTCCAGCCGAACGCGTCGCCACCTTCGTTGGGCGGGATGTACGGGTGCCAGAAATCCGTGTTGATGAACTTGAACGTGACCACCAGGAACAACAGGATCACGATCACCTTGATGGCGACGATGACCGCGTTGACCGTTGCCGACTGGGTGATGCCGCAGTAGCACAGGTAGCTGATCGCAGCGACGATCGCGATGGCGGGGATGTTGAGGAAGGCCCCCGTGGTCACGATGTGGTGGTCCAGGTACGTGAACGGTGCCGCGGACAATGCCGCCGGCAGGCTGAAGTTCCAGCCTGTCGCAGAAGTCAGCATGCTCAGCAGCTCGTTGAAGTAGCCAGACCAGCCGACCGCCACGGTGGATGCGGCGAAGAGGTATTCGAGCACCAGGTTCCAGCCGACGAACCAGGCCACGACTTCGCCCAGCGTCGCGTAGGAGTAGGAGTAGGCACTGCCGGATACCGGCAGCATCGCCGCGAACTCGGCATAGCACAGGCCGGCCAAGGCGCAGGCGATGCCCGCCATGATGAAGCTCAGGGTAAGCGCGGGGCCGGCAAACTGCGCCGCGGCGGTCCCTGTCAGCACGAAGATGCCGGCGCCAATGACGGCTCCGATCCCGAGCATGATGAGGTGTTTGGCCGTCAGGACCCGCTTCAGTGTGACCTCGCCACCAATGTCGCCCTCAACCGGCTCGCCGGCGTCGACGTGCGGCATGGCCTTGATCGGATGGGTGGCAAACAGGTTTTCAATCATCGGGTTCCAGGCTCCCCTTCAAGTGGTCCCGCTCGGTTCTGCGCCGCGGCGCAGGCGTTGGCTTGCTGTCGCAGTAGCAGGCGAACATAGCGTAGCGGCAGCGTCAGTACAAGTTTCGTTCAGCATGGTGGCGGTGGCACGCAGGATGTGCTTGCGCTGCCGCCCCCCGTGGCTCGGCCGGCACGGGCGGTGCCGCCCCAGCGTGGCCTGGAACGAGGCACTCCCGGCGTTTGCGGCGGCGTACGCGATGCCCGCGCCGAGGCTGGCCTGGGCCGACGCCCGGTGGTTCACACTTCCAGCGTGGCCAGGTCGCCTTTTTCTTCCAGCCACGTCTTGCGGTCGCCCGCGCGCTTCTTGGACAGCAACATGTCCATGAGCTTTGCCGTGCTGGTGTCGCTGGCGTCGCTGGGAACGGTGAGCTGCACCAGGCGCCGGGTGTCCGGATGGATGGTGGATTCGCGCAACTGCGGCGGGTTCATCTCGCCCAGGCCCTTGAAGCGCGTGGTGCTGACCGCGCCCTTGAGCTTGTCCTTCTCGATTTTTTGCAGCACGGCCTGCTTCTCGCTCTCGTCGAGGCAATAGAACACCTGCTTGCCGACGTCGACCCGGAACAGCGGCGGCATGGCGATGAAGACGTGGCCCTCGGCGACCAGGCGCGGAAAGTGTTTCAGGAACAGCGCCGACAGCAACGTGGCGATGTGCAGGCCATCGGAGTCGGCGTCGGCGAGCACGATGACCTTGCCGTAGCGCAGACCCGAGAGGTCGTCGGTGCCGGGATCGCAACCAATGGCCACCGCCAGGTTGTGCACTTCCTCGGATGCCAGCACCTGGGTGGATTCCACCTCCCAGGTGTTCAGGATCTTGCCGCGCAGCGGCAAGATGGCCTGGAATTCCCGGTCGCGCGCCTGCTTGGCGCTGCCACCGGCCGAATCGCCTTCGACGAGGAACAGTTCGGTACGGCTGAGATCGGTGGCCGTGCAGTCGGCGAGCTTGCCGGGCAGGGCAGGGCCTTGGGCGATCTTCTTGCGCACGACCTGCTTCGAAGCTTTCAAGCGCATGGCGGCACGTTCGATCGCGAGCTGGGCAATGCGCTCGCCCACCTCCACGTGCTGGTTGAGCCAGATACTGAAGGCGTCGTGGATGATGTTCTCCACCATGCCTGCGGCGCCGCGCGAGGACAGGCGCTCCTTGATCTGGCCGGCAAACTGGGGGTCTTGCAGGCGGGTCGACAGCACGAAGGACAGGCGTTCCCACACGTCCTCCGGCGCCAGCTTGACCCCGCGCGGCAGCAGGTTGTGCAGGTCGCAAAACTCGCGGATGGTGCTGGTGAGCCCGCTGCGCAAGCCGTTGACGTGGGTGCCGCCCTGCAGGGTGGGGATCAGGTTGACGTAGCTTTCCTGCACGGGCTCGCCCTCGGGCAGCCAGGCCAGGGCGATTTCCAGGCCTTCGCTGTCGCGGGCGGTCTGGTGGACGAAGAGCTCGTTCGGCAGGGCCTCGACGCCATCGAGTTCGCCGCGCAGGTAGTCGCGCAAGCCATCCTCGTAATACCAACGGCAGGATTCGCCGCTGGCCTCGTCGTGCAACTCGACGGTCAGGCCCGCGCACAGCACCGCCTTGGCACGCAGCAGGTGCTTGAGCTTGCCGAGGGAAATCTTCGGCGAGTCGAAATAGTGGGCCTCGGGCCAGAACTGCAGGGTGGTGCCGCTGCGGCTCTTGGGCACACTGCCCAATGTTTCCAGCTCGCTGGTTTTTTCGCCGTGGGCAAACGCCATGCGGTATTCGCTGCCGTGCCGGCGCACGGTGACCTGGACGCGCTCGGACAAGGCATTGACCACCGACACGCCGACGCCATGCAGGCCGCCGGAAAAGTTGTAGTTCTTGCCGCTGAATTTCCCGCCGGCATGCAGCCGGGTCATGATCAGCTCGACGCCGGAGACATGTTCCTCCGGATGGATGTCCACCGGCATGCCGCGCCCGTCGTCGCTCACCTCCACCGAACCGTCGGCATGCACGGTGACATCGATGTGCTTGGCGTAGCCGGAAAGCGCCTCGTCCACGGCGTTGTCGACCACCTCCTGCACCAGGTGGTTTGGGCGAGTGGTGTCGGTATACATGCCGGGCCGGCGCCGGACGGGATCCAGGCCGGACAGGACTTCGATGTCGACGGCGTCGTAATGGCTGGTCATGCGGGTAATCGTGCGGACAAAGACGATGAAGCATGGAGCGCACGGGCGACCGCGGTCAAGCCGGCGCCGATGCTTCAACGGTAGCCCTGGGCCTGCAGCGTGAACAGGTGGGCGTAATGCCCATCCTGCGTCATCAGCTCGGCGTGGCTGCCATGCTCGATGATGCGGCCACCCTGGATCACCACGATCTGGTCGGCCATGCGCACAGTCGAGAAGCGGTGCGAGATCAGGATCACGATGCGCCCGCCGGCCAGTTCGCGGAAGTGCTCGAAGATCGTGGCCTCGGCCTCGGCGTCCATCGCCGCGGTGGGCTCGTCGAGCACCAGGATGTCCGCATCCGAACGCATGAAGGCGCGGGCCAGGGCAATCTTCTGCCACTGTCCGCCGGAGAGCTCGCGACCCGAGTTGAACCACTTGCCGAGCGGTGCGGAAAAGCCGCCGGGCAGCGTCTCGATGAAGTCGCTGGCCATGCCCTTGTCGCTGGCCACGCGCCAGCGCTCCGCATCCTCGAAATGCTTGACGTCGCCGGCGCCGATGTTTTCCCCCACGCGCATCTGGTAGCGGGCGAAATCCTGGAAGATCACGCCGATGCGTTCGCGAAGCACGTCCGCATCCCACTCACGCAGGTCCGTGCCGTCCAGCAGGATACGGCCCTGGCCGGGCCGGTACAGCTCGGTCAACAGTTTGATCAGCGTGGTCTTGCCCGAGCCGTTCTGGCCGACCAGGGCGAGCGATTCACCGGGCCGGATGTGCAGGTTGATGTCGCGCAGCGCGGGCTCCGTGGCCCCGGGATAGGTGAAGCTCACGCCCTCGAAGCGCACTCCGTCGCCGGGCCGGGCACCGTGTGTCACCGTGCCGCCGCGTGCCGGCGTCGGCGTTTCCAGGTATTCGTACAGCGTGGACAGGTACAGGTTGTCTTCGTACATGCCGCCGATTGCCGACAGGATCGCCGAGACCGCCGCCTGGCCCTGGCGGAACAGCATCAGGTACATGGTCATCTGGCCCAGGGTGATGCGCGCGACCACGGTGCTCGCGGCAATCCAGGCATACGCGCCATACAGGGTCAGCGTGCCGAGCAGGCCAAGCCCGAAGCCCCAACTGTCGCGGCGCAGCGTCAGGTTGCGATCGTCGCGATAGAGCCGGTGGAAGATGTCGCGGTAGCGCTGCAGCAGCAGCGGGCCGAGGGCAAACAGCTTCACCTCCTTGGCGTGGTCCTCGCGGGCCAGCACGGTTTCCAGGTACATCTGCATGCGTGTTTCCGGCGAGCGCCAGCGGAACAGACGGAATGCATCGCCGGAAAACTTCGTCTCGGCGGCGAATGCCGGCACGCCCGCCAGCAGCAGCATCAGCACGGCCCAGGGCGAAAACTGGAACAGCAGGCTGCCGTAGCTGACCAGGGAAATCGCATTCTGGCCAAGCCCGAACGTGCGGGTCACCAGGGACAATGGACGGCTGGACGCCTCGCGGCGCGCGCGCGTCAGCTTGTCGTAGAACTCCGAGTCCTCGAACTGGGCCAGGTCCAGGGTCAGGGCCTTTTCCAGGATCATTACGTTGACGCGTTGGCCGAGCTGCGCGCGCAGCAGCGACTGGCAGAGCGACAGGCCACGTTGCGCGCCGGCCATCGCGGCCACCAGCACACCTTCGGCCACGACCCACTCGAACACCGGTGCCAGCGCGGCATGGCCATGGCTCGCCCAGAGGCGGTTGGCGGCCACCACGGCATCGACGATCTGCGCGCCGACATAGGCGATCGCTGCCGGCAGCAAGCCCGCGAGCAGGGTCAGCAAGGCGAGCGAGACGGTGAGCCGGCGACTGGTGCTCCACACCAGGGCCAGGGCGCGGCCGCTGTAGCGGAAGACGCCAAGGAAGCTGCGCTTCAGCTCCAGGGTTTCGGCCTCGGGCGGAGAGGACTTGGGTGGCACGGGTTTCCTGCAGGCGATGATCCGCGGATGCGGCCAATGGCCTCTGGTATGGGGGTGGAGCAGCAACTAGGCAAGTTGAAGCGTCCTCGAGACCCTGGTCCTGCGCTGCCGGTGGGTGCAGCGGTGGTTTTGCCCATCGCGCAAGTGAAGCGCTTGCGTTTTCCTTGTCCAGGCGCCTAGTGTTCGCGGGCATGTCCTCCTCCATCGATCTGCCGGCATATTTGCGACGTATCGGCTATACCGCGCCGGTTGCCCCGGACCTTCCCACCTTGCGCGGACTGGCCGTGGCCCACACCGCCACGATCCCGTTCGAGAACCTCGACCCCCTGCTTGGCGTGCCGATCGAGCTCACCCCCGAGGCGGTGCAGCGCAAGCTGGTGCAGGCGCACCGTGGCGGCTACTGCTTCGAACAAAACCTTCTGTTTGCCGAGGCGCTGCGGGCCGTGGGTTTCGAGGTCACCGGCTTGCTGGCGCGCGTCCTCTGGGGCCGGCCCGAAGAGATGATCACCCCGCAGACGCACATGCTGTTGCGGGTGGAGTTGGCCGGCGAGAGCTGGCTGGCCGATGTGGGCTTCAGCGGCCAGGTGCCCACCGGTGCGCTGCGCCTGCGTCCGGGCGTGGCACAGCCGACAGGCCACGAGCCGTTCCGGCTGCTGATGGTGGACGGCGATTGGCGCCTGCAGTCCCTGGTGGCTGGCCAATGGCGTTCGCTGTACCGCTTCGACCTGCGGCGCGCCTGGCCAGTGGACTACGTGCAGGCCAACTACTACGTCTCCACCTGGCCGCAGTCATCCTTCGTGCATGACCTGGTGGTATCCCGCACCGACGCGGAGCGGCGCTTGAGCCTGCGCAACCGGGAATTCACCGTGCGCCGCATAGGCCGCGAGCCGGAGCGGCGGCACCTGGGCGCCGCCGCCGACATCCGTCGCGTGCTGGAAAGGGACTTCCTGCTGCGCCTGCCGGAGCATCCGCGGCTCGACGCCGTTCTGGACGGCTTGCCGCAGTGAGGGCGGTTCGCCGGAACATCGGCCGCCGCCATCATCCCGGACATATGGCCGGGTACCCGGGGTCAGCCCCAGCCCTCGATGCGCAAGCCAGTGGCCTGCTCGGCCTCCTCGCGCGTGACCTGGCGCACCTTCTGCCCGAACGTCCACACGTGGCCTTCGGGATCCCGTGCGCGGTAGGTGCGGTCGCCATAGAACTGGTCCGTGGGTTCCTGATGGATTTCCGCACCGGCAGCCCGGGCGCGTTCGCAATGTGCGTCAATTCCGTCCTGCAACTGCACGTGGAGCATCTGCGTATTCTTGCCGCCGCCGGACGCCGGGCTGGCGACGAAGTCGGCCCATTCCCCGCCCAGCATGAGGTAGCCGTCGCCGAAGTGCATTTCTGCGTGGACGAGATTGCCGTCGTGGTCGCTGACGACCATGCCCGGCTTGAAACCAAACGCTTGCTGCAGCCAGGCCAGAGCCGCGCGCGGATCGCGGTAGAAAACGGCTGCGCCCAGACTCGGGCGATGGGATGGATCGCTCATGGCTTTCGTCCTGCGTGGCGGTGGGGTAGCCAGTTCACGCGCTCGGGAAAGCCGTGTCAACAACCCTCCGCTGCCAGTCATGCGCGGCCGTGGCAGGCCACGATGCCACTTTGGCGGCGCTGCCCATCCGTCGTTGAAGATCTGGTCAGTCCGCGTCTTGGCTGGCGGCGGCGCGCACGTGTATTTCCGTGGCGCCCAACCGCACCACTTGTCCCGCGCGTATCTTGTGCGTCCTGCGCGACTCGGGGACGCCATCGACTTCGACCGCGCCGCTGGCCACCAGGTGCTTGCCGGCGCCACCGCTGTCGCACAAGCCGGCAAGCTTGAGCAGCAGGTTGAGTTCGACGTAGTCGCCGTGCAGTTCGAAAGTCAGGGAGGTCATGGGGGGGCCGTCGCGGTGGTCGCCGTCATTATCAATCGATACTGGATTTGCGGGCGTGACTTTTGGCGCATGCGGCATGGAAATCGCCTGCCACTCTGATAACGTCCGCGCTTGGGTGGCATTCCGCAGAGGCTGAGGCCGATGCCGGATGCCTTGCTGGACCGGGTTGCGTCTCGCCATGCACCGGTCCTGGGTGGGCCTGGAGAACATCCATGTATTTACGTTGCTGTGTTGCCGCCTTGATGCTTGCGGCGGGGTGCGTGGCCTGCACCTCGCAGGCCCCGACCGCGCACGTCGCCACGCATCAATTTTTCCGGGTGCACCTGGGTCCAGCTTCCACCAAGCCCGAATCGGGGCGGCTGCTGCTGTTCGCCATCAGCGCGAAAGATGCCCGGCCAGATGCCAAGGGCGTGGTGGAGTCGGTCGACGCCAATCCCTTCCGCGGCACGGAGTCGGCGGTTGCGGCGCAGGAAGTCAGTTACCTGCCGCCCGGCCAGAACATCGACGTGGATGCCGACGAGCTCAGCTATCCCAAGTCCTTTGCGCAGTTGCCGCCGGGCGACTATTACGTGCAGGCCGTGCTGGATGTCGACCACAGCTATGCCTACACCGGGCGTGGCGAAGGCGACCTGGTGAGCGATGTGCTGAAGATGCACCTGCCCAGCAACGGCATGCCGGAAATTGCGCTGACCAAGGCGCTCCCGGCCAAGGATCCCTGGGAATTGCCCGCGACCGTGTCGGCCGACGAGCGGGCGGCAGAACCGGGCGCGCGCCAGCACGCCACCTTGATCGATTTCACCAGCCCGTCGCTGACCGCGTTCTGGGGCCGCCCGATCGCCATGCGCGGCCGCGTCCTCACCCCGCCAGACTACGACGCCAATGCATCCACGCGCTACCCGACGGTGTATTACACGCAGGGCTTTGGCGGCAACAACGACCGTGTGGTCAGTACGCTGGTCTACGTCTACGCGGCCATGGCGCGCGGCGAGATGCCGCCGATGATCTGGGTGTTCCTGGACGAGTCCGGTCCCACCGGCACGCATGAATTCGCCGACTCGGTGAACAACGGCCCGTGGGGCCAGGCACTGACCACCGAGCTGATCCCGGAGCTGGAATCCAAATACCGCATGGACGGCCGCAGCGGCGGCCGCTTCCTCAATGGCCATTCCTCCGGCGGCTGGGCCACACTGTGGCTGCAGACGCGCTATCCCAGGGAGTTTGGCGGTACCTGGTCGACCGCGCCGGACCCCAGCGATTTCCACGACTTCACCGGCGTCGACATCTATGCGCCTGACGCCAACGTGTATCGCAAGGCAGACGGCTCGGACTACCCGCTGGTCCGCAACCACGGCAAGGTACTGGCCACCTTCGAGCAGTTCGCGAAACTCGAACGCGTGCTTGGCAGCTACGGCGGCCAGATGTCCTCGTTCGACTGGGTCTTCTCGCCGCGGGGCAAGGATGGCCGTCCCGAGCCGATGTTCAACCGTGACACCGGTGCGGTCGATCCGGAGGTCGTGGCTTACTGGCGCGACCATTACGACATTGCCAATCGCCTGCAGCAGAATTGGCCGCAGCTCAAGCCCGACCTCGACGGCAAGATCCACCTGATCGTCGGCACCGCCGACACGTTCTACCTGGATGGTGCCGCGCACAAGCTGAAGGCCGTGCTCGACGGGCTGGGCGCGAAGTCGGACTTCCGTTTCCTGCCGGACCGGACGCATGGCGACCTGTATACGATCGGCGACGACAAGCGTGGCCTGCTCAAGCAGATCAGCTGGGAGATGTATGCGCAGGCGCGGCCCGATTCAAAGTTGAGGGCGCCGGTGGCACCGGCGCCGGCCACCACCACGATGCCATGATGCCGGCGGTCGCCCGTCGCGCCGGTCGCGGCGGATCGCCACGCGCGCGCAGTGGCTACCTGCGCGTGGCGGAGTGCGGCGCAGCCCCGTGGGCCGGTGTTGCCGCCGGCTGACCCAGCTACGGGCGCGGGGCATTGCAAGCGCATGCCGCGCTGCGCATCATGCGGGGGCAACCTTGAGCTACGCGAGGTCATGCAGGCCAGATGTCGATGCAGGCAAGCAACCCATCGGGGAATCCATTGGCGTCGGGGGCGGCGTTCGAGTCCGTGGCCATCCCGACGCCCGGGAAAAACGATGCCGCGCGGATCCTGGTTGCCGAGGATGAGGCCAAGGCACGCCGCTACCTGGCGGAGGGTCTGCAGGAGCATGGCTTTGCCGTCGTGCTCGCCGAAGACGGCGACGAGGCCATGGCCCTGCTGCAGACCCGGATATTCGATGCGGTGGTGCTTGACGTGATGCTGCCGGGCCGCGACGGCTGGACGATCATCCAGGCCATGCGGGCCGATGCCATCCGGACCCCGGTGCTCTTTCTCACGGCACTCGACCGCGTCGAGGATCGGGTGCGTGGCTTCGAATTGGGTGCGAACGATTATCTGGTCAAGCCATTTGCCTTTGCCGAGCTGGTCGCCCGTTTGCACAACCTGCTGCGCCAGGCAGATCTCGCGCAGGAATCGAGCATCCTGAAGGTGGGCGACCTGGTCATCGACCCGTTGCAGCAGCGCGTGTCGCGCGAGGGTCGACCGCTGTGGCTGGCTCCCAAGGAATACGCGCTGTTGCTCCTGCTTGCCCGTCACCGTGGCCGCGTCATGTCGCGGGCGCTGATTGCCGACGGGGTATGGGGCATCCGCTTCGACACCCAGACCAACCTGGTGGACGTGGTGGTGCGACGCTTGCGCAGCAAGCTGGACGAGCCGTTTGCCGCTCCCACCATGTTGCGCACGGTGCGCGGCGCCGGCTACGTACTCGACGCCGATGCGGACTGAGGCGCCCCTTCGCTCACACTCGATCGGTCGGCGCCTGATCACCTTGAACGCCGTGGTTGCCTTGGCGGCCATGATGCTGCTTGCCGGTATCGTCTATTGGCGGGTATCGGCCAACTTCAATGCCGAGCACCAGGATTTCCTGCGCGCAACAATGGCGAGGCTGCAGGTGGAACTGGACCAGGCCCACGGCGATGCGCACGCCGTGGTCGATGAGATCATCCGCGAGACCGGGACCTCGCCCTTGCGCGAATACGAGGCCCGCGTGCTTGGCCCCGACGGTGGCACGCTGGGCGAATCGCCGGGCATGGACCTCGATTTGCCGCGATCGGCATTCCCTACCGAGTCAGATGGGGAGCATCCGGCGCTGCTGGATCGACAAGTGGGGAGCCGCCGTTTTGCCTTGACCACCGTGGTGCTGCACGGTCCCGACGGCGCCGGGACACGTGTGCAATACGCCCTGGACGTCACGCGCGATGCCGCGCTGCAGGCCGACTTCCGCCGCGTGATTGCGCTCGCGCTGGCCTTGCTGATCCCGCTGCTGGTGCTGGCCGGGCGCTGGGTGACTTCGCGCGGGCTCGCACCACTGACGCACATCACCAATGCGGCGCAATCGATCACGCCGGTTGACCTGTCGGCACGCCTGACCTCGACCGCGCCCTGGCCGAAGGAGTTGCGCGAACTGGTGGACGTCTTCAACGCCATGCTGGCGCGGCTTGAAGAGGCGTTTGCGCGGCTGTCGCGTTTCTCCGCCGACATCGCGCACGAGTTGCGTACGCCGCTTGGACACCTGCGTGGCGAGCTGGAAGTCTGCCTGATGCGCCAGCGTTCGGTCGAAGACTATCGCCAAGCCATGGAGTCTGCGCTGGACGAATGCAGCCGCCTGACGATGCTGATTGAAAACCTGTTGTTCACGGCACGCGCCGAACGTGCCGGACAAGCCCTGCATCGTGAGCGCTTCGAGGCCAAGCAGGCATGTGCGTGGATCATCGAACAGCAGTCCGCACAGGCTGCCAAACGGTCGCTGGTGGTCACGCTCCATGGCGACGCAGCCATCGACGCGGACCCGATCCTCTTCCGGCAGGCACTGATCAATGTACTGACCAACGCGATCCGCCATGCGGCCGCCGGCAGCGAGATTGGCATCGGTTTGGCGGCGGCGCCGGATCACGTCGAGGTACGCGTGCACAACGCCGGCGAGGCGATACCCGCCCAGCACCTGCCGTATCTGTTCGATCGCTTCTACCAGGCGGATGCAGCACGCCGTCGCGGTTCCGGCCATGGCACCGGACTGGGATTGTCCATCGTTGCCGCCATCATGGAGATGCATGGCGGTACGGTGCAGATTGCCAGCACGCCTGCTGACGGAACGACGGTGACGATGCGCTTTCCACGGCTCGCCGATCCAGGCCCACAGGCGTCCACCGTCGCGGCATCGCACGCAGCTTGAGCCCGGTCGTTACCCCGCGCATGCCTTACGGCAGCGTGTGGTCGAGGCTCATGGCTACCCGCATAGATGACAGGATTGTCATCTGCATACAAGCCTACTGGTGCCGGCGCTCGGCTAACCTCAAGGCATGAAAAAGCACTACGGTGTATCCAAGCCCTACGATACGTCGTTGACGCCTGGCGGCGCCGTTTTCCCGCAGTCCGATGGGTCGCCGGCCAGCCGCGGCCGCACCCGTGCCAAGCGCCACGACGACATCCAGCATCGCACGGGGATGTCCGGGCAGGGCGCCCGCCGTGGCTGGTACAGAAAGGGCGGCCGCATCCCCTCGGCCTACCTTTGCCGTCGCTACGTGGTCACGGATTGGCACGCGGCCCGCTTGCTTCCGCCTCCGTGTGGCTACCACTGGATACGCAGCGACAACGGCGATTTCCTGCTGGTCTCCGCCAACACGGGCATCATCGCGAACATCCTCACGCACTGAGCATCGCCGGTAGGATCAGTCCGGGCCGTCCCCGGACGTCCCTGGTCACTTGACCTGCTGGGCGGGAAGGCTGTAGGCCACGACCGAATCTCCCAATTTGGTGCCCGCCGAGCCATGACCGCCGGCAACCACGATCACGTATTGTTTGCCGTTGGCGCGGTAGGTCATGGGCGACGACTGCCCACCTGCAGGCAGGTGCGTCTGCCACAGCATCTTGCCGGTGGTCTCATCGTAGGCGCGGAAAGTCCGGTCGATGCTCCCGCTATAGAAGACCACGCCGCTGGCCGTGATGAGTGGCCCTCCAAAGCCGGGGACACCCATGGCAAAGGGAATGGGCAGCCAGTCCGGCATACGCCCGCGCGTGGTGCCGTTGCGGTGGATCCAGGCCAGCTTGCCGTCACGCAGATTGGCTCCGGCCAGGGCGCCCCAAGGTGGTTGCTGGCAAGGCACCCCGATTGGCGACAGGAACGGCTGCAGTTCCACCGCATACGGCGCGCCATAGTTTTCGTTGAAGTGTTCCTTCTGGCTTTGCGTCACCACGTTGGCGCTTGCGTTCGGGCGCGGCACCAGTTGGAAGGTGTAGGCCATGTGCACTGGCGTGGCCACCAGGGCCTGGCGCAGCGGATCGACCGCGACGCCGCCCCAGTCGAACACGCCCAGCTGGCCGGGATAGGCAATGCTGGGGTCAGTCGACAGTGGCGTATAGGGCCCGTCGTAGCGCGCCGACTTGAAGCGGATGCGGCACCACAACTGGTCGAACGGCGTGGCACCCCACATGTCGGCACCCTTGAGCGCGCGCGGCATGAAACTGAAGGACGACTGCGGTTGCACGGGCGCGTAATGGTCGCCAGGGGCGCCTCCGTCCGTCGGTACCGGAATGTCGTTTACCGGCAGGACCGGGTGGCCAGTGCGCCGGTCGAGGACGTAGACATCGCCCTGCTTGGTTGCCTGGACCAGCGCTGGTACCCTCGCGCCGCCCACGGTGAGGTCGACCAGCGTGGGCTGGGCGGGATTGTCCCGGTCCCAATGGTCGCGGTGCACGGCCTGGAACGACCAGACCAGATGGCCGTCCGCGAGGCTCAAGGCAACGATGGCGCTGCCGTATTCCTCGAGCGCGGAACTACGGTGCATATCCAACTGGTCAGGCGACACGTTGCCGAGCGGCACATACACCATACCCAGGTTTTCGTCCGCGCTGAGCGGCGGCCAGGCTCCCGGTGTGTTGTTGGTGTAGGTCTCGCCCGGTTGCAGCGGCGCGGTGGGGTCGGCTTTGCCAGGGTCCCAATGCCAGGCGAGATGGCCGTCGTTGACGTCGTAGGCGCGGATGACGCCGGACGGATTGACCGTGGTGTAGTTGTCGTTGATCGAGGCGCCGACGATGATCAGCCGGGAGGTCACCACCGGCGGCGAAGTCTCCATGTAGTCGCCCTGCGTGACCTGGCCCAGGCCCTGCATCAGGTCCACTTCGCCGGCATGGCCGAAGCCCGCACACGGCTTGCCGGTCTGCGCGTCCACTTCGATCAGCCGCGCGTCGATGGTCGCCAGTACCACCCGTTGCGCGCACGCGCCGTCGGCGGCAGCCAGCGCCGGAGCCGCGCTGCTGGCCGCCGTTGCAGGCAGAACGGCGCGTCCAGCCGCCGACGGCATCGCGCTGGACGCCGTGGCGATTGCCGCGGCCTGGACCGGTGCCGGCACGCTCGCGCTGTGGTAGCCGAGCCCGCGGCAGGTCAGGTGCTGGTTGTGATGGCTGACCTGGATCTTGGGATCGTACCGCCATAGTTGTTTGCCGGTATTGGCATCCAGGGCGATGATGTTGTCGTGCGTGCTGCACACGTACAAGGTGTTGCCGATCTTCAGCGGCGTGTCTTCGGACGTGCTCTCCTTGGGGTCGTGCGGATCGGTTTTTGATTCGCCGGTGTGGTAGACCCAGGCTACTTTCAGGTCGCCC
>DATNBK010000058.1:0-14080 GCA_035571995.1 Rhodanobacter sp.
CGGTCGCCGATCGTCGCATTCAGGCTCTGGATGCCGGGAAGGTCGCTCAGGATCGGCACAAACAATTCGTAATACGCAGCCTTGACGTTGTAGCCGCCGGAAAGCGAGCTGGTGCAGCCACGGCCAATTTCGCAGTTTCCGGTCGTGGGATCGGCGATCACCAACGGGCTCTCTTGATCGCGGTAATTGAGTTTCAGGTAGTTCAATCCCACCGCAAGCTGGACCGTACCCGCCGGCAAGTCGAAGAGGCCTCCATTTGCCTGTGCATACAATATCTTTTGCCGCGTCCGGCTGCTGAACGGAATATGCACGTTCGCGGCCTGGAGCGCCGCCACCGAGGCGGGCAACTGCATGTTGAACGGATTGAAGGAAGCGTCGCAATTGGAAATTGGTGCAGTGGGTGTCCCACAGGTCACCGTCCCGGTTGCAGGGTCGAGGAACGACGGGCCCATGTAGAGCCGACCCTCGGCGGCGCTACCGCTGTCCAGGGAACTCTCATGCAAATGCCCGTAATCCAGGCCGACGTCCCACTGCCAGTCCTGCAGTCCAAGTGCCAGGGATCCCTTGAACCCGGTGCGGAGCTGGGCGACCTCGTCTGCGTTGTCGGTCATCCGGTTGCCCAACGGAACCGTGCGGGAGGCAAAGGCATTTCCGCCCGGACCGAAGTCGACGCCAAACGGGTTCCAGTAGTTGTCCTTGGAGATGACCACCGACGGCGTATGGAACGTATTGGGTGCCTGATGGAACGCCGCACGGGTCTTGGTGAAGTACATATCGGCATATAGCGATACGTTGCTCGCCAGGTCGTAACTTCCAAGGACGAAACCCTGGGTACGTTGTTGCGGCGTGAGCAGCTCCGTGCTGCTCGCGTAGTTGTACT
Source organism: Rhodanobacter sp. (assembly GCA_035571995.1). GTDB lineage: Bacteria > Pseudomonadota > Gammaproteobacteria > Xanthomonadales > Rhodanobacteraceae > Rhodanobacter. The sequence goes on from DATNBK010000058.1 coordinate 881, forward strand.
GATCGGTGTCGGCACCGCTGTTTTGATAGCAATGGTAATCGGTGATCGCGTTCATGCCGCTCGCGCCGGGGTTGCGCGCTACGCGGCCACTCTGGCAACCCGCAAATGCGTCCGCAATGGGGCCCTTGCGGGGAAGTTGGGCGTTGCCAAACTCGGAATTGGTCGAGCCGCCAGGAAATACCGCTGGCTTGCCGTTCTTCGAAGTGAGCTGCAAGGCATACGCGGAATAGGGTCGCTGTGACTCATCGATCCCGTCGATTTCGCTGTAACCAAAGCCTGCTATGAGGCGGCCCTTGTCTGACGAATGGCCGATCGTGAGCGTATATCCACGTTGCCTGCCATCCGAGTGCGAGGACAAGCCGTAACGCGCGCTGATTTGGGCTCCATCGACGTTTTGCTTGGTGATGAAGTTGACGACGCCTCCGGTCGCATCCGAGCCATAGACTGCCGAGGCGCCATTTTTCAGCACTTCAATACGCTCGATCATCGACGCAGGGATGGAGCTCACATCCCCGCTGACGACGCGGTGGCCGTCCACCAGGATCAAGGTCCGGTTTGGCCCCAGTCCGCGCAAGCTCAGTTGCGTATCCCCGCGCGAATTGCCACTGGTATGGTTCTGCGGATTGACTGCGGCACCGGTCATGGCGGGGAGTTGCTGCACCAGGTCGCCCAGGGTTGCGGCTCCGCTTGATGCGATCTGCGCCGTGCTGACGCTCAATACCGGGTTTGCCGTTTCAAGATCGACGCGTCGAATATGCGAACCGGTCACGATGACCGCTTTCAGGTTCGTGGCATTTTTCTCGCTGTTCCCCGTATCTGCAGTGCTCTGCGCAAACGCTGCAAATGCAAACATCGAAGTCCCGGCGGCAAAGAGCGTGGCTCTGACGGCGCGGTATATGTTTGTGCGGTTTATGGTCATCTCGGGTGACTCCTCCCAAAACTGGTGCCTGGCATATGCATGCCTGTTATATGTAATTGACGACTGATTATTTTGCGCACAACTCCGCGGCCGCAGTGCCTGGCGGCATGCCCTTCGGCGCTTCGAACCCGCTACGGAGGAGGCAGGGGATGGCTGCCGCAAGCGATTCCCGCGGCTATGCCATCACGACGCACAAGCGCCCCAAGACGAGAAGCTTATGCCGTCCATAACACCTACGATCTCTCAATTCCACTGAATTAACTAAACTGTTTGTACTGCAAGGTGTCGTTGAATGGCATGTGCTAGAAGTCACTCGTGAGATAAAACCCTGTCAACGGCGACCAATTCACTCAATGCACATAGATTCCCCCACCGCGAAATCGTACGCATAAAGTAGCGGGGCACTGGGTGGTGGTCAGCCGTCGGCAAGCGCTGCTGGCTGGCCGCAGGGACTTCGGCCCTTTGGCTGGAAGCTGCCCAGGGCGGGGCGGCCAGTGTCCGATGTCCGATGGGAGTGCGATCGCCGATCATGGATTGCCCGCGCCCGGCGAACACGGGAGTGCCTGGACTACCGGCAGCGCCAGCGCGTCCCCTGCACCTTGCCTTCGCTGCGCATCGAGCTTGGCGACGGCCGGTTGCAGGTCCTGCCAGGCGGACGCGGTGGTGTTGAAGTCGCGACACACCTGCTGGTACGTCGCGTACTGCGCGGCAACCGGTGCGCGGTCGCTGAGGTAGGTCACGAGTTTCAAGAGGGCCGAGGCCTGGCCGTTGGTGCGGCTGAAGCTGAGCGGGCCGGTGACTGGCGGGACGGCGTAGTTGCTCCCGGAGAGGCTGATGCCGGCATCGGCCGCCGCGCCGGTAAGCTTGGTGACGCTGGCCTGCAAGGCTTTGGCGTCCTTGGCTGAAGTACCCGTTGCCAAGGCAGCCACGCCCGACTCCAACGCCGTGCCTTGCTCGTACGCCTGCTTGCTCGCCGCCATCACGGCAACGATGTCCCGCGCCAGGGCGAGCTGCTTTTGCATGCCGACGCGCACGTCGGGCGCGTCGCCAAGCCGCGGGTCTTCCCGCACCACGAGGGGTTGCGTGGCAGTGGCGCCGTCGACGGTCAGTTTGACCGTGTAGTTGCCAGGCACGGCCAGCGGCCCTTGCGGTGCAAACGGCGTACCGCCCGGCACGGCCTGCATCATGTCGCCGTAGCTCACGCGGATTGCGGGGGGAATCGGCCAACGCAGGTCCCAGGTGACGCGATGTGCGCCGGAGGTGGCGGGGAGCGGCAGGCGCGGCTGCAGCCACGCGCTTTGCACGGGTGGGAGCGGCTGGTCCAGCGGCGCGATCGGGGCGTTGGAATAAGTGCGCACCACCTTGCCACCTGCGTCCAGGATCTGCAGTTGCACGGTCTTCGCCGGCTGCGCCAGGTAATAGTCGATGACCGCGCCCTCGGGCGGATTTCGCGCATGCGGCACCTCGGCCGGGAAGGGCGTGTCCTGGTTCACATTGGCCTGGACGCGGACGGCGGTATCCGGATGGAACAAGTGCACCGGTTGCTGCGCCAGGCCCGCGGTCATCTGCTCCAGCGGCGTGATGTCGTCGAGCACCCAGATTGCACGACCATAGGTTCCGGCAATCAGGTCGTGGCCGTGGATCTTGAGGTCGCGGTACGACGCGGTCGGCAGGTTCAGGCGCAGCGGTTGCCAATGTCCGCCGTCGTCGAAAGAGACGTAGACGGAAGTTTCCGTGCCGGCAAACAACAGGCCCTGCTTGTTCGGGTCTTCACGTATGACGCGCACGTAGCTGCCGGTCGGCTGATCGGTCGGCAGGCCGGCCACGATCGCCTGCCAGGTCTTGCCGTAGTCCTGCGTACGGTAGATGTGCGGCGCATCATCACCCGCCGGGCTGTTGTCCACCGAGGCATACGCCGTGCCCGCGCTGAAATGCGAGGCCTGGATGTTGACGTCGCCAAACTTGCCGACGCCGGGCGGCGTCACGTCCTGCCAGTGCTGGCCGGCGTCCTTGCTGAGGTAGGCCACGCCGTTGTTGCTGCCGGTCCACAGCACGCCGGCTTGCACGGTCGAGGGCGACAACGAGGTCAGCGCGTCGCCGTGGTGCACGCCTTCGGGCGGCGGTTCCGGCGCCTTGCCCGGATGCGCGGTGAGGTCCGGGCTGAGCTTGCGCCAACTGGTGCCGCGGTCACTGCTCGCCCACACGTTCTGCGTGCCGTAGTACAAGATCTTCCCATCGGTGGAAAACACGATCGGCGCGGCGACGGCGCGGCGGTAGGCCGTGTCGCTGGTGTTGCTGATGCTGCCGGCGCCCGGGTCGATGATCTGCGCCTGCCAGGTACCGCGCTGCAGGCGCGACAGGTAGCCCAGGTCGCCATCGAGGAAGATCAGCTCGGGATCGCTGGGATCCGGCGTGACGAAGCCAGTCTCCCAACCTGGCAACTGGAACCAGTCGAAGAAGCCGTTGATCTGGCCAAAGTGGCCGCGGCTGGCGACCGCGACCGCGCCGCTGTCCTGCTTGGTGGCATAGATCCAGTACGGGTACTGGTTGTCCGTGCTGACCTTGTAGACCTGGGCGGTCGGCTGGTTGTACCAGAGGCTCCAGCTTGCGCCGCCATCGAGGCTCACGACCGCGCCCTGGTCGCCGCCATACACGATGTGGCGTGGATTGCCGGCATCGATCCACCATTGGTTGGGATCATCGCCGCCGGGTGCGCCCTTGAACGCCACGAGGGTGTGGCCACCATCGGTCGAGCGGTAGGCTGCGGTGCCGAGCGTATAGAGCACGTCGGGATTGGCCGGGTCCACCAGCACCTGCTTGCCCGAGGTGTAGATCGTCTTGGTCCCCAGTGACCAGCTGGCGCCACCATCGTCCGAGCGGTACAGGCCGCTGCGGTTCAACATGTAAACGCGCTGTGAGCCAGTGTGCGCGGCCACGGCCACCTCGCCAATCACGGCCGGCTGGTCATGGCCATTGACCCGCGACCAGGTGAGGCCCTCGTCGCTCGACTTGTACAACGCAGTCGGCCCCGGGTTGCGGAACGAACGCTTGGCCCCGGGTGCGTGGAAGGTTTGCGCGACCGTGGCGAACACCACTTGCGGATTGTCGGCGGCCCAGGCAACGCCAGTGGCACCGGATTCCGCGCCCGCATCCAGCACGCGCTGCCAACTTTGCCCGCCATCGGTGCTGCGGAACACGCCGCGCTGCCCACCTTGCTGCAGCGGTACGCCACGCGTGGCGGCCAGCAGCAATTGGGGGTCATGCGGGTCGACCAGCAGCGCGGCAATCGGGCCGGCGTCACGCAAGCCCGCGCTCTGCCAATGCGCACCGGCGTCGACGGACGTCCAGACACCGCTGCTGTACGCCGAACCAAAGGTGCTGCCGGTGCCCGCGTAGATCGTTTGCGGCTGCGACTGCGCCACCGCCAGCGCCGTGATGCCGCGAATCTCGTGCACCGCATCTGTGAGCGGCACCCAGGTGGTACCGGCATTCTCGGTCTTCCAGACGCCGCCATCGTCGGCACCCATGTAGGCGATTGCCGGCTGTCCGTCCACACCGGCCACCGAGCTCACCCGCCCGGCAATGAACGGCCCGACGTTGCGCCACTGCATGCCTTGCAACAGCTCCGGGCTGACCTGTGCCTGCAACGGGCCGCTGGTAATGCCGGCGACCGTGCATGCCACCACGATGCCCAGTGCGCGCAGGAGCGCAGTCTTGACCAGGGACGTCACGGCGCAGTCCTCCTCCATGCAATGCCCGGATGCTCCCACGATTCAAACGCAGGCGACATGTGACCTTTGGCACTACGGCCGCCGCGCGCAAAGCGGTTCGCTATGCTTGGGGCCTTACTGGGGATGGGGGACGCTCATGCATCGCTTGCTGTTGGCTGGATGCCTTGCGCTGTTGTTGCCCGCGGCGGCTGCCGCACAGGCACCCGCGGCGACCACGGCACAAACCGCGCTGGATCTTGAAACCATCATGGCCAATCCGGACTGGATCGGCCAGGCAGTGGAAGAGCCGTATTGGAGTGTCGACGGGCGCAGCCTGTATTACTCGCTCAAGCGCGACGGCAGCCCGGTGCGCGACCTGTACCGGGTCGACCCGGCCAACGGCCGCAGCACCAAGCTCGATCCGGCAGCCATGGCACGCGCCGAAGGCCCGGCGGTATTCGACAGCGCGCACCGGCATGCCACCTACCTGCTGCACGACGACGTGTTTGCCGTGGACCTGGCAAGTGGGAAGCACACGCAAATCACCCATTCGGGGGAGATCAGGCAGCAGCCTCAGTTCTCCGCCGACGGTCGTGCCGTGCAATATCGGCAAGGCGCAGACTGGTATCGCTACGACCTCGCGGCCGGCACCACCACGCAACTGGCGAGCCTGATGTTTGCCGACGATCCACAGGCCAAGGCTCCCGATGAGCTGGGCGAGTTGCAGCTTGGGCTGTTCAAGACACTGCGCCAGCTGAAAGCCGACCAGAAGGCCGAGCGCGACCGCGAGCAGGCGCTGCAAGCCGCCGATCCGGGACGCACGCCGCAGCCGTTCTGGCTCGGCGCGAAGATAGAACCGGTCGGCAGTTCGCTGTCGCCGAACGGACGCTACATGGTGGTGGTGACGGTTCCCAAGGATCACGCCAAGGGCGAGGCGCCCAAGGTCAACCATTACGTGACCGACAGCGGCTACACCGAGGCCAAGGACGCACGCACCTACGTCGGTCGCAACGACCCGGCGCCGCAGTCGCTGCTGCTGCTGGACCTGCAGACCCACCAGGTCTACCCGCTCGCCACCGACCAGTTGCCCGGCATCAAGACCGATCCACTGGCCGACATCCGGACCCGCACGGTGGCAGCGCTGCAGCAGGCAGGCAAGGTTGACCGGGCCAAGGCGCTCGCGGCACCGGCAGTGCGGCCGGTCACGGTCAATCGCGGTCCCCTGGGCAATGGCCTGGCATGGAGCGCGGATGGGAGTCAGGCGGCAATCCAGTTGCGCGCGATCGACAACAAGGACCGCTGGATCGTCACCATCGATTTCGCCGCCCATGTGCTGGTGCCGCAGCACCAGTTGCACGACGCGGCCTGGATCAACTGGGCGTTCAACGATTTCGGCTGGCTCAAGGACGGCCGCACGCTGTGGTACCTGAGCGAGGAGAGCGGGTATTCGCAGCTCTACACCAAGACGCCAGGCGGCAAAGCCACCCTGCTCACCGGCGGCGGCGCCTTCGAGGTCAGCGATCCGGTCCTGTCGCCCGACGGCAAGTGGTTCTACATGCTGGCCAACAAGACCGCACCAACCAGCTATGACGCATGGCGGGTGCCCGCCAGCGGCGGCACGCTTACCCGGCTCACGCACGACCAGGGCGTCGAGCTCGCCTTGCTGTCACCAGACGGCAAGCGGCTGGCGGTCCTCCATTCCGGGGCCTACCTGCTGCCGCAACTCGCGGTGCAGGATGCCGCAGGCGGCAAGCCGCGCGAGCTCACCGACACGATGAACAAGGCGTTCACCACGCGGCCGTGGATCGAACCGCAAATCGTCCAGGTGCCGTCCTCGCATGGCGCCGGCGTGATCTACGCCAAGTACTACGGCCCGGCCGGAACCTCCGCCGCGGGCGCTCCGCGCCCGGCCATCCTCTTCGTGCACGGCTCCGGCTACGCGCAGGATGTCTCGCAGCGGGCGACCTACTACGTCCACGAGCAGATGTTCAACAACCTGCTGGTGCAGCAAGGCTACGTGGTGCTGGACCTGGATTACCGCGGCTCGGCCGGCTATGGCCGGAACTGGCGCACGGCGATCTACCGCAACATGGGCCACCCCGAGCTGGAGGACCTGCTGGACGGCAAGGCGTGGCTGGTACAGCAGCACCAGGTCGATCCGAAGCGGGTCGGCCTGTACGGCGGCAGCTACGGCGGCTTCATGACCGCCATGGCCTTGCTGCGCGCGCCAGGCGAGTTTGCCGCGGGCTCCGCTCAGCGCCCGGTCACCGACTGGACCAGCTACAACGACCGCTATACGGCGAACATCCTCAACGACCCGCAGCTTGATCCCGAAGCCTACCAGCGCAGCTCGCCGATCGAGTTCGCGGCGAACCTGCGCGACCCGCTGCTGATCCAGCACGGCCTGATCGACGACAATGTGATGGCCAGCGACTCGATCCGCCTGTACCAGCGCTTCATCGAGCTGCACAAGAAGGACTTCTGGCTCTCGCTGTACCCGCTGGAAAGCCACGCCTTCGTGCACGCCGATTCCTGGCACGACGAGTACCGCCGCATCGAGGAGCTGTTCAACACCTACGTCAAAAAATAGTAGGGCCTCCGCCGGGAGAGAGGGGGCAGGCGGAAACAAAACGGGCACGCACCGCGCATGCGATGCGTGCCCGTACCCGCCCGTGGGCGCCGGTCAAGCTGGCGCTGCCGGGATCAGTGCAAGGATGCCAGCTTGACGTTCGGCACCTTCAGCGCCTGGGCCACGTCATACATCGCCTGGTTGAGGATCTTGTGCGTGTTTTCGTCGGCGCCATGGCCAAACTTGGCATCGATGTCCTGCATCACGCCGACGTGGATGTCGTGCGACAAGGCCACGTCAAACAGGTAGCCCGACCACCATACGCCATCCGGCGCGGTACCGGCCTTGACCAGCGCTTCGGCCAGCTTGGCCCCCTTCAGGTCAGCCGGTGCCGCAGGCAATTTGACGCCCGCCTCGGTGGCACGCTTGAGGCCGGCATTGACGGCAAACGTCATGCCATTGATGAAGTTGGTGACGTTCTTCTCGCCATACTGCTTGGTGAGCTTGGCGACCTCGGCGTTGACCGTCTTCTCACCCAGCATCGACACCAGGGCCGTGGAGAAGCTGAAGTTGGACGCGCCGCCACCCGCCTTGACCAGCGCGGCGGTTGCTTCGAGCGCCGGCGCGCCGCTGTAGGTGGGGCCGCCAAACCAGTTCATCGCCGAGGCGTTCATCTGGCTGCCCTGTTGCATCGGTGTGGCAAGTTCCGGGCTGGTCGCCTGGACAGCTGCGGTGGCGCCAAAGGCGAGCGCAATGGCAAGTGCAAAAACGGTCTTTTTCATGGGTATCGACTCCTCGAATGAGCAATGTGCGCGAGCCGTGCCTGGGCACGGACCGCTGGCGGCGATGGGATGCAGCCATGGACGAAAAGGTTCCGGCGGCGGCCGATCCCGCATTTCGCGCACATGCCGTCACGCACGTGGGGCAGCGGGAACCTGATCCAGGTCAATGCATCCAATGGGCGTCGTCACAGAGGACTGCTGGAACATGCTTGACGCCCAATCACTTGCATCGGCCGCCTGCCCCTCGGTGAGCCATCCACCGGCGCTGGTGCACGCGCGGCCCACGCGCGCCGAAGCCGAGGCGGCAGTGCGCACCCTGATCCGCTGGGCGGGCGACCAGCCCACGCGTGAGGGTCTGCGGGACACGCCGGCGCGCGTCGCGCGCGCCTACGAGGAGTGGTTTGCGGGCTACGAGCAGGACCCCGATGCCCTGCTCAGCCGCACGTTCGAGGAAGTCGACGGCTACGACGACGTCGTCCTGCTGCGCGACATTCCGCTGCAATCGACCTGCGAGCATCACATGGCGCCCATCACCGGGACCGTCGACATTGCCTACCTGCCGAACCAGCGCGTGGTCGGCATCTCCAAGCTCGCGCGGGTGGTCGAAGCGCTCGGGCGGCGCCTGCAGATACAGGAGCGGCTGACCGCCCAGATCGCCGACAGCATTGACCGCGTGTTGCAACCACGCGGCATCGCAGTATCGGTGCGGGCCAGCCATGGCTGCATGACCAGCCGTGGCGTGCGCACGCCAGGCGTCTGCATGGTCACGCGTGATCTGCGCGGCCAATTCAAGGACGAGCCGCGACATGCGGAGATCCTTGCCTTGCTGGGCAGATGACCATGCGCTCCGCGTGCACCCGCACACCCATGGCGTCACCGTCGGTGCACGCCCCATGGACACCAGCCGCGCGTCGCCCGGCGCCACTGCGGCACCGGAAAGCAGGCGCCCCGCTGGACTTGTCGGTGCAACTGTCGCACCCTGCCAGGACGGGCAGCGCGTCGCGCCACTCCGCATCACGGGGAGGCATGCCGGCACGGGCCCTGACGCGCACCCTCAGAAGGAGATCACCATGTCAGCACGCGCAGTGGATGCGGCGACCGACTTTGCCAACCTCGACGATCATGCGCTCGTCGCTCAAGTGCTTGCCGGTCATCGCGAAGCCTTCCGCCATATCATGCAACGCAACAACCAACGCCTGTTCCGCATCGCCCGCAGCGTGGTCGGCGTGGATGCGGAAGCCGAGGATGTGCTGCAGGAATCCTATCTACGCGCGTATCGAAAACTGGACACCTTTCGTGGGGATGCCGCCTTGCTGACCTGGCTTACCAGTATCGTGCTGAACGAGGCGCGCGGCCGCTTGCGCAAGCGCCACCCCACGGTCGACGTGGACAAGATCGATGCGGCCATGCAGGACGACCGCATCGTCGCGTTCCCGGCCAAGTCCACCGATGAGGATCCACTCGCCGCCGTAGCGCGCATGCAAGTTGGCAAGCTGCTGGAGCAGGCCATCGACAAACTGCCGCCGGCGTTCCGCACGGTCTACGTGATGCGCGAGATCGAAGAGTACAGCGTGGAGGAAACCGCCACGCAGCTCGAACTCAATCCGGAAACGGTGAAGACGCGCCTGTTCCGTGCACGGCGCCAGTTGCGCGTGGCGTTGCAGGATTCGCTGGCGACCACGTTGGACGATACGTTTCCGTTCATGGGCGAGCGCTGCGCGCGCCTGAGCGATGCCGTGATGGCTCGCCTGGAAGACGAACAGGCGCCATCCTCCCGCTAGGGAACTCCCGAACAACATGCCCTTGATCGTCATTCCCGCGAGAGCGGGAATCTGGTACCTATACCGGTACTACTAAACGGCACTGGATTCCCGCTTGACCAGCTTCGCTGTTGAGAAGCGCCTCGCGGGAATGACGACGCAACTACAACGTCCCGACCCGGTTTCGCGATCGCCGCACAGGGTTATTTGCCGCCCGTCCCCGCCACCATCAGCACCGCGAGGGTGAGCGTCTCCACACCGCGCTTGATGGAAGGCTCGGGCACCGGCGCGAAATACGGCGAGTGGTTGACCGGCACCGGCTTGCCCTCGGCCTTGTATTTGGCGAGCATCGCCGGGTCGTCGCCACCAATCCCGAAGAACACCGCGGGCATGCCGGCGTGGATGTATTCCGAGAAATCCTCGCTGGCCGAGCCGCCCGGCATGTAGGCCGGCACGAAGTGCGCGTCCTTGCCAAACGCGGCCTGCATGACGCCGGCCGAGCGATCCGCGAGGCCGATGTCGTTGTACACGGCACTGGCGCCGCCGGGGTGCTCGATCGTCGGCTCCGGCGCACCGGCCATCGTCGCCACCGCGCGGGCGGTCCGCGTGACGCCGTCGATCAGGTGCTTGCGCGTCGCGTCGTCGTGCGAGCGCAAGGTGAGCTTGAGCTCGGCATCCGCGGGGATGATGTTGTCGACGGTGCCCGACTGGAACGCGCCGACGGTGACCACGCCAAACGTACCTGGCGCGGTCTCGCGGCTGATGATGGTCTGCACGTCGGACACGAAGTGCGCGCCCATGACGATCGGGTCGATGCTCTCCTGAGGCATCGAGCCGTGCGCGCCACGACCGTGGAACGTGATGTCGATCTCGTCGGATGCCGAGCTGAGCGTGCCTTCCTTGATCGTCACCGTGCCCGCGGCATCCGGGCCGACATGTGCGGCAAAGCCCACGTCGGGCTTGGGCCAGCGTGTGAACAAGCCGTCCGCCAGCATCGCCTTGGCGCCGCCCACGGTTTCCTCGGAGGGCTGGCCAATGAACATCAGCGTGCCGTGCCATTGGTCCTTCATGGCCAGCAGCGCCTCGGCCGTGCCGACCCACCAGGCCATATGGATGTCATGGCCACAACTGTGGTCCACATAGGTGAGCCTGCCGTCGAGCGTCTGTTGCGCACGGCTGGCGTAGGGCAGGCCGGTCTTTTCCTCCATCGGCAGTGCATCGAGCTCGGTGCGGATGAGGATGGTCTTGCCCGGGCCGTTCTTGTAGATCGCGACAATGCCGGTCTTGCCGACATGATCGGTCACGGTGAAGCCAAGCTTGCGCATCCTGGCGGCAAGCAGGGCTGCCGTGCGGTTCTCCTGGAAACCCAGCTCCGGATGCTGGTGAATGTCCTTGTAGAGCGCCTCGAGCTGCGGGTAGTTCTTGTCCAGCCCCGCATCGATACGTATGCGCGCAGCCGAGACATCAAACGCCGGCGCGATCGGCGTCCCGCCGCCTGGCGGCTCCTGCGCGAGGGCAAGCGTGGGCAGGAGCGCGGCGGCAAGAAACAGGGCAGGCTTGAGCATGAACTCCCCCAAAGTTGGGACAAACGTCGGCGAGGCAGGATGAACCGAGGGGCATGGCTCGTCAAACTTCCGACAGAGACGAGGTACACGCCCGGGTCTTGATGGATCGCGCTAGTCGGGTCGCGGTGATTGGGTCCGGAGCGGATGACTACGGGCATCGGGCAACTGCTCCTGCATTGCCTCAACTCGGGCATCCATGCCCTCGCCGTGCCCTTCGTCCTTCGGGCCGACTTCCGCCCTACGGGTTCGTCAAGGCGTGATGCGTGCCAGGTGCGCAGCCAGGGTCGCCGCCGACAGCTCGCCAACCTGCGTGTCGCGCAGCTTGCCCTGGGCATCGATGAACAAGGTGGTGGGGTAACCGCGTGCGCCGTACCAGGTGGAGACGTCCATGTGCGGGTCGAGCAGCACCAGTCCGAGGTCCAGGCGCTCGCGCTCCAGGTAACGCCGCACGGCGGCGATGGATTCGCCCTGGTCGGCAAACACGAAACGGATCCGCGGCATGCCCGCCTGCGCCTTGGCCAGCATCGGCATCTCGCGGCGGCAGGGTCCGCACCAGGTGGCCCACAGGTTGATCACGGTGGCTTGCCCGCGGAAATCCTGCAGCGCCACCGGGCGACCCTGCAGATCCCGCAGCGTCAGCGTCGGCAAGGGTTGCTGCGACTCGCCCAAGGCCCGCGCGGCAAGGCTGCCCAGGCCCCAGGCCAGCGCGCCGACTACCAGCACCGCTGCCAACGGCCGGCGCAATGCGCGCCGACGCCAGCCGATCAGCACGCCAGCCAAGACCAGCGCGACCACGCCGGCCAACACATCGAAGCCGGCATCGCGGATGTTGACGATGGACCACGGGTCCTGTGCGTACTGCGGCCACCAGCGCAGCACGAAGGCGATGCGGGAAACAACCAAGGCGGCAGCCAGGGCCAGCAACGCGGCATTGCCTGCATCGGCATAACCACGCCGCTTCAGGAAGGTATTGGCACCCACGCCGGCCAGCACGCCAAACAACAAGGCCAGCACCGCGGTTGAAAGCAGCAAGGGTCCGATGTTCACGTGTTCCGCATTCCGATGGGGCGGCAGGTCCGCTGATGCGGCGCCCGCCGCGTGCCGGTTTCAGCGGCCCACTCTAGCGCGAGTGGATGGCGTGGCCGACAGGCCACGCGTGGCAAGCATCCGGCTCACGGGCTCCAGTACACCGCGACCGGCACGCGCTGCTGGTTCAGCACCGCGCGGATCGGGTAGTGGACGGCGGCATCGGTACCGCGCATGGCGGCGTCGAAGACCACGCGCTTGTCCGCGCCAGCAATCAGCAGGTACAGGACACGCGTCTGCAACAGCGTCGAGAGCGTCAGCGTGATGCGCGGTTCGCCGGCGTCTGGCGCACGCATGGGCAGCGCGCGCGCGCTGCCTTGCAAGTCCAGCGCCGCATCGAGGTGGTCGCCGCCGGGGAAGAACGACGCGGTGTGCCCGTCGTCGCCCATGCCCAAGACCACCGCATCGAACGGCAGCGGCAAGGCAGCAACGCGCGCCTCCGCCTCGGCCAGGCCCAGTTCCGGCGTGGCGGCGCCGGTATACAGCGGCATGAAGCTCGCCGCCGCCGCCGCGTGCTGCAACAACGTGGTTTGCACCAGGCGCGCATTGGAACGCGTATCGTCCGCCGCCACCCATCGCTCATCGACCAGGGTCACGCACACCTTTGCCCAATCCAGGGTCTCCTGCGCGAGACACGCAAAAAACTGCGTCGGTGTCGTCCCGCCGGAAACGGCCAGCAGCGCCTGGCCGCGTTGCCGCACGCCCTCGCGCAAGCGCTCCGCGATACTCGCGGCCAGCCCACGGGCCTGGGCCGGCCGATCGGCGAATTCGTGCATGCTGACCTTGCTCACCACGCGTACCTCATCTCC
>DATNBK010000059.1:0-5463 GCA_035571995.1 Rhodanobacter sp.
TCGGTGTCGAGGAAGCTGCGCGGATAGATCTGGTAGATGACGGCACCGCGCCACCAGGGGGCATCGCTCATTCGCATGTCCATGCAATTGCCGCCCGGGTTGCAACGACACGCCGAATGACGACGTTGCCGGGCCTTGCAGCGAGCTTAACGGCTGCGCGTGCGGACGCCGTGATCGTGCATACGTATTCATGGATGACGGCTATCGCGCTGCAGCATCCGCCAGGAAAAATTCTTTTGGACGTCCATACATGAATCCGCCAGACTAGCCAAAAATGCCTAAATAAAGGCAGTTTCGCAACTGTTTCGAAGCCATCCAGACGTCACTGTGGCGCGGAACAAATTGCATTCACCAAAACGCGCGGCGTCGCCTTTGCGACGCACCGCAACAGAATGAATACGTATGCAGGGACGGTTCGGCCGCGCACAGCCGTCCTAACATCGGCTCCACGGAAAGACAACGCATCCGCTCGCCAGCATCGCCAGCCGGCCGTGTCTTGCCCATGATCGCAACCAATCACAAGATTGCAGTACAACCCTGGGAGGGGACAACGGTGATACTCAAACAAAACGTGCTTGCCTTGGCATTGGCATCGATCGGACTGTGCGCTTTCTCCAATGCATACGCGGCAGCGCCGCTCGCCGCCCCCGCGACCAACCCGCAGGACAACTCGACCACACAGGACACCACGCCCGCGAATGCCGCCACGAGCACGGACAAACGCGACCGCAAGTCAGCCAAGCAGAACGCGAAACAATTGCAGGCGGTCGAGGTCAACGGCTTCGTCAGCAGCATCGAGAACTCCACCGCGCTCAAGCGCAACGCGGACAGCATCGTCGAGGCGGTGTCGGCCGAACAGATCGGCAAGCTGCCCGGCGTGAGCATCGCCGATACCTTGGGCCGCCTGCCCGGCCTGGCGGTGCAGACCGTCAGCGGCCGCCCGCAGGTGTTGACCATCCATGGCCTGGGTCCGGATTTCTCCACCGCGCTGGTCAACGGCGGCCAGCAGGTTTCGACCTCGAACAATCGCGACGTGCAGTTCGACCAGTACCCGTCGAGTTGGTTCGACAACGTGGTGGTGCATTTGACCCCGCAGGCCAACCTGATCGGCCAGGGCCTGACCGGCACGGTCGACATGCACACCATCCGCCCGCTGGAAAAGAGCGGCCCCGAGGCCGCAGTGAATGCCCACTACATCTGGGACGGCATGTCGCAGCCGGCCACCGGCCCTGGCGTCAGCGACAAGGGCTACAACGTCAACGGCGTGTGGGTGAACCAGTTCGCCGGCAACACCATCGGCGTCACCCTGGGCGTGGATCTGGAATCCAACCCCGCGCAGATCCGGCACCAGGCGCCGTGGGGCTATCCGAACGACGCCAACGGCGACGCCGTGATCGGCGGCTCGAAGAACTACGGCATCTCCGACAGCATGAAGCGCCGCGGCCTGTTGGGCACCGTGCAGTGGAAGCCGAACGACCATTACACCGGCACCGTTGACGTGACCTACGACAACTTCAAGGAAGTGCAGCAGGCCAAGGGCATGGAGTTCCCGTTGTTCTGGGGCAACGCGACACTGCAGCCGGGCGGCACCGTGCAGAACGGCTTCGTGCAGAGCGGCACCTACGACGGCGTCAAGGCCGTCATCCGCAACGACTACAACAGCACCAGCGCGCGGGTCTACAACTTCAACTGGGACAACAAGTTCACCATCAACGAGAACTGGTCCGTCGACGCCGACGCGAACTACTCGCGCGCCACCCGCAAGGACGTCAATCTCGAAAGCTATTCCGGCACCGCCTTCGGCGCGAACAACGGCGCCCGGGACAACCTCGGCTTCACCGAGCGCGACAACGGCCTGTTCTACGTCAACCCCTCGCTGGATTACGCCAACGGCATGGTGCTGACCGACCCGCAGGGCTGGGGCGGCGGCAACGACGTGGTGCAGGCCGGCTTCATCAACGCACCGCACACCGTGGACTACCTGGCCAACCTGCACCTGGCGGTGGAGCGCAGCTTCTCCAGCGGCCCGTTCTCCAGCATGGAGTTCGGCGTGGCGCACAGCACCCGCAACAAGACCTACAACATCGACCAGAGCTTCCTGACGCTTGGCGGCGGCACGATCAGCGGCGGCAACGCCGTCGAGACCGCGCCGTTCACCGGCAGCAACTGCAGCCCGCTGGCCTGGATGGGTGTCGGTGCGCAGACCTGCTACAACCCGTTCGACCTGATCCGCGACGGTACCCTGGTAAGCGTGCCCACCTTCGGCTCGTCGCTGTCGATGCCGCCGAACTGGAAGGTGCGCGAGAAGACGCTGACCCCGTACTTCCAATTCAACCTCGACACCTATCTCGGCGGCGTCAGCCTGCGCGGCAACTTCGGCGTGCAGGCGCAGCACACCTCGCAGCGCGCGACCGGAGAACGCGTGGCACCGGGCAGCGCGATCACCGGCAATGCGATCACGCTGATTCCGGTGGTCGGCAGCACCAGCTACACCAAGGTCCTGCCCAGCGCCAACCTGATCTTCGGCTTCGGCGACAGCGACGACCTGCGCGTCAGCGCCGCCCGCACCCTGGCCCGACCGCGCATGGACCAGATGAACGCCAGCCTCGGGGTGAGCGGCAACATCACGCATCTGACGTCGACCGATCCGAACCAGGCGTATTTCAGCGCGTCGGGCGGCAATGCCAAGCTCAAGCCGACCATGGCCGACAACTACAACATCAGCTACGAGCACTACTTCTCGAACGGCAACGGCTACAACTGCAATGCCGCTGACGCGAAGAACTCGGACATCTGCCGCAGCGGCGGTGGTGGTTACTTCGCGCTGTCGGGTTATTTCCTCAAGCTGAGCGATTACATCAACCCGAACGCGGCTTACCTGTACGACTTCAGCTCGTTCCTGCCGTTCGGCCTGACAGCGGCCCAGCAGGCCCAGCTGGGCACCACCCTGGGCACGGTTTCCGGCCCGACCAACGACGGTCACGGCCAGGTGAAGGGCGTCCAGGTCACCCTCAACCTGCCGTTCAACCTGATCGCGCAACCGCTGGACGGTTTCGGCATGATCCTCACCGGCAACCGCACCAGCAGTTCGCTGGTGTTCGCCGGCAACAGCAACCCGATCACCGTGCCGGGCCTGTCGAAGTGGGTCGCCAATGGCACGCTTTACTACCAGCACAACGGTTTCGAAGCGCGCATCAGCGACAGCTACCGCTCCAGCTTCCTGGGCGAAGTATCGGGCATCAGCGCCTCGCGCATCGAGCAGACCATCCAGGGCGGCAGCAGCTACGACGCCCAGGTCAGCTACTCGTTCGAAAGCGGGCGGCTCAAGGGCCTGACCCTGATCGCGCAGGGTTCCAACCTGTCCAACAAGACCTTCATTACCTACCAGAACAACGATCCGCGGCAGGTGCTGACGTGGGAGGAGTACGGCCGCCGGTTCGATGTCGGCGTGTCGTACAAGTTCCAGTAAGCGCTGCCAACGTTGTCTCCCCTGATGCCCCGCCGTGCGTTTTCCGGCGGGGTTTTTTTCATGATCCACGCGCGCCCGACAAGGGTTGCGCGGCAACCAAAGCCACACGCGCAGGAGCGACCGCATGAGTGATCCCGGCATCCGTCACATCGTGATCGTCGGTGGCGGCACCGCCGGCTGGATGGCGGCGGCGCTGCTCGCCAAGGCACTGGGCTCGGCGGTGCAGATCCGGTTGATCGAATCGGACGAGATCGGCATCGTCGGCGTGGGCGAGGCCACCATCCCGCAGATCCGCCACATCAACGCCTTCCTCGGCATCGACGAGGACGACATGCTGCGTGCCACCCAGGGCACGTTCAAGCTGGGCGTGCAGTTGAACGACTTCGGACGCCTCGGCGATTCCTACCTGCATGCGTTCAGCGACATCGGCCTGCCGCTGGGGCTGATCGGATTCCACCACTACTGGCTGCGCCAACGCCAGCGCGATCCAGACAGCGACCTGTGGGCGTACTCGCTCAACACGCAGGCCGCCAACCAGCATCGCTTCGCGCGGATGGACAAGGTCGGCGACACGCCGCTGGGCGGCATCAAGTACGCCTATCATTTCGATGCCGGACTCTACGGCCAGTACCTGCGCAGGCGCTGCGATCCGGCCGTGGTCACGCGTAGCGAAGGCAAGGTGGTGGATGTGCATCTGCGTGCCGGAGACGGCTTCATCGAATCGGTGCAACTGGCCAGCGGCGAAGTCATCGCCGGCGACCTGTTCATCGACTGCTCGGGTTTTCGCGGCCTGTTGATCGAGGGCGCGCTGAAGACCGGTTACGAAAGCTGGCAGCACTGGCTGCCCTGCGATCGGGCGATGGCGGTGGCCTGTGCACGCAGCGAGCCACTGTGGCCTTACACCCGCGCCACCGCGCGCACGGCAGGCTGGCAATGGCGGGTGCCGCTGCAGCACCGCACCGGCAACGGCCACGTCTATGCCAGCCAGCACCTCGGCGACGACGAAGCCACCGCGATGTTGCTGGCCAATCTCGATGGCGAAGTGATCGGCGAGCCGCGCCCGCTGCGCTTCACCACCGGCATGCGGTGCAAGGCATGGCAACGCAACTGCGTGGCGCTCGGCCTGGCCGCCGGCTTCATGGAGCCGCTGGAATCGACCAGCATCCACCTGATCCAATCCGGCATCAGCCGCCTGCTGGCGATGTTCCCCGACCGTCACTGCGACCCGGTGCTGGTGGACGAATACAATCGCCAGACCCGTTTCGAGTACGAAAGCATCCGCGACTTCCTGATCCTGCACTACAAGGCCACCGAGCGCGACGACACGGCGTTCTGGCGCCAGTGTGCGAACATGCCGATCCCGCCCGGCCTCGAACGCAAACTCGCCCTGTTCCGCGGCCACGGCCAGATCTTCCGCGAGCGCGACGAGCTGTTCACCGAGATCGCCTGGCTGCAGGTGATGATCGGTCAGCGCATCGAGCCGCAGGCCCACCATCCGCTGGCCGACGCACTGGAAGATGCGCAACTGGACGGCTTCCTCGCCGACATCCGCACCCTGATCGGCCGCGCCGCGGCCAGCATGCCCGACCACGCCCGCTTCGTCGCCGACCATTGTCGCGCCGGCCCTTGAGGAGATTGCGCCATGCTTCGACGCCCGCATTTCGCCCTGTTCGCCCTGCTCGTCTGGCTGGCCATGCCGGGGGCGATGCAGGCAACGCCGACGTCGGCGCCCGGCAACGCACCGCTGCCGGCCTCCGGCGTGTGGTACGAAATTTTCGTGCGCTCGTTCTACGACACCAACGGCGACGGCATCGGCGATCTCAACGGTGTCACCGCCAAGCTCGACTACCTGCAATCGCTGGGCGTCAGCGGCATCTGGCTGATGCCGATCAACCCGTCGCCCAGCTACCACGGCTACGACGTCACCGATTACTACGGCATCAATCCGCAATACGGCACGCTGGCCGATTTCCGCCACCTGTTGACCGAGGCGC
>DATNBK010000060.1:0-8140 GCA_035571995.1 Rhodanobacter sp.
GCCCAGCCGAGCCGGAAGCGCTCGATGATCTCGGCCGACAACCCGCGTTCGGCGCAATAACCCTGCGCCGCGGCGCTGCGCGGCAGCTCGCCGGCGTACCAGCCCGCGGCCGCATCGAGGAGTTGGTACAAATCGGTCTTGTCCTCGCGGGGGGCGTCGCGCCGGCTCTCGCGGGGGACCTGCAGCCCCACGCTTTGCGCCAGTTCCTCGACCGCGTCGGGAAATTCCAGGCGGTCGTACTCCATGAGGAACTTGATTGCGCTGCCGTGGGCGCCGCAGCCGAAGCAGTGATAGAACTGCTTGGTGGGGCTCACCGAGAAGGAGGGCGAGCGCTCGTCGTGGAAGGGGCAGCAGGCCATCCACTCGCGTCCGGCCCGCTTGAGCGGCAGCCGGCGCTCGATCACCTCGACGATGTCGACGCGGACCAGCAGGTCGTCAATGAAGCTGTCCGGAATCAGGCCACCCATGCGCCCATTCTACTGGAGAGCGCTACGCCCCCTGCAGCCCGGACGGCTTCCACCCGGCCAAGGTCCTAGAACAAATGCAGGATGCCGATCACGGCGAGTATCGCAAGTACCAGCAAGATCAGGAAAATGAAGAACAGGATCTTGGCGATCATGGCCGTGAAGCCGGACAACCCGGAGAATCCCAGCCATCCAGTCAGCAGGGAGATGATGGCGAAAATGATGGCCCATTTCAGCACGGCACTACTCCTGCGTTGGCGGTTGCTTTGGCGGTCGTCGTGGGGATGCGCGATTGGCGCAGCCATCTTGTAGCGCCATGCGCGTGAATGCAACGGATAAGCCCGGACAGGCAAGGCAGCCGCCAAGGCAGGTGTCGCGGTCGCGCAACCACCCGGGCGGGCAAGGATGGGCAGGATGGATCTTGATCGCGCGAGGTGTCGCGGCGTCACCCCGCCAGGCGGGCCTTGATCCGGGCCGATACCACGGCCATATCGGCACGTCCGGCCGCCTGGGTTTTTACCGCGCCGACCACCTTGCCCATGTCGCGCGGCGAGCTGGCGCCGGTGGCGGCAATCGCGGCGGTGATCAGGGCATCGATCTCGGCATCGTCGAGCTTGGGTGGCAGGTAACCCTCGATGACGCGCATTTCCGCGCGCTCGACCTCGGCCAGGTCTTCGCGACCAGCCGCGCTGTATTGCTGGATCGAGTCGCGGCGCTGCTTGAGCATCTTCTCCAGCGTGGCCAGCACCATGGTGTCGGTCTGTTCGGTGCGCTCGTCCACTTCATGTTGCTTGATCGCCGCCAGCATCAACCGGATCACGCCCAGGCGCGGCTTGTCGCCGGCACGCATGGCGGTTTTCATGTCTTCGACGAGCTGTTGCTTGAGCGTCATGGGAGGCCTCGGCGGAGGGACAGCGGGGTGGCGGTCGGGCGCATTGCGGAAACGACAAAGCCGGCGTCACTCTACAGCAACACCGGCTCGTGGCCCGATGGACAAGAATGGCAATGGTACCGTCGCGCCATGACGGTTCTGGTCGCGACGCTGGAGCGGGCCGTTTGCCCGCCCGGCGATTCAGTACATCCGGGTCTTGCGGGAAACGTCGCGCGACAGGCGGCGCAGGTGGCGCTTCACTGCGGCAGCGCGCTTGCGCTTGCGCTCCTGGGTCGGCTTTTCGTAGAACTCGCGCTTGCGCGTCTCGGCGAGGATGCCGGCCTTTTCGCAGGTGCGCTTGAAACGCCGCAAGGCGATCTCGAACGGTTCGTTCTCGCGGACTTTGACGTTGGGCATGAAGACTCCGGGTGGTAACCTTCCACACTTGCGGAAGTTGAATTGGGACGAAGCCGGTCATTGTACTGTGGACAACACTGATTTTTCAAAGCCCGGGGCACTGAAACCCGTATTGGGCATCGAAAGCTCCTGCGACGAGACGGGCGTGGCCGTCGTGCGCTGGGAGCCAGAGGCACCGGGACGGGGCTTGCTGGCCCACAACGTATACAGCCAGATCAAGCTGCACGCCGATTACGGCGGCGTCGTGCCGGAGCTGGCCAGCCGCGACCACGTGCGCAAGCTGCTGCCGCTGGTGCGCCGCACCCTGGCCGATGCCGGGCTGGGCCTGGGCGATCTCGGCGGGGTGGCCTACACGGCCGGTCCCGGCCTGGTCGGCGCCTTGCTGGTGGGCGCCTGCGCCGGGCGGGCACTGGCCTGGGGGCTGGGCGTCCCCGCCCTGGGGGTGCACCACATGGAGGGACACCTGCTGGCCCCGCTGCTGGAAGACGACCCGCCCAAGCCGCCCTTCGTGGCCTTGCTGGTCTCGGGTGGGCATTCCATGCTGGTCGCGGTGGAGGCGATTGGTGCCTACCGCATCCTTGGCGACACGCTGGATGATGCGGCGGGCGAGGCCTTCGACAAGACCGCCAAGATGATGGGCCTGCCTTATCCCGGCGGCCCGATGCTGGCCAAGCTGGCCGAGCAAGGTACTCCGGGCAAATACCATTTTGCCCGGCCCATGACCGACCGGCCCGGCCTCGATTTCAGCTTCTCCGGCCTGAAGACCCAGGTGCTGCTGGCCTGGCAGGCCAGCGACCACAGCGAGCAGACACGCAAGGACGTGGCTTGTGGCTTCGAGGAGGCGATCGTGGCCACGCTGATCATCAAGTGCCGCCGTGCGCTTCAAGCTGCGGGAGCGACGCGACTGGTGATTGCCGGCGGAGTCAGCGCCAATCGCCGGTTGCGCCGCGACCTGGCCGCGGCCGCCGAGCAGGACGGCTTCCGCGTGTACTTCCCGCGCCCGGCGTTCTGCACCGACAACGGCGCCATGATCGCCCTGGCCGGCGCCATCCGACTGGCCAGCGGCCAGCACCAGGACGGCACCGTACCGGTGTATCCGCGCTGGGACCTGCAGAGCCTGTCTGCCGCCTAGGCGGTTCATTGCGGGACCCGCCTGCGGGCGGGCCCCGGTCAGGAGCGCAGGCCCACGCCGCGCCTGAGCAGGTGCAAGGCGGCAATCCACAGCGCCACCACGAACCCGATCATCACCGCAAAGGCAACCGGTACGTTGACGTCGGTGATGCCGAGTACGCCGTAGCGGAAGGCGTTGACCATGTACAGGATCGGATTGGCGCGGGAGATCGCCTGCCAAGGTTCGCCCAGCATGGTGATCGAATAGAACACGCCACCCAGGTAGGTCAGCGGGGTCAGGATGAACGTGGGCACCAGGGCAATGTCGTCGAACTTGGTTGCGTACACCGCGTTGATGAAGCCCGCCAGCGAAAAGATGATCGCACCTAGCAGTACCGAGGCGAAGGTGATGAACGGGTGCTGGATATCCAGGCTGGTGAAGAACAGCGCGATGCCGAGCACGATGACGCCAACGGCCAGGCCGCGCACCACGGCGCCAACCACGTAGCCGCTCAGGATCACCCAGTTCGACATCGGCGACACCAGCATCTCCTCCACCGCATGGCTGAACTTCAAGCCGAAGAACGAGCTGGTGATGTTGCTGTAGCTGTTGGTGATGATGCTCATCATGACCAGGCCGGGCACGATGTACTGCATGTAGGTGAAGTCGCCCTGGATCGAGCCGATGCGGCTGCCGATGAGCTTGCCGAAGATCACGAAGTACAGCGTCATGGTGATCGCTGGCGGGATCAGGGTCTGCGTCCAGATGCGCAGGATGCGCGCGATCTCGCGGCGGATCAGCGTGCGCAGGCCGACCAGGTTCGCATCCAGATGGCTCGGCCTTGGTGCCCGGGTGTCGGCCACCGGGGGGGCGGCGGCAGCGGCGGTTTCGATGGGTTCGCGCATGGCCCCGCTCATGCCGCTTTATGCCGTTGGTCATCCACCAGTCGCATGAACAACTCCTCGAGGCGGTTGGTCTTGTTGCGCATGGACGTCACCATGATCCCGCTTGCGGTCAGCTCCGCAAACATCGAGTTGAGGTCGTGCGAGCGGGACATCTCGGCCTCCAGGGTCTGCTCGTCGCGCCGGCGCAGGTTGACGCCATCCAGGGTGGGCAGTTCCTCGGGAACGGCGGCAACGTCGAGCACGAAGGTTTCCTTGTCGAGCTTGGCCAGCAGGCGGTGCATGCTGGTGTTTTCGATGATCGTGCCGTAGTCGATGATGGCAATGTTGCGGCAGAGCTTTTCCGCCTCCTCGAGATAATGCGTGGTGAGGATGACGGTGGTGCCGGCCTGGTTGATCGCGCTGACGAATTCCCACATGGAGCGGCGGATCTCGATGTCCACGCCGGCAGTCGGCTCGTCCAGGATCAGCAGCTTCGGCTCGTTCATCATCGCGCGGGCAATCATCAGGCGGCGCTTCATGCCGCCGGAGAGCTCGCGCGATGGCATCTTCGCCTTGTCCCACAGGCGCAGCTCGCGCAGGTATTTCTCCGCCCGCTTCACCGCGAGCTTGCGCGGGATGCCATAGAAGCCGGCCTCGTTCACGCAGATGTCGAAGAGGCTTTCGAACTGGTTGAAGTTGACTTCCTGGGGAACCAGCCCGATCAGCCGCATGGCGGCGCTGCGCTCGCGCCGCACCGAGACGCCAAATACCTGGGCATCGCCGCTGCTGGCGTTGACCAGCGAGGAGAGGATGCCGATCAAGGTCGATTTGCCGGCGCCGTTCGGCCCCAGGAGCGCAAAAAAATCACCTTGCTGCACGGTAAGGCTGACCCCTTTCAGGGCCTCGACGCCGTTGCTGTAGGTCTTGCGCAGGTTGTCTACCACCAGGGCGGGAGTTGCGGTCATGAGGGAACCAGGAACAGGAAAGTGGAGAACCGGACGGCATGCGCACCAAGGGCCGTCTGCAACCTGGCCGCTTCTGCAGGCACGCAGCCTGCGGGTGACGTGCATTATCGCGCCAGGCTACGGCTTTGCATCGGGATCTGCGCCAGGTTCCAGTGGTCTGGGCCGTCCGCGGTTTCCGCGCCTGGCGATGGACCATCCAATCCACCGTTGGCAGCGGATCCATGGCCAGTCCCCGCAGCAGAACGCCTAGTATAACTTGGCGCGCGGCAGCCGAGGCCGCCCGGGCGCGGACTTGAAGCCGCGCCCGGGAGCAACCATTTCATTACGCAATACTTGCGCGGCAAGCCGCGAGCGCGGCCTCTATCGCCCAAGCTTCCAGGGATTCCACGGGAAACCAATCCGTCCATGGTCGAACATTTCCAACTCAAGCTCGTCGACGGCTACATGCTGGCGCCGAACATCCGCCACCTCGGCTTCGTGCGGGCCGATGGCCAGCGCTTGCCGTTGGTGCCCGGGCAGTTCCTGCAGGTCCACTTTGCCTATCCCGACGGTACGGCAACCAAACGCAGTTATTCGGTGGCGACGGTCGGCGATGGCGTGTCGCCGATCGACCAGGTTGAAATCGCGGTCAGCTATGTGGACGGTGGTGCCGCCACGCAGTTGCTGGCCAACTTGCCCGTGGGTGGCGTGATCGACGCCAGCGGGCCGTACGGGCGCTTTTCCCTCCAGGCCAACGACGCCAATCGGCGCTATCTGCTGGTGGCCACCGGCACCGGGGTAACGCCGTATCGCGCCATGCTGCCGCAGATGGAGAAGCTGCTTGCCTCCGGCGAGCGTGAGGTGGTCTTGGTCTACGGGGCACGCAACGAGCGCGAGTTGTTGTACGGCGAGCAGTTCGAGGCGTTTGCCGAGGCGCATCCCGGCTTCACCTTCTACAGTTGCCTGAGCCGCGAAGCCCGTGCCAAGCCGCGCCCGCGGGATCGCCGCGGCCACGTGCAGCAGGTGCTGGCCGAGTTGCAGCCGCATGCCGAGCATGACATTGCCTACCTGTGCGGCAACCCCGAGATGGTCGACCAGACTTTTGCCGCCTTGAAGGAGGCTGGCTTGCCGATAGCCCATATCCGCCGCGAGAAGTACGTCTCCTCGCGCTGAACACCAGCGGGCTGCCCGCCCGGAGGTGCCCAGTGGAGAGCGCAATGCCGTTGGAATCGTTCGGGCACCACGTGGCCATCATCCAGGTGGCCATGGACAATCAAGCTGCGCACTCCGCTGGCATTGGCGATGCGGGCGCCCACTGCACCTCGAAGCCTCCCGCGCGTCGTATCTGGCACACTTGGCGGCTTCGGCCAGGCTGCGTACCGGCGATCATTCGCCGGCGAGCGTTGCCGGGTGGAGGTGGATCGTCGCGCAGGCGCGAGGTCGCGGCCTGGGTGGCGGGAGGTGCGGTGGCATGGCATTGAAAGCATTGCTCGGCGTGGGACTGTTGCTCACCGTGTTGATGGCGCTGGCCGTCGCGAGGCAGGATCCGGCAGACAATGCATCGGCGCTGGCCCCGACAGCGGCGGCAAGCAGCCAGTCGCAACATTCCGCTTCGGCACATGGCGCCGGCGCCGCTCCTGCCAAGCCGGCAACGTGGCGGTTGGGCACGCTGACCCTGACCGCCTGTGACCTCGCCCAACCGAACACCGGCCTCAGCACCCCGGCCTGGTGCGCGAAGTTCCCGGTGCCTGAAAACCGCGCCGACCCGCACAGCCGCAAGATCGAGCTGAACCTGGCGGTGCTGCGCTCCAGCTCCCCGGTGGCGGACCCGGACATGCTGGTATTCCTTGCCGGTGGGCCGGGGCAGGCAGCCACCGAATCTGCACGGACCATCGCCCCGGTATTCGGGCCGCTGCTGGCGCACCACCACGTATTGCTGCTCGACCAGCGTGGTACGGGCGGATCCAACGCGCTGGACTGCCCCAAGCAAGACGACACAGGGGCGGGCGATACGGGCACGAACCTGGATGCGGCCACGGTGCGCCGCGATGCGCTGGGCTGCCTCGCGGCCGTGCGCCACCATGCCGACCCGCGCTACTACACCACCACGGTGGCCGTGCAGGATTTGGAGGGTGTGCGCCGGGCGCTCGGCGCGCCCAGCTTCGACCTGGTGGGCGTGTCCTACGGCACGCGCGTGGCCCAGCAATACCTGCGCAGCTTTCCGGATTCGGTGCGCAGCATGGTGCTGGACAGCGTGGTGCCAAATTCGCTGGTGCTGGGGGAAAGCTTCGCCAGCGACCTGGAGGCGGCGCTGCACGCGCTGTTTTCCCGCTGCACGGCCGAGCCGGCCTGCGTCAAGCAGTTCGGTGATCCGCAGCAGACGCTGGCGCAACTGCGCGATGCCTTGCGGGCCAATCCACACCTGGTGACGTATCGCGATCCGCAGACCTACCAGAGCTCGCAACAGATGCTGGATGAGGATTTGCTGGCCAGCGTGGTGCGCATGTTTTCCTATACGCCGGCCACCGCCGCCTTGTTGCCGTTGTCCATCGACGCGGCCGCGCACGGCGACGTCGGCCCGTTGCTCGGCCAGGCGAAGATCCTCTCCGGCGACCTGACCGAGCTGGCCGGCAGCGGCATGCAGTATTCGGTGATCTGCAGCGAAGACGCGGATTTGTACCGGCCGCGGCCGCAGGATGCCAATACGCTGCTGGGCACGCATCTGACGGATGCACTCAAGACGATTTGCTCGGTGTGGCCAAAGGGGACGCGTCCGGCGGATTTCCATGCACCGCTGGTCAGTGCCACGCCGAGCCTGCTGCTGGCCGGCCAGTACGACCCGGTGACGCCGCCGCGCTACGCGCACGAAGTGGCTGGGCACCTGGCCGATGCACGCGTCCTGGTGCTCAAGGGCCAAGCCCATGGGGTGATGGCGGCCGGCTGCGCGCCCAAGCTGATCAAGCAGTTCGTCCAGAAGCTCGACCCCAAGGGCCTGGACGCAAGTTGCCTGGACCGCCTGCAGCCGACGCCGATCTTCCTCAATTTCAACGGGGCCTTGCCATGATCGAGGTGCGTGAGCTGCACAAGGCGTTTGGCGACGTGGTCGCGGTCGACGACGTGAGCTTCCTGGCCCGCGACGGCGAGATCACCGGCTTGCTGGGACCGAACGGCGCCGGCAAGACCACCTGCCTGCGCATGCTGTACACGCTCATGATCCCGGATCGCGGGCAGGTGCTGGTCGATGGCCTGGATGCAGCGGTGGATCCGCTGGGTGTGCGCCGCCGCCTCGGCGTCCTGCCGGATGCGCGAGGCCTGTATACGCGCCTCACCGCCCGCGAGAACATCGCCTATTTCGGGCGCCTGCACGGCATGCCGGAAACCGAGCTTGGCGCGCGGGCGGAGGCGCTGATCCATGCCTTGGGCATGGATGCGATTGCCGACCGGCGCGC
>DATNBK010000061.1:0-18702 GCA_035571995.1 Rhodanobacter sp.
GACGCGCACGTGTGGTTTGTCCATGGCTTCGCCTCCCTCACCGATCGTTGCGCAAGACGGCGTATTTGGGATGCTTGCGATCCTTTTCGCCGGGCCGGATGAGCATCCAGAACATGGCCACGAAACAGGCCACGGTGATCGCGCCGGCCACGCCAATGATGATGATGTTGCCCCAAAGCGGGCCGACCAAATGATGATGCATGTTGCTTACCTCGTTCCCGGTATGTCCACGCTGGCGTTCCGCCTAGTTGCCCTTGGCACGTTCGGCCGCAACCTGGGCGGCGGTCACCGGTTTGCCGTGATTGCCCCATGAGCTGCGCTCGTGGTCGATGATGTTGGCAATGTCATCATCGCTGAGCTGGCTGGCAAACGGCGGCATCGGGCTCGGGTAGGTGACCCCGCCAATCACCACGCCATGCGCACCATGCAGGACGGTGTGGATGTGCAGGGTCGGATCATCATCGTTGACCGCAGCGTTGCCCTTGAGTGGCGGGAATGCGCCAGGCAGGCCTTCACCTGTTGCCTGGTGGCAGGCCGAGCAATTGGCCGTATACAACGCCGCACCCTTGGCCGGGTCGAAGCCTGCCGCCGCCGGTGCCGACGCTGCCGCGGTGGCAGTCGCCGCGCCGGACGCCGCAGCGGGCGTCGCGGTGGCCGCCATGGCCCCGCCCTGTCCCGCCGGCAAGGGCGCCTGCTTCAGCGACATCAGATAGGCCATCAGCGCCTTGGCCTTCTGGGTCGGCACCACCTTGCCCGTGCGCGGCGCGTAGGCCAGCGGCAGCGGGACAGCCGCCTCACCCGGTGGCAGCGCATCGACCACGTCGAACAGCCACGAGAATGAGGGCATGATCGACTGCGGCACCACGGCGCGCGGGTTGTACAGGTGGATGTATTGCCAGACCTCGCTGGGTTGGCGCACGCCGATATTCGTGAGGTCGGGGCCGGTGCGCTCGGAGCCCAGCAGCTCGGGGGTCTGGTAGGCGAAGTCACCCGCCGCCGATGGACGTCCGAAGATCTTGTCCTGGGCCAACGGCCGCACCTGTTGCGTGTGGCAATAACTGCAGCCTTCGGCGACATAGACGTCGCGCCCCTCGGCCTGCAGCGCGCTCAGCGGCTCGACGCCGGGACCGGGCGGGGTCTTGGACAATTCATAGCCCGGGATCACGGCCATCAGCATGGCCAGGCAAAAATACACGAGGGTCGAGCCGCCGACGATGAGTAGCAGCTTGTTCATGCCAGTTCCTCCGTCGCCGGGGCGAGTACCGGAGAAGCCGCGTTGCCCTGGCGGCCATAGGTCATGCGCCACACGTTCCAGCCAAACACGATGTGGCTGAGGAACATCAGCGTGCCGCCGACGCCACGCCATACCCAGTACGTCTGCATGTCCACCACCGACTGGATGAACGGCAGGCCGTGCACCCAGTCCAGCCCCTGCACCGTGCCGCCAATGGACAATGACAGCACGTAGATCGTGCCGCCCACTACGGCCATCCAGAAGTGCAGCGCCAGCCCCAGCCGGCCCGCCGACTTGCCGGTGGCCAGCGGCAGCATTGCGTACACCCCGCCCCAGACGGCAAAGGTGACGAAGCCGTACATGGTCCAGTGCGAATGGCCCACGGTGAAGTTGGTCAGGTGCCAGATTTCCTGCAGGGAGCGGAATGCCTCGAGCGTGCCCTGGGTGGAACTCAGCAGGTAGTTGACTACGGCGACGAAGATGAACAGCAGCGCGTACGAGTGGATCATGTCGCGTACGCGCCCGCGCATCGTGAGCAGGTAATTGGCGCTACCGCCCCACACTGGCACCAGCATGGCCACGCTGAACACGATGGCGGTGGTTTGCAGCCACCATGGCAGCGGACTGAACAGGAAGTGGTGCGAGCCAATGATCGGGTAGAAGACCAGGTTGGTCCAGAACGCGAACACGCCCAGGGCATAGGAGTAGATCGGCCGGTTCAGCAGCTTGGGCAAGGCGTAGTAGAAGATGCCCAGGGCCAGCGGCGTGAACCACAGGCCCACGGCATTGTGCATGTAGAAGCCCGACACCGCCACTTGGCCCAGGCCATACTGGTACCACGGCAGTACCGCCACGATCGCGATGATGCAGGTCCACAGCACGCCGCCCAGGATGTACCAGTTGGACAGGTAGATCTCCTCGGTGCTGCGCTGGGCCACGGTGGCGACCAGGTTCCACCCCGTCACCACCAGAGCCGCGAGGAAGATGATGCGGATCGGCCACGGCCACTCGCGGTATTCGAGGTCGCCGGCGTTGTATCCAAGGTCCAGCGCGATGGTTCCGGCGACGGCGGCGATGTTGAACAGCGCCAGGCCCCACCAGGCCAAGGTCTTGCTGTAGAGCTGCGTGCCGCTGCTGCGTGCGACCACGTAGTAGGAAACACCGACCAGACCGAGGCTGGCCCAGCCGTAGAACGTCGCGTTGGTATGGATGGGCCGCAGGCGGCCGAAGGTCAACCAGGCGCCTCTGGCAAAATCCGGGGCACCGAACTTGAACGCCAGCAGCACGCCAATGGCCGTGGCGAACAACAACCAGAAGGTGGCGCTGACCGTGTATGCGGCGAAGATCGAGGCAAGCGCGCGATCGTCGGTGTCATCACTGGCAGCGTGATGCAATGAAATGCCGTCCTGCATTGATCTGGCCCTGGCTGCGGGTTCGGGTACGGCGTCCGCCCGGGCGTCGATCAGGGCGCCATGTTAATCAACGCGCGAAACGTGCTCCATGACCGAAGTCAGGCTGCTGCGCCGTATTGCCGCATGCGTCAAATAGGCACATGTGTCCGTGCGTGACCGCTGCGGGTGCGGTCACCGACATCTGCATGGATGGACGGCTGATTACACCGACGCCGCGAGCCGCCCGACCTCGGCCAGCAGCGCGTGACGCCTGGCCAACGGCTGCGTCGACTGCGCGTAATACGCCGTGACCAGGATCGGCTGGCGCTGCGGCGGGAAGAATACAGCCACGTCGTTGCTCTCGTTCTGGCTGCCGCTGCCGGTCTTGTCACCGGCCGTCCAGCCGGCGCCCAAGTCCGCGCGCAGTTGATCCAGGCCGGTAGTACAGGCGCGCAACCAGGCCAGCAGGCGCTCACGCGACGCGGCTGCCAGCACCTGGCCGAGCAGCAGCGCCTGCATCGTCGCCAGCATCGCGTCGGGTGTCGTCGTGTCGCGCTCGTCGCCCGGGCTGCCGACATTCAGCTCAGGCTCGATGCGATCGAGCCGGGTGACTGGATCCCCGGCCCCACGCACGAAGCGCGTGACGGCGGCGGGCCCGCCCATGCTCGCCAGCAGGACGTTGGCCGCCGTGTTGTCGCTGACCGTGATGGCGGCCGCGCACAGCTCCTCCACGCTCATGCCAGGGGGGCCGACCCGGGGGCCTGTGACCGGGGCGTAGGCAAGCACGTCCTCTGGGCCAAATACGATGCGGCGATCGAGGCGCTCCTCGCCGACATCGATCCGCGCCAGCACGGCCGCCACGGCCAGGAGCTTGAACGTGCTGCACATCAGGAAGCGCTGGTCGCCATGCAGGCGCAGGCGCGCGCCGCTCCCGGTGTCAAGGATGGACACGCCGAGCCGCCCGCCGTATTTCTGCTCCAGCGCAGCCAGCGACGCCGCGTCCGGCACGGTTGCCGCCCGCACCATCGGTCCGGGCAAGGCGAGCGCGCATCCACCCAACGCAAGACTCTTGAGCACGTCGCGGCGGTTCATGGCGGCACCTCGTTGCTTGATGTAGGGGATGCGGCAGGACGCTTCCGGGACACGTCAATCCAGAGCGGCCACGCCAGCGGATCCGCCAGGGCGACACGCCTGGCCTTCCATACGGCCGTCAGCACCGCGGCTGGCTCCCGCCTGGGCTATGCCAACGTCACCACTGGCCTTCGTGCTCGCGATCCCAGGCGCGCAATTGGTCGCGGATATGGGCCACGCACTGGCGACCGACGGCATTGCGCTCCTCATCCAGCACCAGGCCGTCCAGCAGCTCGGCGAGGCGCTGCGCGGTCGGCAACATGGCGTCCCAGGCGTCCAATGCCTGCAGCGGTCCAGGCAGTGTCATGAAGAAGCTGACCCCCGGCGTGCGCAGTGCATCGAGGTTGGCCAGGTTGAAACTGCCGGGCTTGAGCATGTTGGCGACGCTGAAGATGGGCCCCTGGTCGCGCTTGCCGTCGACCAGGCGGTGGTAGATGCCCATGTCGCCGTATTCCAGGCCAGCCTTGTCCGCCGCCACGACCAGGTCGGCGCCATTGAACAACATGCCTTCCCTGGCCACCACGAACAAGGTGACGATGCGCTCGACCGGCAACTGCGACGGCCGGCGCCCAAGCTCGGATTTGGGTAGCGATGCGGCGCCCGGCGCCGCCGGCGCCGCGGCCGTGACGGTCGCGGCTGCGTCCACCGGCGTCGGCGCCGGTGCCCCACCGGCTTCCGGCGGAGCACGCAGGGCGTTGATGATCGAGCTCACGTGGTCGGCGAGCTTGGGTGCGGCCCTGGGTGCAGGTTTGGGCGGCGGCGCTGGTGATGTTGCCGTTGCCGTTGCCGTTGCCGTTGCTGCCGCTGCCGCTGCGTGGTCTCCCGACAGCGTGGCGCCAAGGCGCTCGAGCTCGGCGCGCAAACCGATGTCCAGTTGGCCCTGCTCGGGCGTCGCGTCGATTTCGGCCAACGGTGCCGGGTCGATGCGCGGATCGACGTGCTGCTGGTCGGCCGCCTGGTCGTCACCCAGGCTCGGCTCGCGCCGACTGCCCTTGGGGGCGCCCGGCTCGCTGCGCCGCCTGCCTTGCTCCTGCTTCGGCTGGCCGAACAGCCAGATCAAGGCGAGCACGATCACCCCGACGATCAGCATCGGCACCCCGACCACGGGGTTCCAGGCTAGAGCAAGCATGAGCGTTGCCGACATGATGGGTTCCTTCAGGCAGCCTCGGTCAGTTTAGCGGCTTCGGCCAAATCCACCTGCACCAGGCGCGACACCCCGGGCTCGCGCATGGTGACGCCGCACAACTGGTCCGCGGCCTCCATGGTGGCCTTGTTGTGACTGATGAAGATGAACTGCACCTTTTCACTCAGCTCCTGGACCAGCTTGGAGAAGCGCACGACGTTGGCCTCATCCAGCGGGGCATCCACCTCGTCGAGCAGGCAGAACGGCGACGGGTTCAGGTTGAAGATGGAAAACACCAGGGTCACCGCAGTCAAGGCCTTCTCGCCGCCCGACAGCAAGGTGATGTTGGAAACACGCTTGCCGGGCGGACGCGCCATGATCGACACCCCGGTATTCAGCAGGTCATCGCCAGTCAGCTCGAGATAGGCATGGCCGCCGCCGAACAGTTTCGGGAACAAGGCCTGTACGCCGGCGTTGACCTGGTCGAAGGTCTCCTTGAAGCGCTGCCTGGTCTCGCGGTCGATCTTCTTGATCGCGTCCTCCAGCGTGGCCAAGGCATGCACCAGGTCGTCGAGCTGCTTGTCCAGGTAGACCTTGCGCTCGCCCTGCTCGGCGTGTTCCTGGATCGCGGCCAGGTTCACCGGCTCGAGGCGCGTGATCTTCTGCTCGAGCTCGACCAGCTCGGCGCGCCGCCGTTCGGCGTCGTCGGTCTCGGCCAGCTCGGCCAACAGGGGCTCCAGCTCGAGCCCGGTCGCGGCAATCGCGGCGGCCAGTTGCTCGGCGTGCAAGTGCAGGGCCTGGGCCCGCAGGCGTTGTTCGGCAAGCGCTTCGCGCGTGGCCGCCAGCGTCTGCTCGGCGCCCTGGCGGGCCTGCTCGTGTTCGCGCACCGCTTGTACGCATTCTTCCAGCGCCCGCCTCGCTTCGACCAGTTGCTTGTCGACCAGCAGGCGCTGCTCGAGATAGGTCTGGCGCTCGGTCTCCAGCTCCGCCGAAGGATCGGTGCCGGCCGCCAGTTGCTGCCGCAGTTCCTCGCGGCGGGAGGCAATCTGCTCCAGCTGCGCGGTCGTGCGCAGCAGGGCCTGGTCGAGCGAGGCCAGCGAGGCGCGCCGGGATTCGAGCGACAAGGCCAGCGCGTGGGCCTGCTCGGCCGCCT
The DNA here is from genome assembly GCA_035571995.1 of Rhodanobacter sp. Classification (GTDB taxonomy): domain Bacteria; phylum Pseudomonadota; class Gammaproteobacteria; order Xanthomonadales; family Rhodanobacteraceae; genus Rhodanobacter. The sequence goes on from DATNBK010000061.1 coordinate 6,033, forward strand.
CGCGCGCGTTCATGCGCGCTTCCTCGCGCGCCTCGAGCAGGCTGCGCCGCCCGGCTTCCAGTTCGCGGCGGCGATCCTCCATGTTGCCCATCTCGCCGACCGAGGCATCCAGGCGCGCCCGCGCCAGCCGCTCCTGTTCGCGCAGCTCGTCCAATTGCGCGGCCAGCTCGGCGAGCTCGCCGCCGACCTTGTGCACGCGTGCCTGCGCGGTTTCGAGCTTGGCGCGCCGCCCTTCCAGTTGCCCGGCCAGCTCCGATTGCAGGCGATGGGCGGCGTAGAGCTGGTTCTGCAACTCGTCGCAGCCGGTTTCACACGCCGCCGCGCGCGTGCGCAGCTCGGTCAAGCCCGCGTCGACGGCATCGATCTGCCCACGCAGCCCGGCAATCTGCTTGGCCAGCGCACGCAGCTCCCGCTCGCGCGCCAGCACGCCGACATGATTGTCCTGGGCGCGACGGACCCGCGCCCAGCCCGGCGCCAGCCATTCGCCGTCCCGGGTAATGATGGACAGGCCCGCGCCCAAGGTCCCGACCCGCGCACGCGCGTCGGCCAGGGAATCGGCGGTCTGCACGCTGGACAGCAATTGCCGCGCCGCCACTGGTCCGCGTACGTGCGCCGCCAGCGTCCCGGCGGCATCAAGGTCACCATCCGCCGCGGCAAGCAGTGCGAGGTCGGCCGCCCCCAACTGGTCCAGCGTGGTCGTGCAGCCTTCGACCTCGTCGACCAGGACGGCATCGAGCAGCCCGGCCAGGACCGTCTCGACCGCCCGGTCCCAGCCTTCGTCGACCTGCAGCACCGAACCCAGCCGCTGTGCCTGTCCCAACCCCAGCGGCGCCAGCCAGTTGCTAGCCGCGTTCTCCTCCTGGCCGAGCGCGGCATGCTGCAAGGCTTCGAGTGACGCCTGCCTTCCCTGCGTCGTTTGCAGTTGCTGGTTGGCGTCGTTGAGCGCCGCCTCCTGCTCACGCTTTTGGGTCAGGATGGCTTCGAGCTGGACCTTCTGCTCCTCGAGCCGGGCGGCAAGCGTCGCCACTTGCGCCCGTTGCGTCTCGAGCGCGGTGGCCAGTTCTGTCTCGCCTGCGCGCAGACCGGCAAGATCGGCTGCCTGCTGTTCGGCACTGAGGGCCTCGTGGCGGCGCGTGAGATCGACTTGCTGGCGGTCGAGGTAATCGAGCCTCGTGCGTTCGACCTCGGCGGCGCGACTGGACTCGCCTGATTCGCGGGTGTGGCTGTTCCAGCGTTCCTGCCAGTCGGCCAGCGCGGCTTCGGCCGCCTGTTGGGCCTCTGCGGTCGTCCCCTGGGCGGATTGCAAGGTTTCGAGCCGCGGCACGTCGGCCGCCAGCGACTCCTCCAAGGTGGCGTGCTGCGCACGATCGGCGTGGATCTGCTCGGTCAGCCGCGCATGCTCGGCATCGGCGCCGCTCAGTGCGTGGCGCAGGCGTTCACCCATCTCGCGGTTGTGCTGTACCTGTTGTTCGACGCGGGCAATGTCGGCGCCGACACGGTAGACCTGCGCCTGCACTTCGTTGAAGTGGCCGTTGGCCTGCTCGTGGCGCCCGCGCAATGCCTCCAGTTCGGCATCGGCGTCACGCTGGGCGGCCAGTTGCCGCTCGACGTCCACTTCGATCGAGGACAGGCTGGCCCGTGCCTCGGCTTGCCCGGCCTGCAAGCTGCGGTATTCCAGCGCCTGCAATGCCGCCGAACGGTGCGCCTGCTCGGCCTTCAGTGCCTTCCAACGCTCGGCAGCGCGGGCCTGGCGATGCAGGTGCTCGAGTTGCTTGTCCACCTCGTCGCGGACGTCGCGCACGCGGTCGAGGTTCTCCCGCGTGGCCTTGATGCGGCTTTCGGTCTCCTTGCGCCGTTCCTTGTATTTGGAAATGCCGGCAGCCTCTTCCAGGTAGCCCCGCAGCTCATCGGGGTGGGCATCGATGATCTGGCTGATCATGCCCTGCTCGATGATGGAATAGCTGCGCGGGCCGAGGCCGGTGCCCAGGAACAGGTCGGTGACGTCGCGGCGGCGGCAGCGCGCCCCGTTCAGGAAATAGCTCGACTGCCCATCGCGGCTGACCAGGCGCTTGACCGAGATTTCGCCGTACTGGCCGTATTCGCCCTGGATGGCCCCGTCGCTGTTGTCGAAGATCAGCTCGACCGTGGCCTGGCCGACTGGCCGGCGCGCGCTGGAGCCGGAAAAGATCACATCGGTGAGCAGGTCGCCACGCAGCCGGCTGGCCGCGCTCTCGCCCATGACCCAGCGGATGGCGTCGATGATGTTGGACTTGCCGCAACCGTTCGGCCCCACCACCCCGACCATGTTGCTGGTCAACTGCAAGGTGGTCGGATCGACGAACGACTTGAAGCCGGCAAGTTTGATCGTGGTCAGGCGCATGAACTGGTCACCGGCTCTATGTCATTGGCCCGCACCGCGGGCAAGCGCCCATTGTGCCATCCGGCCGTCATTACCGACAGGCGCCGCATGACGCCAAAGAACCTTAAACAGGTGAAGCAAGTTATTATTTTCATTGGCCTTGTGCGGCGGAAACATCCATCGACAAGGCGTGGATGCCGTGCCCCATCAAGTCTGCCAGCTCGGCGTAGACCATGCGCTGGCGCTTGATCGGCAGGCAGCCGGCAAAGGCCGCGCTGACCATGCGCACGTGGAAGTGGCCCTGGCCTTCGCCCGGGTGGCCGACGTGCTTGTGGCCTTCGTCCACCACATCGAGCTCGGTGGGGGCGAAGGCGGCCTGCAGTCGTTGCTGGATCAGTTCGCGGGTGTTGCCGGTCATGCCGGCAAGGCCTTGCGGAAGGGCTTGACCTCGACGCGGGCATACACGCCCGCCGCCACATAGGGATCGGCGTCGGCCCAGGCCTGCGCCTCGGCCTGCGAGGGGAATTCGGCCAGGATCAGGCTGCCGGTGAAGCCGGCTGGTCCAGGATCCGGCGATTCGATGGCGGGAAATGCCCCGGCGACGAACAGCCGTCCGGCATCGAGCAGCGCCTGCAGGCGCGCGATATGCGCCGGCCTGGCGTGCCGACGCCGCTCAAGTGAATCGGGAACATCCGTGGCAAGTATGGCGAACCACATCAGGCTGACTCCGGCGATGAATCCAACAGCAGTTTAGCGGCTGGCACCATCCGCTCAGGAAGCATGCGCCGACGCCGCCAATTGTCCGGTGTCGACGCGCACGAAAATCGAATCGCCGACCGCGGTCAGCACCTCGCCGGCGCGTACCTCGCACAGCACCCGGGTCTTGCGCCCCACCTCGCCCTCCACCCGCGCCCGCAACTGCAGCGGCACGCCCATGGGCGTCGGCTTCAGGTACTTCACGCCGAGGCTGCCAGTGACGCAATCGATGCGCGGCTTGCTGTCGGGCTCGCGCCCTTCGGCCCGGTAGTGGTAGGCCATGGCCGTCCAGTTGGAATGGCAATCCACCAGCATCGCGATCAGGCCGCCGTAGACCAGGCCTGGCCAGCCGTGGAAATCCGCGCCGGGCAGGTGGGTGCCGACCACGTGGATGCCGTCGGCATCCCAATGGCTCTTGATGTGCAAGCCGCGCGGATGCGCACTGCCGCAGCCGTAGCACACGCCATCCGGCGCGGCGAGGTCCTGCAGCGCCAGTCCGCTTTCCATCGCGCTCACGCTTCCGGCCGCATGTAGGGAAACAGCAGCACGTCGCGGATCGAGCTCGAACCGGTCAGCAGCATCACCAGCCGATCGATGCCGACGCCCAACCCGCCGGTTGGCGGCAGACCCACTTCCAGCGCGCGGATGTAGTCGGCGTCGAAATGCATCGCCTCGTCGTCGCCCGAGTTCATCGCCTCGACTTGGGCGCGGAAGCGTGCAGCCTGGTCCTCCGGGTCGTTCAACTCGGAGAAACCGTTCGCGATTTCCTGGCCGCCGATGAAGAGCTCGAAACGGTCGGTGTAGCCCTTGTTGGTGTCGCTCTCGCGCGCCAACGGTGAAATCTCCACCGGGTGGTCGATGATGAAGGTGGGCTGCACCAGGGTGGGCTCCACGGTCTTCTCGAAGATCTCCAGCAAGAGCTTGCCCCAGCCGTAGCCCGGCTTGACCTGCGCCACGCCCAGCCGACGCGCATGCGCCGCCATCGCCTCGCGGTCGCGCAGCTCGTCGCGGGATATTTCCGGGTTGAGCTCCAGCACCGCATCTTCCATGCGCCAGCGCCGGAACGGCGATCCGAGGTCGATTGGCGCCTCGGCGGTGCCGAAATCGGTGGCTTGCAAAACCGTGCTGGCGGTATCGCGGATCATGGCCTCGGTGAGGTCCATGATCTCGTGGTAGGTGGCGTAGGCCTGGTACAGCTCCAGCATGGTGAACTCGGGATTGTGCCGGGTGGACACGCCCTCGTTGCGGAAATTGCGGTTGATCTCGTACACGCGGTCGAAGCCGCCGACCACCAGGCGCTTCAAATACAGCTCCGGCGCCACGCGCAGGTACAGGTCGAGGTCCAGCGCGTTGTGATGGGTGACGAAGGGCCGCGCCGTCGCCCCGCCGGGGATCATGTGCATCATCGGCGTCTCGACTTCCATAAAGCGCCGGCCCGGGGCCTCCAGCCACTGGCGAATGAAGCCGATGATGCGCGAACGCAAGGCAAACGTGCGCCGCGAAGACTCGGTCACGATGAGGTCGATGTAGCGCTGGCGGTAGCGCTGCTCCACGTCGGCCAGGCCGTGGAACTTGTCCGGCAAGGGACGCAGGCTCTTGGTCAGCAGGCGCAGCTCCTCGACGCGCACCGTGAGTTCGCCAGTGCGCGTGCGCATCAGCGTGCCCTCGGCACCGACGATGTCGCCCACGTCCCAGCCCTTGAAGGCCGTATATACGTCCTCGGCAAGCGTGCCCTGGCGCACGAATAGCTGGATGCGCCCGGTGAAATCCTGCAACTGGGCAAAACTGACCTTGCCCTGCACGCGCTTGAGCACCATGCGCCCGGCGACCTTCACCCGGCGTGCGCTGGCTTCCAATGCCTCGGCCGGATAGGCCTCGGCATCGGCAAACGCAACCTGCAGGTCACCGGCAAAGTCGGCCACCTGGAAATCATTCGGGAAGGCCACGCCCTGGGCACGCAGTGCCTGGAGCTTTTCGCGCCGCTCGGCAATCAGCTTGTTTTCATCGACGGCAGGCAGGGTATCGGTGGCTTCGCTCATGGGGCTTCCGTGGTTGCCGGCGCACACGCGCCGGCTGGCAATGTGTCGTGGTGGAGTGGATGTCGAGGCGATCAATTGCCCCCGCCGAGTGCTTTCTTGGCCGCGTTCCTGGTGGCGTTCCAGCCTTCCTTCGCACCATGGCCGACGGCGATACCCGCCTTCTTGGCGCCGTGGCCGATGCCGGTACCGGCTTCCTTGGCGCCGTGGCCGATCTTCTTGGCGACACGCTTGGTGGCATGACCCACGTCGCGGGCGCCGTCGGCGACGCCATGACCTACGTCCTTCGCATCCTGCTTGATGCCCTGGTCGGCACCGCCTGGCGTCGACTGCACGGCCACGCCAAATGCCGCGAGTACGGCGCCGGCGAACAGGAGCGTACATATCTTCTTGCCGTTCATGCGGGTCACCTTGTCAGTGATCGGAACTCAAGCATCGGCGCGCCTGGAGCCGGCCTCCAGGCCTGACTTCAGGCTGGCCTCGATGAACTCGTCGAGATCGCCGTCGAGCACCTTCTGCGTATCGGTGCGTTCGAGCCCGGTACGCAAATCCTTGATCCGGCTCTGGTCCAGCACGTAGTTGCGGATCTGGCTGCCCCAGCCAATGTCCGACTTGGTGGCTTCCACCGCATCACGCTCGGCGTTGCGCTTGCGCTCTTCGAGCTCGTACAGCTTGGCGGCCAGCATCTTCATCGCGCGGTCGCGGTTGGCGTGCTGGCTGCGCTCCACCTGGCAGGCCACCACGGTACCCGTCGGCACGTGGGTGAGGCGTACCGCCGACTCGGTCTTGTTGACGTGCTGGCCACCGGCGCCGGAAGAACGATAGACGTCCATCTTGATGTCGGCCGGATTGATCTCGATGTGGATGTCGTTGTCCACTTCCGGCGACACGAACACCGAGGTGAAACTCGTGTGGCGACGGTTGTCCGAGTCGAACGGCGACTTGCGCACCAGCCGGTGCACGCCGATCTCGGTCTTCAGCCAGCCATAGGCGTAATCGCCCTCGACGCGGAACGTGGCGGACTTGATGCCGGCCACTTCCCCACCCGAGACTTCCATCAATTCGGTCTTCCAGCCGCGGTCCTCGCACCAGCGCAGGTACATGCGCAAGAGCATTTCCGCCCAGTCCTGCGCCTCGGTGCCACCGGCTCCGGCCTGGATGTCGACGAAGGCGTTGCTCGCATCGTTAGGGCCAGAAAACATGCGCTGGAATTCAAGCTTGGCGACGCGCGCCTCCAGCCTGCCCAGGTCCTTGGCCACGGCAAGGGCGGTGTCGTCATCGGCGTCGGCCACGGCAAGCTGCAGCAGTTCCTCGGCGTCGCTGAGGCCATGGGTCAGCGTGTCGATGCCGGAAACGATGGTGTGCAGGCGGGCACGCTCGCGGCCGAGCTCCTGGGCATGGGCCGCATCGTTCCACACGTCGGGGGCCTCCAGCTCGCGGCTGACTTCCTCCAGGCGTTCCTTCTTCAGGGGGTAGTCAAAGATACCCCCGGAGCGATTCGACCCGCTCACGGATATCGGCGATCTGGGCAAAAACCGGGTTGGTCTCGATCATGTGTGGCTATCGGCTGAAACAAGCCGCTCATGTTAGCAGCTTGATGGCAGGCTCCCGCAGAGACGCTGCTGCCTGGGCTATCGCCAAACGGCTTTGTCGCCGTGACCACCAAGCTGCTCTGTCGTCAAGAGCGTGTCGTTCTGCGGCTTCTTAAGCCAGCGCGCGCTGGTGTACCTCCTTGACCGCCCGGCCGGACGGATCGGCACAACTGGCAAAAGCCGGGTCCCAGGCCAGCGCCGCCGGACTCGAGCAAGCAATGGACTTGCCCCCTGGCACGGTCGCCGCGCAAGCCGCGCCGGGAAAGTGGCGCTCAAAGATCCGGCGATACAGAAACGCCTCCTTGGTTTCCGGGGTATTGCGCGGGTAGCGCGTGGCTGCGGCGGCAAACTCGCGGTCGCCCACCGCGCTCTCGGCGTGCGCCTTCAAGCCATCGATCCAGCCGTAGCCGACGCCGTCGCTGAATTGCTCCTTTTGCCGCCACAGGATGGCGTCGGGCAGCACGCCGGCGAAAGCCTCGCGCAGCACGGCCTTCTCGATGCGGCGTTCGTCCACCATCTTGTAGCGTGCGTCCAGCCCCATGGCCACGTCGATGAATTCCGTGTCCAGGAACGGCACCCGCGCCTCCACGCCCCAGGCCAGCATGGACTTGTTCGCGCGCAGGCAGTCGTAGCTGTGCAGCGCGTCGAGCTTGCGCACGGTCTCGGCGTGGAATGCCTCCGCTGATGGCGCCTTGTGGAAATACAGGTAACCGCCAAAGATCTCGTCGGAGCCCTCGCCCGAGAGCACCATCTTGACCCCCATCGCCTTGATGCGTCGGGCCAGCAGGTACATGGGCGTGGCGGCGCGGATGGTGGTGACGTCGTAGGTCTCGATATGCCGGATCACCTCCGGCAAGGCATCCAGGCCTTCGGCAAAGCTGTACACGCAGGCATGGTGCGCGGTGCCGAGGGCGTCGGCAGCGACTTGTGCGGCGGCCAGGTCGGGCGAGCCCTCCAGGCCGATGGCAAACGAATGCAGGCGCGGCCACCAGGCCTCGGTGCGGTCGCCATCCTCGATGCGCTGCCGTGCAAACTGCGCGGCGCAGGCCGCGACCAGGGACGAATCCAGGCCGCCGGAGAGGAGCACGCCGTACGGCACGTCAGTCATCAATTGCCGATGGACGGCCGCCTCGAACGCCCCACGCAACTCCTGCAATGCCATGCGCTGCGCCTGCACCGGACGCACGTCATGCCAGGGCTTGCGGTAGTAGCGGGCCAGCCTGCCGGCGACGCTGTCGTAGTAATGCCCCGGCGGAAACTCGGCAATATCAGTGCACACGCCAACCAACGCCTTCATTTCAGAAGCCACGCACAGGCGTCCCTGGCTGTCGTGGCCCCAATACAGCGAGCACACGCCGATCGGGTCGCGGGCAATCAGGTAGCGTTGCGCACCGGCATCCCACAAGGCGAAGGCGAAGATCCCGTTCAAGCGGTTGAGCATGTCATCGAGCCGCCCGCTGCCGACATGTTCGCGGTACAAGGCATTGATGACTTCGCAGTCCGAAGCGGTGGTGTAGGCGTAGCCGGCGACATGGCCGGCTTCGGCACGCAAGGCGACGTGGTTGTAGATCTCGCCATTGACCGCGAGTGTCAGGGCGCCATCGCGCGAACGCAGGGGTTGCGCCCCGCTCGCCGGATCCACGATGGCCAGGCGCTCATGGACCAGGATGGCCCGGGCATCGGCATGCACGCCGCTCCAGTCCGGCCCACGATGGCGCTGCCGTTGCGACAATTCCAGCGCCAACCGGCGCAATTCAGGCAGGTCGTCGCCCGCCTGCAAGTCGAACATTCCGAAAATCGCGCACATGGGTTTTGCTCCATTATTTATGCGTTCATCCATGATCGCGAGGGTCAAGAACAGGCATCCATGCCTGACTACTCAAGACACCAGAAATCAAAAAGGCCCGCGTTGGCGGGCCTTCGTTGCGTGTGTTGCTGGGGTTTGAAGCTACGCGAAGGCCCGCCAAACGTTGGCGTTCGAATTCACGCGATTATTGTTGCCCGCACCCGCAATGAGGCGCGCCAAGTGCGGCGCCGTGGAGTCGATCGATGCGAGTGTGGACGGGTGCATGAGGGCTACTAGAACAGAACCAGTCTGCTGGCACAAGGATTCCATGCAGGGTGGCGTCACGGCGCATCGGGTGCACTGACCCAAAGTTTCGCTTCGGCCAGCTCGGCCAGCGGGAACAGGCGAAACTCGCCGGGCACCATGAAGCCCAAGGCCGAGGCCGTGGCGCGGAGCCACGGCACATCGGTCACCAGCGCGACGCGGGCCCAGCCGCTCAGGTGCCGCGCGCCCAGCTTGGCGTCATTCCACATGGCGCCGGGGTCGAACCCGGTGAAATCCTCGGCCGTCACGTAGAGCAGCCGCAGTTTGCGGTTCAGCGCAAACGCCGCCTCCACATCCGGCACCAGGACCCGCTCGTAGTCGTCGGCGCTGACTTGGCCGTGGACGCGAAAGCCCACCGTCCCCGGTGGCAGCCCCTCGATGAGTTCGATCATGCAATTGTTCCGTGGCGGCGATGGACCGGAATTGTGCTGCCCCCAGCGTGAAAAACACGCTACACAGAACACGGATCCTCCCACGCGGCACATTCAAGCGTGCCCCCAGCGGGAGCGGGACCGAGCTTGCCGCAGTGCAACCCTACCCAGCGGGCTTACCGCAGTGCCCGGCGCCACACGCGCCAGCGGTGCCAGGGGCGGTGCAGCCAACGCCCACCGTCGGCAAAGTTGAACGCGATCGGCGTATGCGCAAGCTGCGGCACCAGAGCCGGCCACCATTGCGCTTCCAGCCTTGCCGCTTGCGCATCCTGCGCGTCGAGCAACCAGCCGGCGCCAGCGGCAAGCACGCTTTCCGGCTCGCGCGACAGGCAGGGAATGCCGGCGCGGGCCGCGAGTGCACGCAAGGTCAGATCATCGCTGACCACGCCGCGCAGAATGCTGTGCACGACATCCGGCAGGCGTCCGCCGCCCCACAGCCACAGCGTATTGACCGGCGGCAGGCGGCGCGCCTGGCGTTCGCGGTTGAGCGGATTCTGGTGCAGCATCACCTGCAGGTCGTTGAACAGCACGCGCCAAGGCTTGCCTCCGGGCCCGGCAGGCAGGTGGGCGGTCAAATCCTCGCCCATGGCCTGCTGCGGCGTCGGCAGTGCCGGCACGACGGTGGCCTCCGGCAGGCGCACGTGCCAGTGGTCGGCACTGGTCACCTCCAGGGACATCCCGGCCTCGGCAAAGACCTCGCGCAGCGGCGCGGCCAGGGCCTCGGCCTCGGCTTGGTCCAGTTGCAGGTGGCCGCAGGCCATCAAGCGCACGCCGTTGATGTCCGGGCGTGCCCAGGCCGGATCCGCGGCCAGCCACAAGCCAGCGCCGGCATCGTGCGCGAGCAGCTCGCGGGTGAGCGCGGCGACCGGCAACGGCGAGGCCAACCCGGGGAAATACCGCTCGATCCCCAGCGTCCCGGACCCCTCGCCGTCCGGCAGCCGATCGGCACGCGCCAGCGCCGCCCGCAAGGGACCGTGGGCGGCAAATTGCGTCCGCGGCGGCAACCACAATTCAAGCACGCCCGCAGGTCCCTGGTTCATGGACTGCTCACGCCTCCAACTGCTCGGCAAGCTGCAGCCACTCGGCCTCGAGTCCGCCCTTCTCATCGCGCAGCTTGGCCTGTTGCCGGCTCAGGCGCAGCATTTCCGCGGTGGGTCCAGCGTAGGTTTGCGGGTCGGCGAGGACGGCGTCCAGGGCGAGCAACTCGCTGTCGATGCTGGCCATACGCGTTTCAATATGTCGGAGCCGCTGGCGCGACTGTTTCCCGTCCTCGCGCTGCGCTGCCGCCGCACGCCGCCGCTCCTGTGGCGAGACGGTCGCCACGGGCGCAACCTCGGTCTCCTGTGGCGGCGTGCCGCCCGGCTTGCTGCCGCGGGCACGCAGCCAGGCCGCGTAGTCGTCCAGGTCGCCATCAAACGGCGTCACCTCGGCATCGGCCACGCGCCAGAGGCTGTCGCACACCAAGCCCAGCAGGTGGCGGTCATGGGAGACCAGCACGACCGCGCCGGCATAGTCTGCCAGCGCATCGGCCAGCGCCTCGCGCATGTCCAGGTCGAGATGGTTGGTGGGCTCGTCCAGCAGCAACAGGTTCGGGCGATCCCAGGCAATCAGGGCCAAGGCCAGGCGCGCGCGCTCACCGCCGGAAAACCCGTCGACCACGTCAAAAGCACGATCCCCGCCGAAATTCCAGGTGCCCAGGAAATCGCGCATGACCTGGGTGGCCACGCCTGGCGCCTTTTCCTGCAGGTGCTCGAGCGGCGTCGTGCCATCGCGCAGGCTCTCCACCATGTGCTGGGCGAAATAGCCGATGCGCAGATCCTTGTGCGACTTGCGCTCGCCGCCAAACGGCGGCAGCTCGCCGACCAGGGTCTTCACCAGGGTCGACTTGCCGGCACCATTGGGACCCAGCAGGCCAATGCGCTCGCCGGCCTCGATGCTGAAGCGCACATCGCGCAACACCACGGCAGGCTCCTGCCGGGACGAGGATGGATCGGCGCCATAGCCGGCGGTGACGCCCTCGAGTTGCAGCATGGAATCGGGCAGGCGCTCGGGGGTGCCAAACTGGAAACTGAAGGGGCGCTCGGCACGCACCGCCTCGGTGCCGGCCAGTTTTTCCAGCCGCTTCATGCGCGACTGGGCCTGCCGCGCCTTGGTGGCCTTGGCCTTGAAGCGGTCGATGAAGGATTGCAGGTGGGCGCGCTCGGCCTGTTCGCGCTCATGCGAGAGCTGCTGCTGGCGCAACTGCTCGGCGCGCAGTCGTTCGAACGCGCTGTAGTTGCCGACGTACAGCCGGGCCTTGCCCTCGTGCAGGTGCAAGGTATGCGAGATGACGCCGTCGAGGAACTCGCGGTCATGCGAAATGATCAGCAAGGTTCCCTGGTAGCGGCGCAGCCACTCCTCCAGCCACAGCACCGCATCCAGGTCGAGGTGGTTGGTGGGCTCGTCGAGCAGCAACAGGTCGGATGGGCACATCAGGGCCTGCGCCAGGTTCAGCCGTCCGCGCCAGCCGCCGGAGAACTCGCGCACCGGGCGTTCGTGGCTGTCGGCCGTGAAGCCCAACCCATGCAGCAGCTTGCCTGCCCGCGCCCGGCCATCGTAGCCGTGCAGCTCCTCGATGCACTGGTGCGCGCGAGCCAGCGCATCCATGTCGCCGGCGTCGGTGGCGGCCGATTCGGCCTGCAGCGCGGCATACAACTCCGGATCCCCGGCCAGCACATAATCGATGGCGGCATCGCCCAAGGGCGGCGTTTCCTGGGCCACGCTGGCCAGGCGCAGCTTGGCCGGCATGTCCAGCTCGCCCGCATCGCCCTCGAGTTGGCCCTGCAGGGCCGCGAACAGGCTGGATTTGCCGCAGCCGTTGCGGCCCACCACGCCCAGCCGCCAGCCGCGCTGGATGACCAGGTCGACATCATCCAGCAACAGCCGGGTGCCGCGGCGCAAGGCAAAGTGGCGAAACGCAATCATGGGCGACGCAGGCCTGCAAGGGTTGGGCAGCCGCATATGATAACGGGCCTTCCCGCCGCACAGGCCGCCGCGTGGCCGGCAGCCACATCTGCCGGAAAAGGCGCAAGCAGCAAAACGGGCGCCACATGGCGCCGGCACGGCCGTTCTGCTACAACGTCGCGACGTATCCAAGGCTCATCGTCAAGGGGGACATCATGGGCAAGTTCACGCACACTTTGCCGGTTATGGCTGCATTGGCCGCCACGCTCGGCGCCATCGGCTTTTCCGCGCAGGCAGCGACACAGGCCAAGGGCGGCGACAACCTGTTGCTGCATCGCGTACAGCAGGAGCAGGCCATGAACCTGCCCGGGCGCGGCATGACCATGGGCCAGGTCGAGCGCCGTTACGGCGCGCCGGTACGCAAGCTGGATGCGCGCGGCGGC
>DATNBK010000062.1:0-21843 GCA_035571995.1 Rhodanobacter sp.
GTCCTCGTGGTAGCGGGTGGCCGGGTCGCCAATCAGGCGCAGCACGCGGTCTTCCAGGTCCTGCATGCCGCCGACGTAGTCGCGCACCGAGAAATCGCTGATGTCGTAGTACATGGCGTTGACCCGGAAGTCGCGGCGCACCGCGTCCTCCTCGATCGAGCCCCAGATGTTGTCGCGCACCAGGCGACCGTCCACCAGGCGCCGGTCGCCGTCGCAGCCCTCCTCGCCCACGCCGCGGAACGTCGCCACCTCGATGATCTCGCGGCCAAACACCACGTGGGCCAGGCGGAAACGCCGGCCGATCAGGCGGCAATTGCGGAACAGGCGCTTGACCTCCTCGGGGGTGGCGCTGGTGGCGACGTCGAAGTCCTTGGGCTGGCGTTCGAGCAGCAGGTCGCGCACCGCGCCGCCGACCAGGTATGCGGCATGGCCCGACTCATTGAGGTGGTACAGCACGCGCAGCGCAGCCTTGCTGATGTTGCGGCGTGAAATATTGTGCTGGTCGCGCGGAATGATCTGCAGCGCCGGCGTGGTGTCGGTCCTTGGTTGTAGGTTCAAACGGCTGGAATCCTTGGAGGCGAAGATGCCCGGTGCCCGCACAGGCACCGAATCGGCGCGGCGCCAATATGGCGCCGACGCAGGGCATCACCCGGTGAACTGGCCTGATGCCGAGGTGTCTTCAGCATCACCGAATGCAACAATTCCGTTATACTACTGCGCCTCGCGCTATAACGCTCCCTTCGTCTAGTGGCCTAGGACACTGCCCTCTCAAGGCGGCAACACGAGTTCGAGTCTCGTAGGGAGCGCCAAGGTTTTTTTATGACCTTCGTTGTGGTCGATAACTGCATCAAGTGCAAGTACACGGATTGTGTCGAGGTGTGCCCGGTCGATGCCTTCCACGAAGGCCCGAATTTCCTGGCGATCGATCCGGACGAATGCATCGACTGCACCTTGTGCGAGCCCGAATGTCCGGCCGCAGCAATCTTTCCGGATGACGCCGTGCCCGCGGGGCAGGAAGGTTTCATCGCGCTGAACGAAGAGCTGGCCAAACAGTGGCCGGTGCTCACCGCGCGCAAGGAACCGCCGCCCGACGCCACGGTCTGGGACGGCAAGCCAAACAAGTTGCCACTGCTGGAACGCTGAGCCCAATCCCACGTCCGCCCGGGTCGGCATCCGCCCCGGGTCGTGGGTTGTGTGAGCTCCCACAGGCGGGCTCAGCCGCCGAGGCGGGACTTCAAGCCGTCGACGACCTGGCCCACGGCAGCGGCGCCACCTTCGGCGCGCACTTCGCTGCTGTCGCTGCCGCTGGTGGTCACGTGGATCACCACCTGGTTGGAACCGGCCGATTGGGCTTGCTCGCCACGCTTGCCACGGTGGAACAGGCGCTTGAAGAAGCCGGGCTTCTTCACCTCGGCCTGGGCAAGCTTCAAGGTATAGCTGTGGGCGGCGTCGTCATGGCTGAGCACCTGCCCCAGGTCACCGTGTTCCAGCACCCTGCCGACGCGCTGGTAGGTGCTGTCGACCGTGTCCTTGAGCACGAAGCCGTCGCTGACCTGCCCGCTCTCGGCGGCAGACGCCCCGGCGGCGCTGTCCGGCTGGTTCGCACCAGGTGGCGGCACGACCAGGGCTGCCGAGGTCGACGGGCGATCCAGGCCCGGCGGGATCTCCAGCGGCGATTCCTGCTTGGCGGTCTCCCATGCCTTGCGCGAGTGAAACATGCCGCATCCGGAGACCAGCAACATGCTGGCGAGGAGAGAGGAGACGGCCAAAAGGAGCAAAGGTTTTTTCATTTGTAGGTTCCAGGAGATAAGTCGGGCTACCGCTATGCCGTAGCGAGCAATTCATTCGGTGCCAGGGCGGACAAGATGTCCCACAGGCGGTCCCGCTCGGGCCCCGCCTGCAGTTCCAGCAACGGCAGGCGCAGCGCCGCCGAACCCAGTCCGAGCATCGACAAGCCGGCCTTCACCGCAATCGGGTTCGGCGCGCATGCCAGGGCCTGCAGCAGCGGCCCAAGCGCAGCCTCGTGCTCCGCCGTCGCCCGCGCATCGCCGCCAATCGCTGCGTCACACAAAGTCCGAAACCGGTGCGGCAGCAGGTTCGCCACCACCGAGACGGTACCGGCGGCCCCGGCCAGCATGGCCGCGCCCGCACTGCCGTCGTCACCTGACAGATAGACGAAATCCTCGCGCGCAAGTTCCGCCAGCGCACGGATGCGCTCCACGCTGCCGCAGGCCTCCTTGATGCCGAGGATGCGCGGATGGTCGCGCAAAGCCGCCACCGTGGCCGGCTGCAGGTCACAGCCGGTGCGGCTCGGCACGTTGTAGACGATGATCGGCAAACCGGCGCGCTCGGCGATTTCCAGGAAATGCCGGCGCAAGCCCTCCTGCGTGGGACGGACGTAGTAAGGCGCAACCACCAGCGCGGCATCGGCGCCCAGTGACGCGGCCCGCCGAGTCGCCGCGAGCGCCTTGGCCGTCGCCGCATCCCCGGTGCCGGCAATGACCGGCACCCGGCCGGCGACGTGCTCCAGCGCGAAACCAAGCAGGCGCTCGAACTCGTCGCCCTCCAGCAGGTGTGCTTCGCCAGTTGAACCGGCCACCACCACGGCCTGGGTGCCGCCATCGAGTTGATGGTCGAGCAGGCGGCCGAACGCCGCCAAGTCGATCACGCCATCAGCCCGGTACGGGGTGGCCAATGCACATATACTTCCGCCTATCGCCAACATGCATCTCGCCTCAGGCCAGCGGGGCATGTTACTTGCCGCCTTGCATGACGGGCAAGTAAGCTCGGGCGGACCGTTCCACCCATCCTTCGTGCAGCGCAACCCATGTCGCCGGTAAAAACGTTGAAACCCACTTCTGTTCCTGCACGCACCATCGTCGACACGCAACTGCTGATCCACGCCACGGGCGCGGCCTCGCGCTCGCCACTGCTGGATTTGTCGCAGCGCATTGCCGACTCGGGCTGCAACCTCGCCGAATCACGCGTCTCCACCATCGGCACCGAGATTTCGCTGATGCTGCTGGCCACCGGCGCCTGGGATGCCATGGCCAAGCTGGAAACCGCGCTGGACAAGCTCGCCCGCGACGACAGCCTGCACCTGGTGCACTACCGGACCGGGCCGCGCGAGGGCAGTTCGCACCAGTTGCCCTACCTGGTCGAGGTGGTGGCAGCCGACCACCCCGGCATCATTGCCCGCATCGTCGAATTCTTCAGCCAGCACAACATCAGCGTCGAGCAGTTGAACTCCATGCGCTACCAAGCCATGCAGACCGGCGCCGACATGTTCCAGGCGCAGTTCACCATCGGCATCCCGGCGGAGATCCACATCGCCGCGCTGCGTGACGACTTCCTGGAACTGTGCGACGGCCTCAACCTGGACGCGATCATGGATCCTGTGAAGTTCTGAAGGAGCCGACGATGCAGTCCCACGTCAACTTGTCGGCCTGCGAGGCCTGGCGATGATCGCCATCGGCGAGCGCGTGCCAGCGCTCAGCGGCGCGACCGCCGACGGCAGCACCCTGCGCCTGTCCAGCTTCAAGGGCCAGTGGGTCGTGGTGTACTTCTACCCGAAGGACAACACGCCCGGCTGCAGCAGCGAGGCCCAGGCGTTCCGCGACCTGCATGCGGAATTCCTGGCGCGCCGCGTGCAAATCATCGGAGTCTCCCGGGACTCGGCAAAATCGCATGCCAATTTCGCGGAGAAATACGCCTTGCCGTTCCCGCTGATTGTCGACAGCGACGAAACCTGGTGCCGCGCCTTCGACGTCATCCACGAGAAGATGCTGTACGGCAAGCGCCACCTGGGCATCGTGCGCAGTACGTTCCTGATCGGACCGGGCGGCAAGCTGCACGCCGAATGGCGTGGCGTGAAGGTGCCCGGGCACGCCCAGGCGGTGCTCGACGCCATCGCCGGGAAATGATGCCGCAAGCCATCTGCCACACTGCGGTGCGATCCACCCCGCCGGCCATATCGAGCCCACGCAGCCTACCGGCCCGCGCGGCGCAGGCGCGTGCCGTGCAGAGTCCCCAACCCCTACCCTTGCCCCAGGAGCCTCGCGCATGACCGCAGGCAAGCGCATCTATGCGCTCGACACCAATGTGCTGCTGCACGATCCCACCGCGCTGTTCCATTTCGAGGAGCATGACGTCTTCATCCCGATGACCGTGCTCGAAGAGCTGGACGAGAAAAAACAAGGCATCTCCGAGGTGGCGCGCAACGGTCGCCAGGTCAGCCGCTTCCTCAATGAACTGATCGAGCGCCACGGCGTGCAGGATCTGCGTGGCGGGCTGGAGCTCGAAAATCCGCACGGCATCCGGCTCAAGCGCGGCAAGGGAGTCGGGCGACTGTTCTTCCAGCAGCGCACCAGCAACAACCATGGCAAGGCCGACAACCAGATCCTGGCCGCCATCGTCGAGCTGCGCGACCAATACCCCGAGCGCACCGTGATCCTGGTCAGCAAGGACATCAACCTGCGCATCAAGGCCGGCATTTACGGCATGGTGGCAGAGGACTACGAGAACGACCGTGCGCTGGATGATTTCTCGCTGCTTTACACCGGTGCCGCCGAACTGCCGGAAAATTTCTGGGAGCTGCATCCGGAGGTCACCTCCTGGAGCGAGCATGGCCGGACGTTCTACCGGCTGAAGCAGCGCAAGGCCGAGGAATGGTTTCCCAACCAGTGCCTGTACCTGCCCGGCGACAACGAGGTCGAGCTGCGCGTGCAACAGATGGACGGCAAGTCGGCCACCCTGGTCCTGCTGGACGACCACTCGCACGCCAACCACCACGTCTGGGGCATCGGCGCGCGAAACCGCGAGCAGAATTTCGCGCTCAACATGCTGATGGATCCGGAGGTCGACTTCGTCACACTGCTCGGCAACGCCGGTACCGGCAAGACCCTGCTGGCGCTGGCGGCCGGGCTGGCGCAGGTGCTGGACCAGCAGCGCTACCGCGAGATCATCATGACCCGCGCCACGGTCTCGGTGGGCGAGGACATCGGCTTCCTGCCCGGCACGGAAGAGGAAAAGATGACGCCCTGGATGGGCGCTCTCACCGACAACCTCGAGGTGCTGACCAACCCCGAGGACGGTGGCAGCTGGGGCCGCCAGGCCACGAACGACCTGCTGGCCGCGCGCATCAAGATCCGTTCGCTCAACTTCATGCGCGGGCGCACCTTCCTCAACCGCTACCTGATCATCGACGAGGCGCAGAACCTCACGCCCAAGCAGATGAAGACCCTGGTCACGCGCGCCGGTCCGGGCACCAAGATCGTCTGCCTCGGCAATGTCGAGCAGATCGACACGCCCTACCTCACCGAGACCACCTCCGGCCTCACCTATGCGGTGGACCGTTTCAAGAGCTGGGAGCATTCCGCGCACATCACCCTGCGCCGCGGCGAACGCTCGCGCCTGGCCGATTTCGCCGCCGAATCGCTGTAGGCAGAGGAGAACCGGAAGCGTCCTACCGCAAGGGATCTCCTTGCGCCCAGGTCGAGCGGCACCAGGACAGGTCACCGCGGCCTCCGTCACGGCCGCGACCCTCCAGTGCCATTGGGCGCACTCGCGCCTGCACGGACGCAGTCGGCAACGTCCACCCAAGACAGTCGAGTAGAATGGCGGCGTTGCCATCCAACGCGCCACAAGCGCCCACGCCATGCTCCTCGCCCCCCGCCTCGTCCTGCTGGCCCTGCTCGCATTCTTCGTGCTGTGCGTGCTGCTGGTGCACCTGCGCGGCCGGGTACGCCTGAAATTCCGGCGGCAGCTGGTCGACCACTCGGCAGTGTTCGCCCCCTACAACCTGCTGATGTACGCGTTCTCGGCAGTACCCGCGCGGCCGATCCTGGACCGCCGGGGGTTTCCGCAGCTCGACCTCATCCAGGCCAACTGGCAGACCATCCGCGACGAGGCGCTGGCGCTGTCCGACGAGGGCCGCATCCGTGCCGCGGCCAAGGGCAACGACGCCAGCTTCGCCAGCTTCTTCAAGCAGGGCTGGAAGCGCTTCTACCTCACCTGGTACGGCGAGCCGCTGCCCTCGGCGCTGGCCCTGTGCCCGAAGACCGTGGCCCTGGTGCAATCCATCCCCGGCATCAAGGCGGCTATGTTCGCCACCCTGGCGCCGAACAGCCGGCTGAACCCGCACCGCGACCCGTTTGCCGGCTCGCTGCGCTACCACCTCGGCCTGATCACCCCGAACTCGCGCGACTGCGCCATCTTCGTCGACGGCGAGGAGCATGCCTGGGGTGACGGCAAGGACGTGGTGTTCGACGAGACCTACGTGCACTGGGTGGAGAACAGGACCGACCAGACCCGGGTCATCTTCTTTGCCGACGTGGAGCGCCCGTTGAAATCGCGGCTGATGCGCGCGATCAACCACCGCGTCGGCGCGTTCATGGGCAGGATCACCGCCTCGCCAAACGACGACGACAGCGAGAAGACGGGCTTCGTCAATCGCCTGTTCGCGCTGGGCCACCGCCGCCGCGGCCAGGGTGGCAATGCGTTCAAGCGCAGGCACAAACGGCTATACAAGACCACCAAGTACGCCGGCATCTGCGTGCTGCTGTGGGTGCTGGTTGCCGCGCCCTGGCCATTCCTGCGCTAAGCCCACGCCGTCGCCATTCTCGCGCAAGCGCACTACTGTCCGGAACGTTTTCGGAAGCGCCCTCGCCAAGCTACTCCGGC
Source organism: Rhodanobacter sp. (assembly GCA_035571995.1). Classification (GTDB taxonomy): domain Bacteria; phylum Pseudomonadota; class Gammaproteobacteria; order Xanthomonadales; family Rhodanobacteraceae; genus Rhodanobacter. Next base: position 6,682 of record DATNBK010000062.1, read on the forward strand.
GTCATCCCCGCGAAAGCGGGAATGACGACGGAGTAGCTTGGCGAGTACGCTCCCAAAAACCTTGCGGACCGCGGTGTGGGCTCAGCCCGGCAAGCGGGCGATCACCGCGTCGGCAAAACTTGCCGTGTTGCCGCTGCCGCCGAGATCGGGGGTGATCTGCGCGCGATCGTGCTCCACCGCGGCACGGATGGCCTGGCGCAGCCGGGTTGCCCGCTCCGCCAGATCCAGGTGGTCGAGCATGTCCGCGGCGGCCAGCAACAACGCGCAGGGGTTGGCGATGCCCCTGCCGGCAATATCGGGCGCCGAGCCGTGCACGGCTTCGAAGATGGCCACCTCGGCACCGATGTTGTCGCCCGGCGCCAGGCCCAGGCCGCCGACCAGGCCGGCGCACAGGTCGGAGAGGATGTCGCCGAACAAATTGGTGGTGACGATCACATCGAACTGCTGTGGGTTCATCACCAGTTGCATGCAGGTGTTGTCGATGATCATCTCGCTGAATTCGATCTGCGGATACTCCTTGGCGATCTCACGCGCGACCTCCAGGAACAGGCCGGAGCTGGTCTTCAGGATGTTCGCCTTGTGCACCGCGGTGACCTTGCGACGCCCCCGCTTGCGCGCCAGCTCGAACGCGTAGCGCACGATGCGGCTGCCACCCTTGCGCGTGTTGCGCACCAGAGACAGCGCGGTCTCGCCGTCCGCCGACACGCTTTGGCCTTCGGCCAGGTAGGCACCCTCGGTATTCTCGCGCACGGTGATGATGTCGATGTCCGTGTAGCGCGATTTCGTGCCCGGCATGCTGAGCACGGGGCGCACATTCGCGTACAGGTCGAAATGCCGGCGCAAGGTCACGTTGATCGAGGTGAAGCCGCCGCCGATCGGCGTGGTCAGCGGTCCCTTGAGCGCCACCTTGTGCTCGGCGATCTTGTCCAGCGTGGCCTTGGGCAGCAGATCGCCGTGCTTCTCCAGCGCTACCACGCCGGCATCGACGAAGTCGTAGCCCAGGCCGCAGTCCAGCGCGTCGAGCACGCGCAGCGTGGCGGTCATGATCTCCGGGCCGATGCCGTCGCCCGGGATCACGGCGATGGTCTTGCTCATGGGGCTTGCTCCTTGGGGTCGACTGTGCGCGCACGACTCTGCGCGTGCCAAAGCCGCCCATTATCGCCGATACGCCCCACGTCCTGCAGCCCGCATGCCGCTGCCGCATTCTGGCCGCGCCACGGGGCGGCGCCTGCGGCAGCCAGGTTCCCGCTGACGATCAGGGGTGGTCGGCGCACTCCGGCGCGGTGGGCGCGCCGGACTCTAGCTGCTCGAGGAAATCGACGGCGCGGCGCAGGTGCGGGATGACGATCGAGCCGCCGACCACGAGGCCGATGCCGAAGACCTCGAACAACTCTTCGCGGCTGACCCCGACTTGGCGGCACTGCGCCACGTGGTAGCTGATGCAGTCGTCGCAGCGCAGCACCAGGGAGGCCACCAGGCCCAGCATTTCCTTGGTCTTCTCGTCCAGGGCGCCAGGCTTGTAGGCCTGGGTGTCCAGGGCGAAGAAGCGCCGCACCAGTTGGTTGTCCTCGGCCAGGATGCGCTCGTTCATGCGCTGGCGAAACGCGGTGAACTCCGCGACCCGGTCGCTCACGCCGCCGGCTCCGCCAGCAGCTCGGCCAGGCGGCCGCTGCGGTCGGCGGCGACCAGCTCGTCATAACCGCCGACATGCGTGTCGTTGATGAAGATCTGAGGCACGGTCCGCTGCCCGCCGCTGCGCGCCAGCATGGTTTGGCGCTGCGCCATGTCGGTGTCTACCCGCACCTCGTCCCAGGCCAGGCCCTTGGCCTTCAGCAGGTTCTTGGCGGCCACGCAGTAGGGACAGCTTGCCGTGGAGTAGATCTCAATCTTGGACATGACGTGCACACACCTGGCTCGTTTGTTACCGCGGAGATGGGGCCACGCAGGGCCACACTCAAGACGCCACGAAGTGGAACCGAAACCAGTACAGGGGGTCAAGATGGTATGGTTTCACAGCATATGCACAAGCCTCTACGACGCGTCGGGCTGCGGCTGCCGACGGCGCTCATCTGCGCCGCGCTGAGCTTCGTCGCCGGTGCCCAGCAGGATGCCCGGTTGCCGGATCTCGGCAGCTCCGCGAACGCCTTGATCTCGCCGCAGGAAGCGCAGGACTACGGGGCATCCATGCTGCGCCAGATGCGTGCGCTGAACATGGTGGTCGACGACCCGCTGCTGGACGACTACATCAGCGACCTTGGCTACCGGCTGGCCTCGAACAGCGCCAAACCCAAGGACCACTTCGCGTTTTTCATCGTCAAGGACCAGCAGATCAATGCCTTTGCCGCCCCTGGCGGCTACATCGCGGTCAACTCCGGGCTGATGGTCATCACGCGCGACGAGAGCGAGCTGGCCGGGGTGATCGCCCATGAAATCGGCCACATCACGCAGAACCACCTGCAGCGCGCGTTCGAGGCGTCCAAGAAGGACGCGCCGCTGATGGCTTTGGTGCTATTGGGCGCGGTCCTTGCGGGCGCCAGCAACAACAGCGGCGACGCGCCCATGGCCGTGCTGGCCGGCGGTCAGGGGCTGATTGCGCAACGGTCGATCAACTTCACCCGCAAGGACGAGATCGAGGCCGACCGCGTCGGCATCCAGACCCTGGCCAATGCCGGCTTCGACCCAAATGCCATGGCCACCTTTTTCCAGCACATGGCCGACGTGACCAGCGCCAATGCCGGCGAGTACGAGACGCCGTCCATGCTGCAGACCCACCCGGTGACCACGATGCGCATCAGCGACGCCAAGTCGCGCGCCGGGGCATTGATTGCCGAGCAGAAGCTGCGCCCCGCCGCGACCATCGGCAACAAGCGCGAGTGGCAGGAGAACACCGCGCCGATCGCCTACGTCAAGGACGCGACCACGCTGCTGCCGGCGCATGCGACAGGCGACCCCAGCACTTACGTCCTGATGCGCGAGCGCGTCCGCGTGCTGGCTGGCAACGCGGTCACGCTGGCCACCTACTACAGTTCAAACCTTGCGGACCGCACCGACTTCAATACGCCCGCGAACCATTACGGCTATGCCCTGGCCCTCACGCGCAGCGGCCGCGCGGCCCAGGCGATCGGGCAACTGCAGCCCTTGCTCCAGGCGCACCCGGACAACCTGGTCCTGGATCTCGCCATGGCCGAGGCGCGCCTGCAGGCCGGCCAGCGCGCCGCGGCGCTGGCCATCTACAACAAGCTCAACGCCCGCTCGCCACGCAACCGCGCCGTGGCGCTGGCCTATGCCACCGCGCTCACCATGGGCGGCGACAAGGTACAGGGCGCCTTGGCGGCCGGCCTGTTGCGTCCGTTGCTGGACGATGCCACCGAGCCGGAACTCTACAATGCCTACGCCCGCGCGAGCGAAAAGGCCGGGGACAGCATCCGTGCCGGCGAGGCCTTTGCCGACGCCAGCTATTACTCCGGCCGCCCCTATGACGCCATGGAGCAGCTCAAGCGCATGCTCAAGCGCGATGACCTGGACTACTACGCCCGCGCGCGCATCCAGGCCCGCATTTCCGAGTTGACCCCGCTGTTGCTGGAGCTGCACAAGCGCAACGTGAAGACGGCGGACAGCCCGGACACCGGCACCACCCAGTAGGCAATGCATCCGGAGCCGGGCTGCAGGCACAATGCCCGGAGCCCTTCGCCAGCCGCGCCACCTGGATCGCCCATGCCTGCCAGCGCCTATTCCCTGCGCGCCCAAGCCGTAGACACCGTACTGCGCATCAAGCGGCCCGACGTGCCGCTGCCGGTGGCACTGCGCAATACGCTGGCCGTGGTGCTGCCGCTGGCGGTCGGGCTGGCCACCGGACACCTGCCAGCCGGGCTGGGCGTTGCCGCCGGCGCCTTGAACACGATGTTCTCGGATCAGCCGGGGCCTTATCGCCAGCGCCTGCGCAACTCGCTGCTGTCCACCGCCGCGGCCGGCCTCGCCGCCCTGCTCGGCTTCCTCATCGGCGGAAGCTGGTTCCCTATGCTGCTGGCGGTGGCGGCATTCGGCTTTTTCGGCGGCCTGCTGGTGGTGTTCGGCACGAACACGGCGCGCGTCGGCATGACCAGCATCATCCTGCTGGTGGTGACCGCCGCCATGCCCACCGACCTCGCCCAAGCCCTCGGTGGCGCCGCCCTGATCGCCTGCGGCGGCCTGCTGCTCACCGCCTTCTCACTCGCGGCATGGCCGTGGCAGCGGTATGGGCCCGAGCGCCAAGCCTTGGCCGCGGTGTTCGCCGAACTGGCGCAACTGGCCCGGCAAACAGCGGCACAGGAGGATGACGTGCCGGCGCTGAGCGATTCCATCACCACCCTGCAGCACACCCTGCTCGGCCGCTACCGCGCCCGCGGCCGGGCCATGGAGGCGTTCACCGTGCTGCTCGAGCTGGCCGAGCGCATCCGCCTGGAATTGACCGCCCAGGCCAACGAGGGCGGGCTGCCCACGATCGCCGCCCCATGGCGCGAACAGGTCGCGCGCGTGCTCGATGCCATTGCAGAGGCGCTCAAGCAGGGCGTCGCACCGGAACCGGCCACGCGGGCACTGGCCGCGCTGCAAGCCCAGGAGCACGCGCTGCTCGAACGCGCCGGCCTGGACGCCGCCACCGCGGTGCGCATGCACGCCCTTGCCGGCGAACTCGGCGCGGCGGTGCGCAACGCCAACTGGGCCGGCGGACGCGGCGAAGTGCGCGCGCGCTCGGCCGAAATCCTGTTGCCCGAGGTCCTGCGCGGCAGCGCCGGCTGGCCCACCTTGCGTGCCAACCTGACCCCGCGCTCGGTGGCCTTCCGCCATGCCGTGCGCACGGCGGCGTGCCTGGTGCTGGCCTTGGGGGCCGCGCGCCTGTGGCACCTGCCGCACGGCTATTGGCTGCCCATGACCGTCGCCATCGTGCTGCGCGCCGATTTTGCCGCCACGTTCAAGTTCGGGCTGCTGCGCGTGCTCGGCACCATCCTTGGCCTGGTGCTCACCTCCGCCCTGCTGCACCTGGTGCCGCACGACCAGTGGGCGCACCTGCTGTTGCTGGCGGCGCTGTGCCTCGCCTTTCGCCTGCTCGCCAGCGCGCACTACGGCATCGCAGTGGCTGCCTTGACCGGCACGGTGGTGATCTTGTTGTCCTTCGATGGTGTGCCGCCCGGCGAAGCGGTCCTCGACCGCACGCTCAACACCACCCTGGGTTGCGCCCTTGCCCTGCTGGCCTACGCGGTCTGGCCAACCTGGGAACGCACCCGCTCGCGCGGTCGGCAGGCCGAGATGCTGGAAGCCTATGCCGGCTACCTGCGCGCCCTGGCCCGGCCCGACGAGCCCGCCGGCACCCGCCGTGAGGCGCGGACGGCCGCGCGCACCGCACGCAGCAATGCCCAGGCCTCGATCGAGCGCATGCGCGGCGAACCGGTCACTGCACCGGGGGTGCTGCCGCTCGCCGAAGCCTTGTTCGCCAACGGCAACCGCCTGGCCCGCAGCGCCATGACGCTCGAAGCAGTCTTCAGCGACTTCGCCACGCTGCCCGCCGAGGCGGGCACCTGCCAGTTCGTGGACACCCTGGCCGACACCGTGCAACAGGTCGCCGCCGCGGTGCGTGGGCATCACGGTATTGCCGCGCCACCCGAGCTGCGGACCCGACAGCGCGAGCTGGGCCGGCTGCTGCCGCAAGCCTGCACGGATACCGCCGCCTGCGAGGCCTGGCTGCGCATCAGCGATCGCCTGGTCGACAACGTGGACACGCTGATCCATATCGTGAACCGTCACCAGCCGGCGTCGGCTGTCGCCTCACCGGTCGCCGCCGCGCCGACGTGAACGCCGCAGGCAAACGCTGGTATCGTCAAATCCCGCCTATCCACGGAATCGTCATGAGCTTGTCCCGTTGCCTCGCCGCCGCTGTCGCAGCAACTCTCCTCGCGCTGCCGGCCGTGGGCCCCGCCCTCGCTGGCGAAGTGAGCATGGCCGGCGGCGCCATCCGCTTCCACACCCCCGACAGCTGGCAGGACATCATGCAGACCGAGGGCGACCCCGAAGCCCGGGTGTTCCAGGTTCCCGATCCCTCGCCCACCGGCAAGAACAACCTTGCGCGCGTCACGGTGACCGTCACCCAGGCGCCCGACGTCGCCAGCTTCGATCAGTACCGGCAGGCAGCGGATGCCAAGGCCAGACTGCTGCCGGGCTACCGGACCTCCGGCGCCACGCCGGCGCCGAACGAAGTCACCTACAGCGCGAACGAGAACGGCACCGAATTCACCTACGTCGAACACTATTGGTTCAAGCCGGGCCGTGCCATCCAGTTGCGCTGCGTACGCCCCGCGAAAAGCGAGGCCGGCAGCAAGTGGACGGCCAGCTTCGACCAGGAATGCAGCGCGCTGGCTGCACAACTGAAGCAAGCCGGGCCTTGAGGCCAGCGGGAGGGAATTTCATCCGCCCTTGATCCGCCGCGCGTGAAACTCATGCTTTCCGCTCCGAGGACAGGCATGAAAAACCAGGCGCCCGCAAACACCGACTTGCACCAGTTGGGCGAACTCATCGCGCCCCTCGAGGTGGCCATGCTGACCACCCGCACAGCAGACGGCTCCCTGGTCAGCCGCCCGCTGCAGACGCTCAAGCTCGACGACAATGGCGAGCTGCTCTTTTTCACCTCCATCAAGAGCCACAAGGTCGACGAGCTGACCGCCGACCCCACGGTGAACCTCGCCTACGCCGATCCAAGCGAGCAATGCTACGTCTCAGTGCGTGGTCGCGCGCGCATGGATCGCGACGAGGACACCATTGATGAACTGTGGTCGCCGGGCCAGAAGATCTTCTTCCCCGACGGCAAGGACGACGCCAACCTCATGGTGCTGCGCATCCGCGTGCAGGATGCCAACTACTGGGAAGCGGCTGGCAACCTCGTGGCCCGCGCGTTCGACTTCGCCCGTGGCATGCTCGACGATAAGCCCAGCGACCTCGGCGGGCACGGCCACCTGCAAGGCAAGGCGCCTGCACCGCCCCAGGAGCGCGGGCAGTAGAAACGCTCGACGCGGGAAGTCCCACTACCCAGGCCAGGGCCGGTTGACCCAGGCGTCCGTCAGATGGGACTGGCGGCAGCCGCGGTTCGCGACAGCACCGCTTCGGCTTCCATTTCCACCACGTATTCGTCCCCCACCAGGTCGGCGCCGACCATCGTGTTGACAGGTTGGATGCCCCTGAACCGTTCGCCATGAACCCGGGCAATCGCTTCCCAGTCTGCGATGTTCTTGACGAAGACCCGTGTCCGCACGACGTCCTGCAAGCTGCCGCCCAAGGACTGGATGGCGCCCTCGATCTTGTCGATCACGAAGTGCGTCTGCGAGGCCGGGTCCGCGCCGCCAATGTGCCGGGCCCCGTGCGTCGCGGTCGTTCCCGACACCAGGATGCGATCCCCCACACGCAACGCCCTGCTGTAGCCCGCAATTTCTTCCCAGGCCGTGCCCGTGAGCACCTGCTGTCGCCCGTTGGCACCTGCCTGGCTCGGATAGGGAGGTACTGGCGCCTCCATGTGGTGGCTCAAGTCGCCGGAAGCGGTCAGGAAGGGCGGCTTCCGGTATTCATCGCCGCAGTCGCCAGGTATCCGCTCCAGTTCCTTGAGCGCCGCCTGGATCTTCTCCTTGTCGGCGTCGTCCAGCGACTGTTCAAGCAGCGCCTTGTTCTCCGCGATGTGTTCGCTCTGGCCCAGCCGTGCACCGACGATCACGCCAGCGACGCCGGGCTGCTCGAGGATGTAACGGCTGGCCACGTTGGCCAGGGACATCCCGCGTGCCAGGCTGACCTCATGCAGGACGCGCAGCAGTGCCTGGAATTTTTGCCAGCCGCCCGCCGTGTCGATGTAGCGCTTGTACTTCATTTGCGACCATGTGAGCGACTCATCCAGCGGCGGCTCGCCACGGTCCAGCCATTTCCCGGAAAGAAAGCCGCCGGCCACGGTTCCAAACGCGAGCAGCTTGACGCCATGGCGCAGGCACGCGGCGGTCATCGGCCCCGCAGCGCGCTGGTCGAGCAAGGAGTAGCACACCTGGTTGGAAGCTATTTCGATGCCGCTGCGCACGATCATCTCGAGATGCGCGGTATTGAAGTTGGTCAAGCCGAGCTGGGCAATGAGCCCCTCGGCCTTCAACTCGTGCAGCCAGTACAGGCAGTCCAGCCACATCGGGTCGGCATAGTTCCAGGCATGGAACTGCAAGAGGTCGATCCGCTCGGCTTGCAGGCGCCGCAGTGACTTCTGCACTGCCGCGCGGACATCCTGCTTGGTAATCGGCCCAGGCGAGGGCACCCACTTCGTCAGCAATTGTGTCTTGTCGCCGCCGAAGCGCGAACGGAACACACCGGCAATGTCTTCTGCCGATCCGTAGTGGTCCGCCATGTCGAACGTGGTCAGGCCCGCGTCGAAATAGGCCTTCATGGCCAGGGCAGCCTGCGTGCTGTCGAGGACGCGGCCCCCGCGTTCAAGGTCGGCGACTTGCCACAAGCCCATGACCACGGGGCAGATCGTCAATCCCGGGACCGGGCCCCGGTGGGTGCTGGTATTCATTGGATCCCTCATTCCAGGGGCAAGTTCGAAAAGAGCTCGGTCGTATCCACGCCCTTGGCGCGCAGCTTCCTCCAGTAGTGCAGGAAGATGACCGACGCAGCCAACATCACGAGGATCCAGGCGACTGTCGAGTGGAAATACCACGCGCTCACCGTCGCCCCGAGATCGTTGACGATGTGGACGACCAGCATGCCCCCAAGCAGCAGGATTCCGGCGCCAGCCAACACGCGTTGCAGCGGCAAGGAACGCACCACCGTGATGCCCGCGGCGATCGCGGGGTTGTTCCGCGGGAGCAACAGGACCGACACGCACATCAGCAGGTAATTGACCAGCATCGAGGTGACCATGATGTCGATGCCGAGGAAGAAGTCGCCGGCGAAATGGCTGCCGAGGACCCCGACCGTCGCCATGAGTCCGCTGAGGATGATGGCTACCCAAGGCGTGTGGTGTGCATGGTGGATCGATGCGATGGACTTGGGAAAGATGCCGTCCTCGGCCCACGCGAACATCAGCCTCGATACCGACAGGATCATCGCGGGCAAATCGTTCAGCAGCGCGATGGAGGCGCCCAGGACGATGGGCACGGCCCAGCGCGAGGACAGCACGTAACCAAGCAAGCCGGGGGCTGTGACGTCCTGGGTGCGTGCCTGCTCGGCCACGAAATCCCACGGCACGGTGTGATAGACCGCATACGTGAAAGCGACGTAGAAAAGCGTGACTGTGACGATGGCAATGGCTATCGCCCGCGGCAGCGATCGCGACGGATCCTTCGCCTCGCCCCCCGCTTGCGCGATCGAATCGAAGCCGATGAAACTCGAGAACAACACGGCCGCGCCCGCGGCCAAGGTAGCCCAATGGAAGCTCGCGGGCGTCTGCACGAGGACCCGGTTTTCCGTGTGCAGGATCGCGGCGGCGAAATCCTGGTGGTCGAAATACAGCCCCGCCGCGATCACGACCCCGCCCAGCAGGAACATCAGGAGCATCAGCGGTATCACCGTGCGCTCATAGAGCTTGACCCCGCGCACGTTCAGCCAGACGAACAGCCACAGGACGACCAGCGCGACGGACACGCGCACCAGGCCCGTGTCCAGGAGCCCGGCGACCTGGCCCAGGCCAAGCAGGCTCGCGACATCACGGAAGAACGGCACGACGAGATAGGCCACCACCCCGACCGCGATCGACAGGCCGAACCATTGCGAGAAGCTGGCCACGAAGCCGAAATAAGGGCCGAGTGCGCGACTCGCGTAAACATAGCTTCCGCCGGCACGCGGCATGGCCGACGCGAGGATCGCATAGGAAAACGCGGCAAGCGCAGCGGGGATCGCCGCAAACAGGAAAGCCGGCAAGACGTAGGGACCGATGCCAGGCACGTTGCGCTGGATCATGAAAGGAATCACGTAGATCGAGGCGCCGATCATCGAGCAGATGCCGGTGGCGGCCAGACCCAGGAGTCCGAGTTTGCGGTCGAGCGAATTTCGAGGCGTGGGGGCCATCAGGCGAAGCTCCGGAATGGGGGCTCAAGGTACTGGGTCCAAATCGAACGGGCGTCTTGTCTGCCTGGGAACAGGCCCGGGCCGGCTGCGGGAAACTCCGCTGCCAGTTCGCGGCTCAACGCGTCGCGGGCAGCGGTGGAAGTTCGCGCTGCGCGCGCGCGCAAGCTGCCTCGAGATCCACTTCCTCAATGCGCGCGTGCCCGGCCAGCAAGGACTCCATCAAGGCGGTCTGTTCATTGTTGCGGGCAACGCAGTACGCGTACGGCAGGCGGGTGAAGCTGACCATTCGATAGCGCGACATGAAGTGCTCCGGCAGGCGTTCGGTCAGCGCCGCCACAAGTTCGCGCTTCAGCAGGTAATGTGGGTCGGCGACCCCGTCGCGCATCTCGATGTAATTGGCCAGCGACATCGCGGCAATGGCATCGGCGTTGGCCTTGCGCCGCTGCTCGAATTCGCCGAAGACCACGCCCGGGTCGGCCGCGTGCGTGGCCATGAGCGCAGCCAGCTCGGCAGCGTCCTCGAAGCCCGCGTTCATGCCCTGGCCGTGGAAGGGCACGACCGCGTGCGCGGCATCCCCGAGCAGCAGGGCACGGCCGTCCAGGTACCACCGGTCCAGGTACAGCGTGGCCAGCTGGCCGACCGGGTGCGTGTCCCAGTCGTGGTCGAACGTCGGCATCAGCCGCAACGCGTCCGCGAATTGTTCGTGGAAGAAGTTTCGGGCGGTCGCAGAATCGTGCAGCGTGGCGAGACTGGGATGCGGCCCGGTGCTCGGCAGAAACAGCGTCACCGTGAAGTTGCCTTCGGTATTGGGCAACGCGATGCACATGTAATGGCCGCGCGGCCAGATATGCAGCGCGTTGGGTTCCAGCGCAAAACCGTGTCCAGGCAAGGCAGGAATCTCGAGTTCCTTGTAGCCATGGCCCAAGGGCTCGATGCGCTCACCAAGCTCGGCTTGTTCCAGCATGGCCCCTCGCAGCGCCGACCCGGCACCGTCGCAGCCGAGCAGCAGGCCCGCCTGGTGTTGGCGGGTGCCGTCGCCCTCGCCCGCCAGCGTGATGACGCCCGAGGCGAAGTCGACGTGCGTCAGCGCGGCGTCGAAGTGGAAATGTGCTCCCGCCCGCTCGGCGGCATCGAGCAGCAGGATATTCAGTCCGCCGCGTGATACCGAGCGGATCACTTCGCTGTCGTCCAGGCCATACCGCTGCAGGTTTTCGGTACCGTCGACCGCGTGCACCATGCGGCCGCGCATCATGACTGCCTGTTGCAGCACGGCATCGGCCAGGCCAGCCTCGCGCAACGCCTGCAGCCCGCGTTCGGCCAGCGCCAGGTTGATCGAGCGGCCGCCGAGGAAGCCGCATACGCGCGGGTCGGGCCGGCGCTCGAACACTTCCACCGTGAACCCGCGTTGGCTCAGGAGCGTGGCCAGCAGGGAGCCGACCAGGCCGGCGCCGATGATGGTGATGGGTGTGCGTGCGTGCATGTGCTACCAGATGCCCGGCCACGCCTGCACGGCGGTGGCGTAGCGCAGGCAATCGGCGAACGAGTTGTACAGCGGCGTCGGGGCGATGCGCATCACGTCCGGTTCGCGCCAGTCGCCGAGGATGCCGTGTGCCACCAGATGGTCGAACAACGACTTCCCGGCATCGCGGCCGGCGCGCACGCGCACGGAGAGCTGTGCGCCGCGGCGGTCGGGCGCGGACGGCGTCAGGATTTCCAGCTTGTCCGCGAGCCGCGCTTCGATCAGCCACGCCAGGTAGGCGGTCAGGCGCTTTGATTTGCCACGCAGGCCCGTCATGCCTCCCGCGCGCTGGAACAAGTCCAGCGATACGCGCAACGGCGCAAGCGCGAGGATGGGCGGATTGGACAATTGCCACGCGTCCGCACCGGCAGCCGGGTCGAAAGCAGGCTGCATCTGGAAGCGTGTCTCCTCGTTGCGCCCCCACCAGCCCTCGAAGCGCGGGAGCTTCGCGCGCGCGTGCCGGGCGTGCACGAACGCGCCGGCGACGGCGCCCGGACCCGCGTTGAGATACTTGTAGGAACACCAGGCGGCGAAGTCGCAGCCCGCATCGTGCAGCGCGAGGTCGAGGTTGCCGGCCGCGTGCGCGAGGTCGAATCCCACCATGCAGCCTTGGGCGCGGGCGAGCCTGGTGATGGCCGCCAGGTCAAATGCCTGGCCGGTGAGATATTGCACGCCAGGCAGCAAGACCAGCGCAATGGACTTGCCGTGTTCGGCCAGCGCGCGTTCGATGGCCGACATCGAGAGGGCGCCCCCCGGCTCGTCAGGGTCGAGTTCGATCAAGGCTTCCGCCGGGTCGTATCCGTGGTAGCGGATTTGCGAGCTGGCCAGATCGCGGTCGGAAGGAAACGCATGGCGTTCGACGAGGATGGCGTGGCGATCCGCCGTCGGCCGATAAAAGCTCACCAGCAACAGGTGCAGGTTGACGGTCAGCGAGTTCATCGCGACCACTTCGACGGGTTCCGCGCCCACGACCTCGGCGAGGCCGTTGCGCACTTCGGCGTGGTAGGGCAGCCAGGGGTGGCGCGCGTGCACGTGGCCTTCCACGCCCAGGCGGGCCCAGTCGTCCAGTTCGTCCAGCAGTGCCTGGCGTACGCCGCGCGGCTGGAGGCCGAGCGAGTTGCCGACCAGGTAGGTCTGCTCTCCGTCACCGTGCGGCGGCATGAGGAACTCGTGCCGCAGCGCGTGCAGCGGATCGGCTGCGTCCTGCGCCTTGGCCCATTCGGGGTCCGCACGAAAATCCGTATTCAGCGCCATGGTCAACGTCGGTATGGGTGGAAAGGGATGGGTGCGGCTCCGCCGCCAGCCCTGGACGGGCTGCGCAACGCGGACTGCCGCCCGATGACGCGGCTCAGGGAGCCTCCGCCAGTGTACCGAAGCGATCGGGCGGCAGGCCCAGCCACTCCAGGGCCGCCCCGTGGAACACCCGCTGCTGCTGGGATGGGTCCAGCTTCAGTGCATCGATGGCCTCGCCTGGCCGCTGCTCGCCAAGGGGAAACGGGTAATCGGTGCCCAGCATGATCCGGTCGTCGCCGGCAACGTCCAGGAGATATTGCAATGCCTGCGGATCGTGCACGCAGGAGTCGAAATAAAGACGCTGGAAATACTCGCGTGGGGCCCGCTTGTTGTCCGTGGCGACCAGGTCCGGACGCATCCGGAAGCCGTGCTCGATGCGGCCGATCGTGAACGGGAACGTGCCGCCGCCGTGCGCGAAACCGACACGCAGCGCAGGCAAGCGCTCAAGCACCCCGCCGAAGATCAGGCAGCACGCGGCGCGCGACTGTTCGGCCGGCATCCCGACCAGCCAGGGCATCCAGTATTTCGGCATGGACGAGAAGCCCATCATGTCCCAGGGGTGGACCAGGATCGCGGCGCCGAGCGCGGCCGCAGCCTCGAAAAAGGGGAACAACTCGGGCGCGTCGAGGTTCCAGTCGTTGACGTGCGAGCCGATCTGCACGCCCTGCAGCCCGAGGTCCCGGACGCAGTGCTCCAGCTCCCGGATCGCGAGCTGCGGCGATTGCAGGGGTACGGTGCCGAGCCCGGCGTAACGCGTCGGGTACTTGCGGCAGATTTCGGCGGTATGCAGGTTGAGATACCGGTGCAACTCGTGCGCGTGTTCGGGCTTGGCCCAGTACGAGAACATGACCGGCACGGTCGAAATCACCTGCACGTCGACGCCGAGCTTCCGGCATTCCTCGATGCGGAATTCCGGGTCGTAGCAGTTCTCCCAGACCTCGCGGAAGAAGGCGTGGTCCTTGTAGATGCGATGGCGACCATCGGCGTTGTCCATGACCGGGAATCGCGGATCGCCATGCTTCTCCGCCAGGTTCGGCCATTCCGACGGCAGGATGTGCGAATGGACGTCGACCTTCAGCATGCAGTCAGTATAGCCCGCCGTCTTCGTCCAGGGCCCCGCGCCGGACCACTCACGCCGCTGCCGGCGCCGTGTGCCCGCAATTCCTGCAGGTGCGCGCTCCGGGAGTCCCGTAATACCGTGCAATGACCGGCGGAAAATCCTTCTCGATGCTGTCCAGGGTGAAGTACTCCTCGTACAGCTTGTGGTTGCAGTTCTCGCAGAACCACAGTAGACCGTCCTGCTCATGCGCGAGCCGGCGTCGCTCGATGACGAGCCCGATGGAATCAGGCATACGCTGCGGTGAGTGCGGCGTGCGTGGAGGCAAATAGAAAATCTCCCCCGCCTTGATGGGAATGTCGCGGCGCTCGCCATCGTCCTGGATCCGCAACACCATTTCGCCGGCGAGCTGGTAAAAGAATTCGGGGCCTTCGTCCCAGTGGTAGTCGGTGCGCGAATTCGGCCCGCCGACGATCATGATGATGAAGTCGCCGTCCACGATGCACTTGTTGCCGACGGGTGGCTTCAAAAGGTGCCGGTTCTCGTCGATCCAGCGCTGCAGGTCAAAGGCGGCGTTGATGGTCATGGCAGTGTGATCCCGGAGGAGCTGGCACGATACGTCGCCGCACCACCGGCCGCAAGCTCAAGCGCCGTCCGGAACGCGTGCATGCCCGGCGCCGTTCCCGATCACTCCGGTTCCAGATTCCCGCGCGCCCGTGCCCCACCATCGAGCAGGCGCGACGTCCGCGTCATTGCGCGATGCAGACGTTCTTGGCCTCGGTGAAGAACCTGAGCGCGTCGACGCCGCCTTCGCGGCCCATGCCCGAATGCTTGACCCCGCCAAATGGGGTGCGCAAGTCGCGCAGCATCCAACAGTTGACCCACACGATGCCAAAGTCGATGCGCGCGGCGACCTCGTTCGCGCGCGTGAGATCGCGGGTCCACACCGACGCCGCGAGTCCGTAATCGGTGTCGTTGGCGATCGCGATGGCGTCGTCCTGGTCGTCGAAGGGGATCAACGTCACCACCGGGCCGAAGATTTCCTCGCGGTTCGTCGCGCAATGCTGCGGCAAACCCTCGATGACCGTTGGCGCCACGAACCAGCCGTCGGCGCAGCGGCCCGCCACCCGCACGGCCTGGCCGCCCGTCAGTAGCTGGCCACCCTCATCGCGGGCGCGGGCTATGCACGCCATCACCTTGTCGAAGTGCGGCTTCGACACCAACGCGCCCAGGTCGC
>DATNBK010000063.1:0-2852 GCA_035571995.1 Rhodanobacter sp.
CCGCGTGATGTTGTGCGGCAGCCCGGCCATGCTCGACGATCTGTGCGCGCTGCTCGACGGCCGCGGCTTCCAGGCCTCGCCGCGCACGCGCGAGCCGGGCGACTACGTGATCGAGCGCGCGTTCGTCGAGAAATAGCCGAAAATCGAGGAGTGAGAAATGAGGAGTGGGGAGTGAGGAGTGGGGAGTGAGAGAGCTGCGTGCTTTGCTTTCTCTCACTTCTCACTCCTTTCCACTTACTCCTGCTCCCATGCTCCAATGCCGGCACGACCATGCCGGGAGACGCCGCTTGCTGGATATCGCTCTGTACGTGCTCGCCGCCCTGCTGATGCTCGGCGGCCTGGCTGGCTCGGTGCTGCCGGTGCTACCGGGCATCCCGATGGTGTTCGGCGGGATCTGGCTGGCCGCGGCGATCGACGGCTACCGCCATCTCGGGCTGTGGTGGCTGCTGATCATCGGCGCGATCGGTGCGATTGGCGTGATCGTCGACTTTGTCGCCAGCACGCTGGGTGCCAAGCGGGTAGGCGCCAGTCCGCGAGCGCTGTGGGGTGCAGCGATCGGTACCCTCGTGGGCATGTTCTTCGGCATTCCCGGCCTGCTGTTCGGGCCGTTCATCGGCGCCGTGCTCGGCGAGCTGGCCTCGGGTACCAGCGTGCTGCGCTCCGCTCACGTCGGCGTGGGCACCTGGCTCGGCCTGCTGTTCGGCACCCTGCTCAAGCTGGTGCTGTCGTTCCTGATGGTCGGACTGTTCGGCGTGGCCATGCTGTTCGGCTGAGTCACATCAGCGGCGTGGCCTGGCTCGGGTGGCGGACGTTGCATGCGCCGCACTCTTCGCCAGCCAGCCGGCAAATTGCGCGGTATCGCGACATACCGCCGCCGGCACGATGATGTAATGCCGGCTCGGCGCCGCACCCGGCTTGGCGATCAGCCGCGCAGCGCCATCGAGTTGCAGCAGTGCCGGCTGATCGGCTGGCGCCAGCTTCAGGGCCAGTCCTCCAAGTGTCAGCCACGCACACGGCTGCTCATCGAAGTACGCCATCAGGCCGCCGAACATCGGCTTGAAGCGCAGATCGTGCGGCTTGCCCAGGTGCACCGCAGCATCCTCGAGTTCACGACGCATCGCCTCCAGCGCAGCCGGCATGCTCACGCCCGCGCGTCGGGAATCACATACAGCAGCACGGCGAGGAAGTGCAGCGTGCTGCCGGCCAGCACGAACACATGCCACAGGGCGTGGTGATATGGCAGCCGCCGCCACAGATAGAACGGCACGCCCAGCGTGTAGGCCGCGCCACCTCCTATCAACAACCACATGCCGCCGGCCTGCAGGTGCGCGCTGAGCGGTCTGAACGCGATCATGCCGATCCAGCCCATGCCGATGTACAGCAACACCGCCAGCTTGTGATAACGCCTGAGCAGGCCCAGCTCCAGTGCGCTGCCGGCCACGGCCAGTGCCCACACCGCCGCGAACAGACTCCAGCCCCACGGACCGGGCAGCGCGATCAGGGTGAACGGCGTATAGGTGCCGGCGATCAGTACGTAGATCGCGATGTGGTCCAGCGCGCGCAGCGCAGGCTTGGCCGCCGCCACGGAAATCGAGTGGTACAGCGTGGAGGCGGTGTACAGCAGCACCAGCGAGGTGCCGAACACCGCGCAGGCCACCACGGCCAGCGCGTCGCCATGCAACGCCGCAAAGGCAACCAGCGTCGCCAGTCCGGCGATGCTGAGCACGATGCCGACACCGTGGATCAGGCTGCTGGCCAGCTCGTCGCCGAAACTGTAGCGCGGCAGCACCGCGCCGGACGAAACGGACATGGATGAACTCCTGGCAGGGTCGGCGCCGGCACGCGCCAAGCCCTACCTTAGCGGTCGCGCCGTCGCTTGCCTATGGTGGCAAGGTGTCACGCCGCGATGAAGGCGGAGCGACATCATTGTTCGATGATGAATGCGCCGAACGCCACGCCGAGATTCCAGCCCTCGCCCTTGCCGCTGAGGGCCAGCGAGACATTGCCCTTGGTCAGCACCTGCGCCGTGGCTGACTTCTCGGCGCCGGCATGTGCCTCGGCATTGGCGTAGTGGCCCAGCACGTCGCGCACGTTGCCGATCCCGCTGAACTTGCCGATGCCGTCGCTTATCTTCGTCTTGCCGAACGTGAGGCCGCCGCCCTTCGCGCGCAGCTTCACGTGCAGACTTTGACCGTTGCTGCAGCGAACCGTGCCGCTGCCACTGGCGGTCTTGTAGAACACCGACCAGCCGGACAACTGGAACGTCATCTTGCAAGAGACGTCCGCCGCATGCGCCGCCGTCGCCGGCAGCAGCCCGGCAACCGCCAGCGCCAGCAACCCGCCCCACGTGATCATGCGCATCGTCGTCGCTCCCATGATGTCGGCCGGTTGCCGCCGCCCGATTGTCGCAGCAGTGATCGGGGGATGCACCATGCCGATCCCGACACTGCAGGCCAGCCTTCGCCAAGACGACCCGGACAATCCTCCGGCAGGGACGACCGGTGGCAAGCATATGGCCGTCCAGCCGTCCACTTGCACAACTTCGCCGAACAGGCATACGCTGCAACCGCGACAGCACGATCCCCCGGCACACGCCGCGTGACTGCCGCAACAACCCCACTGTTGTCAGGAGGTCGCTCATGTCGTCCGCCAACCTGGCTCTGACCCACCGCGCCCACCCCGAACCCGCCCGTATCGCCGCCCTCAGTGCGGCGATCGCCCTCAACCTCGCCGTCATCATGATTGCCACACGGCCGGTTTCACCGCCGCATTTCGCCTTGATCCGCCAGCTCGAGCCGGCGGCGCATATCCGCTTCATTCCGCCACCGCCGGTGCTAGCCCCGCCGCCCCCG
>DATNBK010000064.1:0-6700 GCA_035571995.1 Rhodanobacter sp.
CTTATGCACCATTGTGTTTCAGACATTGACTCTGCGGAACACTACACCTGGGGTGGCGCCTGTGACGGCTGGCGCCTGCTGAAGGAGCCGACGCTCAGCGTGATCCAGGAACGAGTCCCGCCCGGTGCGGCCGAGACCCCGCATTTCCATTCACGCGCGCGCCAGTTCTTTTACGTGATTTCCGGCACGGCCACCATGGAGTTCGAGAGTGAAGTGGTCACGTTTGGGGTTGGCCAGGGACTGCATGTCCCACCGAACACGCAACATCGCTTCGTCAATCGCTCAAACACAGACGTGGTGTTTATCGTCATATCCTCCCCCACCACAACGGGCGACCGTATCAATGCGGGCGGGCCGGCCTGACCACCACGCCGACGGTCAACCACGAAGTGGCTCGTCGGCGGCTTGATCCAGCCGAACCTGGGCGTCAAACACGACACAACTTGATCGGTACGTGGAGGTGTGGATGAATTACTTTCTGTACAAGCTCAACTCGCCGCGTCCCAGCTTTCCCGCAGACATTACGCCCGCCGAACGTGGGTTGATGCAGGAACACGCCACGTATTGGCGTGGATTGATGCAGAAGGGCCTGGTCGTGGCTTTCGGTCCGGTAGCGGACCCCAAGCGGCCTTATGGCATAGCCATCATCCAGCTTGAGGACGACTCGGACGCTACCACTCTCGGCGCTGGTGACCCGGTGATAAAGGCCAATGTCGGATTCAGCTTTGAGGTCCACCCAATGCCTAGCGTGGTGCTTCCAGGACCTCATGTCTGACAATTCGCCCAGTGGGCGCGCACCGCGCGCCGCTGAGCTCAAGCGTCAGGTTTCACATCCCCATGCGAGACAAAAAGCATGAGCAAGGTATTCGTCAACGTTGCACTCAGCCTCGATGGCTACCTGGCACCGGAAGGGATGACGATGGAGAATCCCGGCTACAAGGACTGGGGCGCCAAGTGGGGTGCGCTGATGGCCTGGCTCCTCAATCAACGCTACTTCCGCGAGAACCTCAAGCTCGGGCCAAGTGGAGAGACCGGCCCGGTCAACGACCTGGTCCGCAGCACCACGGAGCGTATCGGCGCCAACATCATGGGCAAGCGGATGTTCGACCAAGGTGAGCGCTCCTGGCCCGATGACGCCCCGTTTCACACACCGGTATACGTGCTTACCAACGTGAAGCGCGAACCTTGGGCGCGCCCGGGTGGAACGACTTTTCATTTCATCAATGGCGGCCCGGAGCGTGCGCTGGGGCTGGCCCGGGAAGCTGCAGGCGTCCGCGATATCCGTATCGCGGGTGGAGCGGATGTGATCCAGCAGTACTTGAACCTCGGCGTGATCGACGAGCTGGAAATCGCCTTGTCCCCCGTCTTGTTCGGTGGCGGCAGGCGGCTCTTCGAGGGGCTCCGCGAGCCCCTGCCAAGATTTCGCATCGACAAGGTGCTTGATGGACCCGCCGCCACACACTTGCGCTATGTGCGCCAGTGAGGCCGCCCTGCAACGCGAGGCGGCGAATGAGCTGCATGCGCCACCAGTTTTGCGCATGGTGCCGGCGATTGCTTTCGCATGCCTGCTGCTGGTGGTCGGACTCCTGCTGCCGGTTGCGAGGGCAGCCAATCCGATCGGCTCGATTACCGAGGTCACGATCACTGCCAATGCCATCGGGCCCAAAAGCGATGCGTGCGACACCTATGTCTTGACCAGGGAACAGGTTCGCGCCTTCTTCCACAAGGCCATACTGATTTCCGGGAGCCAACAGCACGACTTCTTCATGCTTGGATCGTGCTATGCCCAAGGCACCGTGAAGACCCGTTACGATACCTGGAAATGGGAGATCCGCAGCCTGGGCACGGCCACCATCACTGCAACCAATGGGGACACATTCCGTCTCGCCGACCCAGGGCAGGAATCTTCTCTTGAAGATGAAGGCCGTGAGCCCTGACAGTGCGTTCAAGGCGAAGCTGCATACCGCCACTTGGTCGACACGGCAGAAGGTGCCTGCCGTCGCCAACGCGTCGCAATACGGCTCAACTTGAGCGTCAGGCGCGAAGAATCATGAACCAACGCCCCGAGCTGTTGAGACGGCTGTTGCGCGCCAAGGATCGGATGGATGGAGCGCCCCACGAGGAGTGGCCAATCCATCGGCTGGCACAAGTCAGCGCCGTGTCAGAGGGACACTTTGCGCGCTCATTCAAAGAGGCTTTCGGGGCACCTCCCCACCGCTATCTGCTCACGCGCCGCATCGAGCGGGCCGTGGCGCTGCTGCGGGATACCGATCTGCCCATTACGGAAGTGGCGTTCCAGACCGGATGGAAAAGCCTTGGCACCTTCGGGCGCATCTTTCGCGATATCACCGGCAAGAACCCGGGAAGCCTTCGAGCAAGCGAGCAATCCATTCCGCATGGGCGGAAGCATGTGCCCGAGTGCATCATGCGCGCCGCAGACCGACCGGACCTCAAGACCGCAGTTTCGGAGAAGCATCGGGAAAAGACAGCCGGGAGAATGGACCTCCAACCAACGGAGGATGTATGACTCAAGGTATAGATGTGGTCGGCCTGTACGTCCGGGATCAAGACGAAGCGCTGACGTTCTACGTCGAGAAACTGGGATTTCAGGTCCATGCGGACGTTCGCAACGGCGATTACCGCTGGCTCACCGTGCAGCACCCGGAGCAACCCTCATTTCAGCTCGGTTTGTTCAAACCGGGGCCGCCGGTACATGACGCGGCAACTACCCAGACCCTGTGCGAGATGGTGGCCAAGGGAGCCATGCCGCCGCTGGTGCTCGTGGTGAACAACTGCCGTACCGCCTACGAACGACTGAGCGCACTCGGCGTGGAGTTCACGCAGGAGCCTGTAGATCGTTACGGCGTCGTGGATGCGGGCTTTCGCGATCCGTCCGGCAATGGATGGAAAATGATCGAAGCCAGGGCAAAATCCCAGCCCGGGAGCCAGTGAAGGACATCGAGGCGAAGCTGGCCGGCTGCGTCGCCACGCGGCCATTGACCGAGGATGTGGCGGAGATGAATCACCTCTATGTCCGGTCGGGCTTCCGCAGCTACGGCAGGCGTGATTCCCTCCGTCTCTTTGTCACCTTATCCTGGACTTGACCGCACGACGGACTCCAGATGGCGCTACAGGTTTTGCCATGAAGAAAGCTTCCGCGACGATGCTCTCCGCTGGGCTCCGGCTTGCTGGCTGGTTGGGCCTGGCATGGGCCATCCTTCTGGCGGGCGTCGTATGTGCCCAATCCACTACCGGGGTGGGTTTCCAGGCCGTCACGATCCACGACCCGGTCAATGGCGGCAGCATGCCCGGCTACGTCTTCTATCCTTCCGCCGCGCCGGGCGCGGTCACCTGGGTCGGTCCGTACGAACTGCACGCCACTGCCAACGCAACGCCGACGGCGGGGGCGAAGCCGCTGGTGGTCATTTCGCATGGGCACTCCGGCTCCAACCTCGGACATCATGACCTGGCGGTCTATCTCGCTGGCCACGGCTTCGTGGTGGCGACCTTGCAACACCCCAGGGACAACCACATCGACGACAGTGGGGACGGACATCCAGAGGTGATGATCGGGCGGCCGATCCAGGTCCAGGCCACGATCAGCATGCTGCTCCGCGACCCGCGCTGGAAAACACTGGTCGATCCGGAACGCATTGGCGTGGCAGGCTTCTCGAACGGCGGCTACACCAGCCTCCTGCTCGTGGGTGCGGTGCCGAAATTCGTGCGCTTCATCACCTACTGCGAGAAGCATGCGGACGACCTGGGCATCTGCGGTCACGTGAAGCAGGTGACCGCGGCGCTGGCGAAGCAGGGCTCGACGCCCCGGCAGTCCTTGGCCGCCATGCAGGGGGAAATCCATCGTTGGGGCGACATGGATGATCCGCGCATCAAGGCGGCCTTCGCGATGGCCCCGCAGAGCCTGGTTTTCGACAAGGCGGGACTCGCGTCGATCAACCGCCCGGTGTTCCTCTACTACGGGCAGGACGACGAGGTGCTGCGCCCCAAGTACAACGTGCTGCATGCCGCGCCGCTGATCAGCACGCTGGCCGGCGTCAAGATGATCCCCAAGGCCGGCCACTATGTCTTCCTGGCGCCGTGCTCGCGGGAGCTGGCCAAGGAAGCCGCGGAGATTTGCCGTGATCCACCCGGCGTGGACCGCGCCGAGGTGCACGCGCAGGTCAACGCCGACGCGCTGGACTTCTTTCGCAGGACACTGGTTCCTTCGTCACACTGACATCAGCATCGTGCCCAGTCGAGGGCCCTGCCGCGTGAATGCCGGAAAGCCGGCCCCCAAGAAACGTGACTACCGCACCGCCGCGCCGCTCGCTGGAGACTTGCAAGCGGCGCGCGCGGAGACCGGTATCGTCCCTGGTTACTGGGCGATACCTGCCACGCCATTGGCTTTGGCCACGGCGTTGAATGCCGCAATGTCCTTTTGCGTGAACGCATCGGTGGCCTGCCGGATGGAAGCCAAGGTTTGCGCGAGCGTCTTGTTCACTTCCACCTGGGCGGCGGTGGGGCCGAGCTCGGCGCCGGTGTTGTAACGGCCGCTGTCCTGCAGGTTGTTGTAGAGCGAGCCGAGTTTTTCGTAGAGCTGCGGGCTGCCCTGGAAGCTGATTTCCGTGCCGTTGCCGCCACCTTCGAAATAGAACAGGCGGCTTTCGATCGCCGCCGCCTTTGCGGACAGCGCGTCGGCCGCCTTCTTGACCGCGGCAGTACCGTGTCCCTCGGGCAGCTTGGCGAGCAGCGTGCCGACTTGTTTGCGCGTCGCTTCCAGTTCGTTGATGAGCTGCGCGGTCTGGTTGATCTCGTCGGAAATCTGCAGCAGCAGGGCCTGGCCCGCGCGCATCGTGGTCGCGTCGCCCCAGCTCTTGGGATCGGGAAGGACCTGCAGCTTCGCGCTGCCGGCTTGCGATCCGCCGACGGCCAGGCTCACGGTGAACGCCCCGGGCAGGACGCGCGGGCCTTCGGCCGGCGAGGGCCCACCCCACACGACCAGCGGCCGCCCGGCATCCGGCGTTTCCAGCCAATCCTTGCCGGGCGGACTGGTCAGCAGCGTCGCCTTGGTGAGCGGCGGATAGCGCAGGTTCCAGGTCACGCGGTTCAAGCCCGGCTTGCCGTTCTCATGCAGTGTCCGCACGGTCTTCCCCGTGCTGTCGGCGATCGTTAGCGTTACCGCCGCGGCCGCGGGCAGGTAGTAATTCAAGTCCGCGCCATCGGCCGCGTTCTCGCCCATGGTGACGCCGTTCGGATAATCCTGGGCGCTGGTCACCACGGTGCGGAAGCGATAGGCGGGACGCGGGTCGAACAGGTGCGCGGCGCCGGCCTTGGCCACTTCGGGCCAGCTGCGCAACGCCGTGATGTCGTCCAGGATCCAGATGCCACGGCCATAGGTCGAGATGACCAGGTCGTTGAATCGCGGTTCGACGGTCAACCAGCTCACGGGTGCCGGCGGGAAGTTGTTGCGCAGGCGCTGCCAATGCGCGCCATCGTCCCAGGACACGTACAGGGCATTGTCGGTGCCGGCGTAGAGCATACCCTTGCGCACCGGGTCGGCACGCACGACATGCACGAAGCTGAACTTGGAGTGCGGGATGTCCCCGGAAATATTTTTCCAGGTCTTGCCGTAATCGGTGGTCTTGAAAATATAGGGAGCGTAATCACCCATCAAGCGCGCATCGGCCGACACATAGGCGGTGCCGGCATCGACACCGGAGGCTTCCAGGTTGATGGTGCTGTACGCAGGCAAGCCCTTGATGTTGGCGCTGACGTTGGTCCAGTGCTTGCCGCCGTCCCGCGTGAGCTGGACCTGTCCGTCGAAGCTGCCCGCCCAGATCACGCCGGCCGTCACCGGCGATTCGTCAATGATCGCCAACGTCGCGGAACTGAAGGTCATGAGGTTGTCGGCGGTCAGGCCGCCGGAACCGCCGATGTTTTTCCCTGTGGTCAGGTCCGGGCTGATGCGCTGCCAATGCTGGCCGGCGTCGGTGGTCTCGTAGACATACTGGCTGCCGACGTAGACGCGGTTGTGGTCGGCAGGGGAGATGTCGATCGGGAACGTCCAGTTCCAGCGGTCCCGCGCCTCGGAAGGTGGAGCCCCGTAGGTTGCCACCGGCCACACGGCCACGTTGCGCGTCTGCCCGGTACTACGGTCGGTGCGCATCAGGTCGCCGTTGTAGCAACCCGTCCAGATGATGTTGCTGTCGGTCGGATCAGGCACGCCAAAGCCGCTCTCGCAGCCGGCATAGCCGTGCCAGGCGCTGGCTGGAATGAAACCGTTGCTGCCGAAACCGTGGGTCAGCACCCGGCTTGGTCCTTCGACACCATCCGCGTCCTGGCGGTTGCCGATCACGTTGTATGGAACCTCGTTGTCGGTATAGACGTGGTAGATCTGCGCGATGGGCAGGTCGACCACGGCCCAGCTTTTGCCGCCGTTGAGGGTGATGTCGCCGCGGAAGTCGTTGGCCGTCATGATCCGGTCGGGATTTTTCGGATCGATCCAGATGTCGTGCGTGTCGCCGCCGACGTAGTTGCCAATCCTGGGATCCTCGGCTGGTTTCGGGCTGGCGCCACGCCGGCTGTTGTTCATGAGCGTGCGGCCGCCATCCAACGACACCAGGAAGGATTGCGACACGAAGTAGAGTTCGTCCTCGTTTGCCGGGGACACGGCGAAATTCATGAAATAAGCTGGGCGCACCGC
>DATNBK010000065.1:0-3345 GCA_035571995.1 Rhodanobacter sp.
GGGCAGGGCAATGGCCATGCTCACCGCAAACGAGGTGATCACCCAGGTGCTCTGGTCGTTGCTCACGCCGAGGTTGCCGGCGATGGTCGGCAACGACACGTTCGCAATCGTGGTGTCCAGCACCTGCATGAACGTGGCCAAGGACAGGCCAAAGGTGCTGATCGCCAGGCTGGGTGGGCGGAACTGGGTAGGCATTGAATGTACTGACGTGATTCATGGCACGTGGGAGCCCGCTCACGGGCGATGCTTTCCGGGTCACTGCCGACGAAGAGCATCGCCCGCCCACAAGGGATTCCCTATGGTCACAAGCGGGCTCCCACCGTGAGTTATTTGTTGCCGGCCATGTTGGCGTGGATGATCTGCGCAATCGCGGCATCGGCATGGGCCAGTTGCTGCTGGTACACGGCGGTGCTGAAAGCCGGCTCGGTGGGGGTGTGCTGCGCCAGCATCGCGCCGCCGCGTTGGTGCAGGTTGACGTCGACCGTCACCGACATGCCGATGCGCAAGGGATGCGCCTGCAGCTGCTGCGGATCGGTGAACACGACGCGCACCGGCACCCGCTGCACGATCTTGATCCAGTTGCCGGTCGCGTTCTGCGCCGGCAACAGCGAGAACGCGCTGCCGGTGCCCACGCCAAGGCTCTCCACCTTGCCCTTGTAGGTCACCGCGCTGCCGTACACGTCGGAGACGATGGACACCGGCTGGCCGATGCGCATGTCGGTCAGCTGGGTTTCCTTGAAGTTCGCATCGATCCAGACATCGTGCAGCGGCACCACCGCCATCAGCGGCGTGCCGGGCATCACGCGCTGGCCAACCTGCACCGAGCGCTTGGCCACATAGCCGTCCACCGGTGAAACCAGCTGGGTGCGCGCATCGGTGAGGAATGCCGCACGCAGCTTGGCCGCAGCCGCCTGGACGTCCGGATGCGAGGCGACCACGGTGTCGTCCACCAGCACCTTGCTGGTCTGGTACTGCTGTTGCGACGCGATCAGGGCGCTTTCCGCCGAGGTCAGGGCATCACTGGCATGCGCCAGCTCCTCAGCCGAGATCGCCCCGGACTTGGCCAGGGCCACGCGCCGCTGGTAGTCCGCGCGGGCCTTGGCCACCGCGGTCTTGCGCGCCGCGACGTCGGCCTGCGCGCCGTTGACGCGGGTATACAGGCCACGCACCTGACGCACGGTGTTGGCGAGGTTCGCCTTGGCTTCGGCCAGGGCCACGTCGGCATCGCTGGGATCGAGTTTGACCAGCACGTCGCCGGCATGCGCCAGATCCCCGTCGTCGGCGCCGATGCTCACCACGGTACCGGCAATCTGCGGTGTGATCTGCACGACATTGCCATTGACGTAGGCATCGTCGGTGTCTTCGTACCAGCGGCCATCGAAGAAGTACCACGCGCCCCAGGCAATCGCGGCCAGCACGATCACCACCGCGAGGATGCGCAGCAGGACGCTGCGCGACTTGCGCTTGCTTTTCCCCGTGCCTGCACCCTGCTCCGGGTTGGCGGCTGGCGTGGATGGGCCGGACGCCCCGTTTTCAGTATCGGTCTGGCTGGACATGGACTGCCTCAGGAATGTTCAGATGGGGTGGCGGCAGCTGCCTGCGCGGACGGCTGGAAACCACCGCCCAGGGCCTCGACCAGTTGCAGGGACAAGTCGACCTTGCGCGCATCCAGGGTAGCCATGGCCTGCTCGGCGCGCAGGAGCTGCTGGCGCACGGTGAGCGCCTCGAGGAAGTTGCCGACGCCGGCCTTGTAACGTTGCTCAGCCAGTTCCCAGGCGCCCTGCGCGGCATCGCGCGCGTGGCGCTGCGCCCCGATTTGCGCGTCGAGCGACTGCAGGCCCGCATAGTCCACGGCAACCTCGTTGACCGCATCGACCAGTTTCTGGTTGTACTGCGCGACGGCGAGGTCGAACGCGGCATCCTTGCCGGAAAGGTTGGCGCGCAGCCGGCCGCCGTCGAACACGGGCAAGCTCAAGGACGGGCCAATCTGGTAGAAGCGCGCAGGCAGTTCCAGCGGGTTGCCGCCACCCAGGGCAATCACACCGGCCAGCGCGCCCAGCGAAATGTTCGGCAGGAATTCCGTCTTCGCCGCCTGGATGTCCTTGCGCGCCGCTTCCACCCGCCAGCGCGCCGCAACCAGGTCAGCCCGGTGTCCGAGCAGGCCAAGCGGGAGATCCGCCGGCACCGTCAAGCGGGCAAGCGCCAGGCTGTGCGGACGGGTGATGCGCAAGCCCCGGTCGGGACCTGCGCCAAGCAAGGCCGACAAGGCCGAGCGGGTGGCAACGACCATCTGCGCGGCGGCAGCCTGCTCCTGCTGCGCGGTGGCGACTTCCGCTTCGCCCTGCTGCAACTGGATGCGGTTGTCGATGCCGGCGGCAACGCGTTGACGGGTCAGTTGCAGCGCCTGCTCGGCGCGCTTGAGCTCGTCCTCGGCCAGGTCCTGCTGGGTGAACGCGGCGCCAAGTTGCGCATAGGCACGTGCGACATTGGCGGACAACTCGATGCGCGCCGCATGCGCAGCCACGGCGGCGGCACGGGACTCGCCCACGGCTGCCTGCCACGCGTCGCGCTTGCCACCCCACAGGTCCAGCCCCCACTTGAAGCTCGCGTAAGCGTATTTGGCGGCGCCAAAATGGCCGCCCATGGGCAGCACGGTCGCCGGGATGCGCGCACCGGACACGCTGGCGCTGGCGTTCACAGTCGGCTTGCGCGCCGCGTTGGCCAGGCCGACCTGGGCCTGGGCCGCCCGCGACCGGGCATCCACCGCCGCCAAGCCCGGGTTGTGTTGCAGGGCCTCCGCAATCAGGGCATCCAGCTGCGCATCGCCCAGCTTCGTCCACCAATCGGTCGCCGGCCAGGCGTCGGCCAGCTGCGGTACGCCAGCCAGGCTCTGCGTGACGTGCAGCGAAGAGGGTTCGGTCAGGGATTGCTGCGGCCGCAGGCCCCCGCGGTCGGCGCAGCCGGCCAAGGTCACGGTCAGGGCGGCCATTGCCGCTATGTATGACACACGCATGGTTTGGCCTGGTGCAAAAAAATCAGGATTTTTCCCGCAACGCATTCAAGATGCGTTCCAGCAGCTCGCGCAACTGGGCGCGTTCAGCCGGTGCCAGCGGCGCCTCTGCGTTGCGCATGACGCGCTGGCCGCAACGCCGCAGTTGCTGCCACAGATACTTGCCGGCATCGGTCAGTTCGATGCGCAGGGCGCGCCGGTCCTGCTCGTGCGGGCACCGGCGCAGGTAGCCCTTGCTTTCCAATTGGTCGAGCTGGCGGGTCATGGCGCCGCCGTCGAGATCCACCGCACGCGCCAGTTCTCCTGCCGACATCGGTCCCAGCTTGGCCAGCCGC
>DATNBK010000066.1:0-3822 GCA_035571995.1 Rhodanobacter sp.
TGTACCAGGACGAGCACCTGCTGGTGGCGGACAAGCCGCCGTTCCTGCCGGTGGTGCCGAGCGGCAGCTACCTGGAGCAGACCCTGTGGCGCCGCCTGCTGCGGCAGACCGCGAACGCCGATCTGGTACCGCTGCATCGCATCGATCGCCTGACCGCCGGGTTGGTGTTGTTTTCGGTGAACCCGCGCACGCGTGCGGCCTACCAGGCCTTGTTTCGCGAGCGCCAGGTCGGCAAGCGCTACCAGGCCCGGGCGCCAGCCTTGCCGGCGCTGGCGTTTCCGCTCGTGCACCGTTCGCGCCTGGTACGCGGCGAACCCTTTTTCCGCATGACCGAAGCTGCCGGCGCGCCAAACAGCGAGACCCGGCTCGAAGTGCTGGAACGGGGGCCCGGGGACTGGCGCTATGCGCTGTATCCGGTCACCGGGCGCAAGCACCAGTTGCGCGTGCACATGGCCGCGCTCGGCGCCCCCATCCGCAACGATCCCTGGTATCCGCAACTCGACGCGCCCCGGGCGGATGACCACGCCCATCCGCTGCAGCTGCTGGCCCAGGGGCTGGCGTTCGTCGATCCGGTGAGCGGCGAGCCACGCCGATTCGAAAGCCGCCACACGCTGTAGCAGCCCGCCGGGAACCTCCCTGGCCACGGCGACGGCAGCGTGGCAGGTGTGCGCACGGCAGGGGCTGACGCGCTATTGTTCGTGCACAGCCGCTACCAGGGGTCCCGCGTGATCGCACTGCAGCCGTCCAGCGTGGAGCCGCGCAACGAATTGACCGTGCGCGGCCTGATCATCGGCATCCTGATCACCCTGGTGTTTACCGCAGCCAACGTGTTCTTTGGCCTGAAGGCCGGGTTGACCTTCGCCACCTCGATTCCGGCGGCGGTGATTTCCATGGCCATCCTGCGCAAGATGCGCGATTCGACGATGCAGGAAAACAACATCGTGCAGACGGTGGCTTCGGCCGCCGGCACGCTGTCGGCCATCATCTTCGTCCTGCCCGGGCTGATCATGGTCGGCTGGTGGACCGGTTTCCCGTTCTGGGTCACGTTTGGCATCTGCGCCACCGGCGGCATCCTCGGCGTGATGTACACCATCCCGCTGCGTCGCGCCCTGGTCACCGACTCGGACCTGCCGTATCCCGAGGGCGTGGCCTGCGCCGAGGTGCTGAAGGTGGGCGACAGCCACCAGGCCGACGTGGATTCGGGGGAGAGCGGCCGCGCCGGCCTGCTCGCCGTGGTGGGCGGCACCGTGGTGTCGGCGGTATTCGCGATCGTGGTGGCCACCAAGCTGTTTGCCGCCAGCGTCTCGCAGTATTTCCACATCGGCGATCGCGGCGCGGCCACCGGCTACGACTTCAGCCTGTCCTTTGCCTTGTTCGCGGTCGGCCACCTGGTCGGACTCTGGGTTGGCATGGCGATGTTGCTTGGGGCGGTGATTGCCTGGGGCTGGGCGGCGCCGCACTACACCATGCTGGCGGCGGCGGCCGGCACCGCAGCCGAGGTTGCGCAGGCGGCCTGGAGCACCAAGGTGCGCTTCATTGGCGCCGGCACCATTGGCGTGGCTGCCATCTGGACCCTGGGCACCCTGGTCAAGCCCGTGGTGAGCGGGCTGGCCGCGGCAATGGCCTCGTCGCAGGCGCGCAAGTCTGGGCAGGGCGCGACCCTGCCGCGCACCGAGCTGGACATGCCGATGGGCATCGTCAGCCTGATCAGCCTGCTGTGCCTGTTCCCGATCGGCTGGCTGCTCGGCAGCTTCAGCGTGCAGACCGGGTTGGGCGACCACCTGTGGCTGCTGGTGGGTGGTGGTTTGATCTTCGTCGTGATTCTCGGTTTCCTGGTCTCGGCCGTATGCGGTTACATGGCCGGCCTGATCGGTTCCTCCAACAGCCCGCTGTCGGGCGTCGGCATCCTGGTGGTGATCGTCGCCTCCCTGCTGTTGATCGGCGGCATCCAGGCCCAGGCCACGGCGGATGCGGGCAAGGGATTGGTCGCGTTTGCCTTGTTCATCACCTCGGTGGTGTTTGCCGTCGCCGCGATCGCGAACAACAACCTGCAGGATCTCAAGACGGGCCAACTCGTGGATGCCACGCCGTGGAAGCAGCAGGCGGCGCTGGTGGTCGGCGTCATCGTCGGCGCAGCGGTGATCCCCCCGGTGCTGGACCTGCTCAACGAGGCCTACGGCTTCCTCGGCACGCCGGGGGTCGATCCGGCCCGTGCGCTGCCTGCGCCGCAGGCGGGACTGATTTCCGCCCTGGCGCAAGGCGTCCTGCAGGGCAACATCGACTGGAGCCTGATCTTCATTGGCGCCGCGATCGGCGTGGGCCTGATCGTGCTCGACCAGATCCTGGGCCGCACGGCGAAGACCGCGCGCCTGCCGCCGCTGGCCGTCGGCCTGGGCATCTACCTGCCGACCTCGACCACGCTGATGATCGTGGTGGGTGCGGTGGTTGGCTGGTATTACGACCGGCGCGCGGAGCGCACGGCGAGACCCGAGGCGGTGAAGCAGCTTGGCGTGCTGCTGGCTTCCGGCATGATCGTGGGCGAGAGCATCCTCGGCGTGGTCATAGCCGCCATCGTGGTGTTCTCCGGCGAGGCGGCACCGCTGGCCGTCGTCGGCCCGGGCTTCCACCAGGCATCGATCTGGATTGGGGGCCTCGTGTTCATCGCGGTCAACGTGGCCTTGTACCGCTGGGTGGCGCGTCTGGGGCAGGCGCCCGCAGCCACCTGACCGGCTTCGGACCTTCCTCGATCCCGGGTAGGAGCCCGCTCGTGACCGAAGGGATTCCCTTGTGGGCGGGCGGGCTCGCCTTATGGTGGGTTCGCGAGCATTGCGCGTGGGGCTCGCTCTACGCGGAGTCAGCCGGAGGGGCCGCGCAGCCCCTACACTAGCCGCGTTTTCGCATTGGGCCGACCGTGGAACTGCAGCAAGTCGAAGGCGGGGGCGATGCCCCGGTGGTAAAGGCCCCTGGGCCGGGCGCCTTGCTCGTGCGCCGGGTTGCCGCGCCATTGCTTTCGATCGCCATGCTGTGCCTGGCGCTGTGGGCGTTGCACCTGTTCACCCGCGATGTGAACTACCACCAGATTCGCGAGTACGTGCAGGGCCTGCCGCGCGGGCGTTTCGTGGTGGCGGCGTTGCTCACGGCGCTGGGCTACGCGGTGATGACGCTGTACGACCACTACGCGCTCATCTCGATCGGGCGCAAGCTGCCGTGGCGGCGCGTCGGCATGATCTCCTTCATCAGCTACGCGTTCAGCAACGCGGTGGGCATGGCCCTGCTGGTGTCCGGGTCGATCCGCTACCGCTTCTATATCCAGAATGGCCTGTCCACGGGCGAGATTGCGCGCGTCGTGCTGTATTGCACGCTGAGCTTCTGGCTCGGCCTGCTGGCCCTGACCGGCGTCACCCTGCTGCTGGTGCCCTTGCCCCCTGATATCCCATTGGCTACGGCGCGCCTGCCGCTCGGCATTGGGCTGACCTTGGTGCCGCTGGGCTGGTTGGCGGCAGCCGCCTGGGTGCGGCGGCCGTTGCAGTTGTGGCGCTGGCGCGTGCGCTTCCCGACGCTGGCTACCGGCGCCCGGCAGATCCTGGTTGGCGCCCTGGACTGGTGGCTTGCCGCCGCCGTGCTGTACGTGCTCATGCCCGATTCGCTGGACAACGGCTTCGGGCATTTCCTGGCGATCTTCGTCATTGCCCAGATTGCCGGCCTGGTCAGCCACGTGCCGGGCGGCCTCGGGGTGTTCGAGGCGGTCATGCTGGCCGGCTTCGGCGCCACCGGTCACCACGCGCTGGCGGCGCCGGTGCTTGGCGCCCTGGCGGCATTCCG
>DATNBK010000067.1:0-17832 GCA_035571995.1 Rhodanobacter sp.
CTTACGCCTTAAGCGGCGAGAGCGTAGTTGTCGTCGTTGGCAACTATATGTTTGCCGCTGGATTTACGAGGAAAGCTGCCCCCTCGGCATGCACCAAGTCATCTCACTACCCCCGTCGAAGCCAGAACACCCCCGCGGAAGAAAGACTTGATACCAGGCCAGTATATGTGGCCACGTCCGGTGTTTACAACGAGCCGCCGCAATAATCACATCCCGGACCGGGGATCCACCAGAGACCCCATGCTGCCCGCGCCCTGACGAAGCTTGGCCATGGCCGCCTTGGCGGCTATTCGGTGCGGCGTAGGAAAAAAGCGATGCGCAGGCAGCCACGTGGACGCTTCGCGGAATTTCGCGGCCGCGAGTGTTGTCCGCGCTCAAACGCAGCGACTATACTGGGGCGATTCCTCGCGACAGATCGTCGCACCAACGAGAGTGATGCAATGACTCGACTGCAACTGCTCGGCGTCGCTGTCGCGGCAACCTGTATGGCCAGCATGGGTGTGCAGGCCGCAGGCAACAAGGCCGCCGGCGAGAAACTGGTCTACACCTGTTCCGGCTGCCACGGCGTACCTGGCTACACCAACGCCTACCCGCAGTACCCGGTGCCGAAGATCGCCGGGCAGAACGAGCAGTACATCATCAACGCGTTGCATGGCTACAAGAGCGGTGACCGCAAGCATCCGACCATGGACGCCCAGGCCAGCAGCCTGTCCGATACGAACATCGAGGACATCGCCGCCTACCTCTCCAGCCTCGCCAAGTAGTCAAAAGGATTCCGCACATGAAACGTGCTGCAACTCTGCTCTCGCTCGGCGCTGCGCTGGCGATGCTCTCCACCACACTGCCCGCTGCCCAGGGCAACGCCGAGCGCGGCAAGCAAAAGGCCGCCACCTGCTTCGCCTGCCACGGCGTCGACGGCAATGCGGTCGATCCGCAATACCCGCGCCTGGCCGGGCAATACAACGCCTACATGCAGTTTGCCTTGCACGAATACAAGGATGGCCAGCGCGACAACCCGATCATGAAGGGCATGGTCGCCACCCTGTCGGACCAGGACATCGAGGACATCTCGACCTACTTTTCCAGCCTGCCAACCAAGCTCGACACCTTGAAGGGGCATGTCGGCGGCGAGCCGTAAATGGCACCTACACCGCGCTGAACAACAGGCCCGCTCACGCGGGCCTGTTTGCATAGGTGGCGAGGTGGCCCACGGCGACCAGGCTCAAGCCATCGCCGACTTGCCCTCGTGCCTCTTGTAATAGGGCTTCTTGCCAGACGAATGGTCGGTAGCGTCGCGCACCGCGGATATTTCCGGAATGTGCTCGCGCAAGGTTTTTTCCACGCCCTGCTTGAGCGTGACGTCCACCATGCCGCAACCGTGGCAACCACCGCCAAACTGCAACACGACGGTGGCATCGGCCTCGACCGATACCAGCTTGACCTCACCACTGTGCGCGGCCAGCTTCGGATTGACCTCGGAGTCCAGCACGTAGCGCACCCGCGCCACCAGGCCCGCATCCGGGCCAGGAATGTCACCCTTGATCTTCGGCGCGCGGATGTTGAGCAGCCCGCCCGTGTTGGTCGGCTCGAAGTCCATCGTCGCGCCCTGCATCCAAGCCACGCTGTCGTGCTGGACGTGCAAGTCGAACCCCGTGCAGTGGATGACCTGCTCGTCGCCACCAAGGTCGTCCGGCTCGCAAAACTCGAGCTCGCACGCGGCGGCCGGCGTACCCGGGGCCGTTACCCGCACGAGGATACCCAGACCCTCGATGCCCTGCTGTTTGAGCAAGCGGGCAAAGTGGCTCTGCGCGCGTTCGGAAATGTCGATCATCTTCGGTCCCACAAACCAGATACTTCGCGCTTAATCAGCACCATTTTAGTCCAGTTTAATCCGATGCACATGCTTTGACTTTTCGCTCCGTGGGCACGAGGCTTCCGGCAACGGAGGACCGAACGCATGAACCAACAGGATCTGGCCCATGAACATTGCGCCCCGCAAAAGGGCCGGGCGCCGCTGGATGACACGCAGATCGGCAAGCTGCTCGAGCAGGTGTCGGGATGGCGCTACGACGACACCGCGCAAACGCTGAGCAAGGATTTCCGTTTCAAGGACTTCCACCACACGCTGGGCTTCATCAATGCGGTGGGCTTTATCGCCAACCAGCAGGACCATCACCCCGACCTCGAGGCGGGCTACGGCCACTGCATGCTGCACTGGTCGACGCACGACGTGCATGGCTTGTCCCGCAACGACTTCATTTGCGCCGCGCGGGTCGATGCGCTGATGGCGACGGCGTAGGCGCCACGCGGGCCCGGCGCGGACGCGCCGCCGGCGCCTGGACCGCCAAGGTATCCAGGAACGTCTTCAGCTCCTGCGGCAGGGGTGCCGAAAAGCTGTAGGAGCGCCCGTCGAGGTCGAAACCAAGATGCGCCGCGTGCAGGAACATGCGGTGCAGGCCAAGCTCGTGGAAGCGCTTGTTGGCCTCGCGGTCGCCGTATTTCGGATCCCCGGCCAGGGGATGGCCAATGTGGGCGGCATGCACACGAATCTGGTGGGTGCGGCCCGTGGCAAGTGTAGCCAGCATCAGCCGCGCCCCCGGATAGGATTCGACGTCGCGAAAAAACGTCAGCGCAGGCTTGCCATCGTCGGTAACACGGACCATGCGCTCGCCGCCCTGCAACATCGACTTGCGCAAGGGCACGTTCACGTCGAACTTGGCCTTGGCCGGTTGTCCCACCATCAGACACAGGTATTGCTTGGTCACCGCGCCCTCGCGGATCGCCGCCTGCAGGCCAAGCAGGCCGGTACGCGTGCGGGCCAGGACCAGCACGCCGCTGGTGTCGCGATCGAGCCGATGCACCAGTTCGAGGTGCTCCTGCGGCCGCGCCGCGCGCAGCAGTTCGATGGCGCCGTGGCTGACCCCGCTGCCGCCGTGGCTGGCCACGCCGGCGGGCTTGTCGATCACCAGGAAGTGCCGGTCCTGGAAAATGATGCTGTCCTCGAGCTCGGCCATTTGACCGGCGGACGGCGCCGTCCCATCCACCTTCTCGGCTGAACGGATGGGCGGGATGCGCAGCGTATCTCCGTCGGCGAGACGGGTGTCGGGCTTGGCCCGCCTGCCGTTCACGCGCACCTGGCCGGTACGCAACAGGCGGTAGATCATGCTCTTGGGAACCCCTTTCAACAGCGTCAGCAGTGCGTTGTCTATGCGCTGGCCATCACGCTCCGGACCAACCTGGACTTGGCGCACACCTTGGGCAGGATGAAGGGAAGCTGCGGTTTGCATTGAAAAAAAGCCAATGGAATAGGATACTGGGCAGGCGTGACTTGCGCCCGTGTCATCGCTGAACCGGGCCGAGAGTCCTCCGTTACTGCGGCGAGGATCGTGCCGGCACCCTAGAGGATCTGGTTGCGACCTCCCTTCATCGTAACGGTTGTGGCGGGCGTTGTCCGTTGCCTCAATGGGCACGGATGGCCCACGTGAGCTGACCGAATCGTCCCGACACCGGCAACGGTGTCGTCTTTTTGCCGCTGCCCACTGCGGCGCGATCCACGGCAGGCCGCCCACCCGAAGGTGGCGCCACCGCGGCACGCGACGCGTGGCAAGCCGAGGAATACCACCATGAAGCGCATGTTGATCAACGCGACTCAGCGCGAAGAGTTGCGAGTGGCCATTGTCGATGGCCAAACCCTGTACGACCTGGACATCGAAATTCCTTCGCGGGAACAGAAAAAGTCCAATATATACAAAGGCCGTATCACCCGGGTTGAAGCGTCACTCGAAGCCTGCTTCGTTGAATACGGCGCCGAACGCCACGGCTTCCTGCCGTTGAAGGAAATCACCCGCGACTACTTCACCCCCGGCCTGGATCCCCACAAGGCGAACATCCGCGAGCTGGTCAAGGAAGGCCAGGAAGTGGTCGTGCAGGTGGAAAAGGAGGAGCGCGGCAACAAGGGCGCGGCCCTCACCACCTTCATCAGCCTCGCCGGCCGCTACATGGTGCTGATGCCGAAGAACCCGAAGGCCGGGGGCGTGTCGCGTCGCATCGAGGGCGAGGACCGCCAGGCGCTGAAGGAAGCGCTGGCCCACGTCACCGTACCCGACGACGTCGGGCTGATCGTGCGCACTGCCGGGCTCGGCCGTGATGCAGAAGAGCTGCAGTGGGACCTGGACTACCTGCTGCAGTTGTGGAAGTCGATTGCCGAGGCCGCCGACAAGCAGAAGTCGCCGTTCCTGATCTACCAGGAATCGAAGCTGTTCATCCGTGCCCTGCGCGACTATCTGCGCAGCGACATTGGCGAGATCCTGATCGACGACGAGCCGCTGTACAACGACGCGCGCGACTTCATGCAGCAGGCCATGCCCAACGCGTTGCGCAAGCTCAAGCTGTACTCGGACGACACCCCGCTGTTCACCCGCTACCAGATCGAGACCCAGATCGACAGCGCGTTCGACCGCCAGGTGCGGCTGCCTTCCGGCGGCTCGATCGTCATTGACCAGACCGAGGCGCTGACCGCGATCGATGTGAACTCGTCAAAGGCCACCAAGGGCAGCGACATCGAGGAAACCGCGTTCAACACCAATTGCGAGGCGGCGGTGGAGATTGCCCGCCAGGCGCGCATCCGCGATGCCGGTGGCCTGCTGGTTATCGACTTCATCGACATGGACAGCCCGAAGCACCAGCGCGAGATCGAGGAGCGGATGAAAGAAGCCCTCAAGCTCGACCGCGCGCGCGTGCAGGTGGGGCGCATTTCCCGTTTCGGCCTCCTCGAACTGTCGCGCCAGCGCCTGCGCCCCAGCCTGGGCGAAGCCAGCCAGGTCGTGTGCCCGCGTTGCGACGGCCATGGCGTGATCCGCGGCGTCGAGTCGCTGTCGCTGTCGACCTTGCGGCTGATCGAAGAGCACGCGATGAAGGACAACACCGGGCAAGTCCTGGTGCAAGCCCCACCGCCGGTGGCCAATTTCCTGCTGAACGAGAAGCGGGCCAGCGTGGTCGAGATCGAACTGCGCCACAAGGTGCACGTCATGATCGTCGCCGACGAGCACCTGCAGACCCCGCACATCCAGATCCAGCGCATCCGCGAAGCGGACATGGGCGAGTACAGCAAGCCCAGCTACGAATTGCT
Organism: Rhodanobacter sp.; assembly: GCA_035571995.1. GTDB lineage: Bacteria > Pseudomonadota > Gammaproteobacteria > Xanthomonadales > Rhodanobacteraceae > Rhodanobacter. Next base: position 5,129 of record DATNBK010000067.1, read on the forward strand.
GACCGCGGTCGAAGCGGACCCGGTGCGCAAGCTCGGCCAGGTAGCCGGCAGCGGCGAGCACCCCGCCGTGAGCGGCATCGTGCCGGCCAGCCCTGCCCCGTTCCGCGAACCACCCGCCGTCGAGACCGAGGCAGCACCGGATTCCCGGCCCCCACGGCCACGCGCTGCAGCGCCCGCGCGGGCCCCGGCCAGCGCAAAATCCGGCATCCTCGCACGTATCCGCGGCTGGTTTGCCGGCCCGACGGAGGCCGCCAATGATGCTGCCCCCGCCCCGGCCCGCAGCGACAACCGCCGCAGCACGGAAAGCAGCGGGAACCGGCAACGCGATGGACGCAATCCCCGCGGCACCGCAAGCAATACCACCAGCAATGCCGCACGGCCGGGATCGCGGACCCGTGCACCGAGGCGTAGCCCCAACCCGCGCAGCCAGGTCCCGGCAAAGCCCGGCGAACAGGCAAGCAGCAAGCCTGCCCGCCAACGCCCACCGCAGGTCGAGGGTGCCCCGAGAGACGCAGCGGCGGCAACGGCGGCCAACACCACGCGCGGGGCAAAGGAGCCGGTAGCCGAGAACCACGTACTTGCTGCCACCGCGGTGGCCACGTCCGTCGTCGCGGCCAACCTGGAGCGCCCAGCTGCGCCCGAGGCGAGCGATGACCAAGTGGTACTGCGATCGGATGTCCAGTCAGCGCCGGAATCCGAGTCCGCGGCATCCACAGTCGAAGCCGAGCGCGACCATGACGCCGCAGCCGACGCCGATGGCGCAAGCTCGCGGCGGCGGCGTGGACGTCGCGGCGGCCGCCGACGCCGGCGCCACGAAGAGACCGCTACCGGCGAGACGCCGCAGGCATCCGACGAACCAGGTCTGGCCGAGCAGGCGTCGCCCACCCGGACGGCAGCTTCAGCCCCCCATGTCGACACGGCAGCCACTCCGGTGACCGACACGCCAGCCAGCCACCGCAGCGCTGCAGAATCAGCGGTGGAATCCGTGCGTGATGCAGCGGCTGCGCGTCAGCGAGCCGAAGCGGCAAGCCCCGCCTCGTTGACCACTTCCGGCTTTCAGCTCCCGGTGCTGCCTCCCCTTCCTGGGGCGGTCGGGTTGCCGCACGCGGGGCCGGATACGCACACGCCGCCAGCCCACGATCAGCCGGTGATCCACGCGGCGACGATGAATGGCAACTCGCCCGTCCATGGAGGCTCCGCCCCGCTGGGCGACAAGGCAGCCGTGGAGGCAGCCGCGCCCCGCGAGCCGGCGTCACCGGCTCCAGCCGCCTTTGCAGCGACACCGGATCGCGACACCGCCAAGCTCACCAATGGGACGGTAACCACCCGGCTGGACGCCGCAGTCACCACGCCCATCAACGTGAGCCTGCCGCAGGACGCGGACACTTCGCCCGTTGCCCACGATGTGCCAGCCGTGGCCCGCGCCACGGGTGTCAGCGCGCCAGCGCCGGCAGCGCGGGAAGTGGCTGTCCGCGAATTCAGCCAACAAGGTGACCTGCTCGCGGTCCCTGCATCGACGCCGGCTGCCGGTCACAGCGGGGTCGCATCCGTCCCTGCGCAAGCCGAAGATTCAAGCGCCCAGGTAGCCAAGGACGAGCGCGCAAGCTGAGCTACGCTCCGTCAAGACAATACGGCCAGGCATGAGAGTGCCTGGCCGTTTTTGTTCCTGCCGACCGTGGTGCCGCGCCTGGCTACACCATGCGTCCGACCAGGCTCAGGTAAGCAACTGGTGCTCGGACGCATCCAGCAAGCCGTGCACGGTCATCAGGCGCGCCAGGCCCAGCACATGGTCGACGCGCAGCTTGTCCATAAGGCGCTGCTTGTAGGTCGACACTGTCTTTGGACTCAAGTTGAGCTGCTCGCCGATCATCGTCAGCGCCTTGCCGCGCACCAGCATCATCGCCACCTCGAGTTCCCGGCTGGAAAGCGTATCGAACGGCGAGGCCTTCCCGTCCAGGGTGGCCAAGGCCAACTGCTGGGCCACGCCGGGCGCCAGGTAGCGCCGTCCGCCGGCAACCTGGCGGATGGCGGTGATCAGTTCGTCCGCGCTGCAACCCTTGGTGAGGTAGCCGAGCGCCCCGGCGTCAAGGAGACGCTTCGGAAACCGCGCATCGGTCATTACCGTGGCAATCACCACGCGGGTGGAGCTTTTCACCCGGCACACGCGTTCGGTCAGCTCGATGCCACTCATCCCCGGCATATGTACGTCCACCACGGCGATATCCGGCTTCAGGTTGCGGATCAGGCGCATGCCCTCCTCCGCGCTGGCCGCCTCGCCAACCACCTCGATGTCTGGGCACTGCGCCAGGATCAGGCGAAAGCCCGTACGCACCAGCTGATGATCATCCACCAGGATCACACTGATCATGTCGAGTCTCCCCTGCTCAGCTCCGGTAGGAGCCAGCATGCCCCGCCTCAGTGCCGTCGTCTGTAGGCCGAAACCGACACCCCTGTCCGCCAAGGCCAGCTGCCAAACGCACTGTAGGCAGCTCCACATGCTCGCGCAACATGGCGCAAGGCAGGCCCCGCCAACACCAGTGACGGCAGCCCCGCGGCCGGGTGTCCGTAGGCCTTCGCTCACAAAAAACCCGCCAAGTGGCGGGTTTCGTTGTGCTTTTTGGACTGTATCGGACGTCCTCAAACAGTGCATTGGTGCCCAAGAGGGGACTCGAACCCCTACGACTCTCGTCGCTACCACCTCAAGGTAGTGCGTCTACCAGTTCCGCCACCTGGGCAAGGTTGTTACAGGCTCAGCGCCCGGCTTTCGGCGCTCCGCCTGCGGGCGCCGCGCCGCCGCCCGTACCGGCCGCTGCGGGAACGGACCCGCGCGCGGCGTCCGGGCTGGTGGGCGCTGCCGGCGCCACGGGGACTTCACCGCCAGCCGGCGCCGGCTTCGCCGCCGGCACCGCGTTGTTGGCTGCGGGCTTCTCCACCATGCCGCTCATCACACCCAAGCCTGCAGCCTCGGTCTGTGCGCGGTTGCCGCTGCCGTTGAGCGCGATGCCCATGGCGATGCTGAGGATGAAGAACAGGGCTGCCAGCACGCTGGTGGCGCGGGTCAGGAACGTGGCCGATCCGCGCGCGCCGAACACCGTTGCCGATGCGCCCGCGCCAAACCCGGAACCTGCATCCGCGCCGGCGCCGTTCTGCAGCAGGATCAGCACGATCATCGTCGCGGCGATCAGGATGTAAAACACGCTGAAAATGACGAACATGATTTGTCTTTGGGCCAGTTGCGCTATTGCGCCGCAGCGCAGATTCCAAGGAAGTCGGGCGCGGCCAAGGACGCCCCGCCAATCAACCCGCCGTCCACGTCCGGTTCGGCAAACAACTCGGCGGCATTCGCCACTTTCACGCTGCCGCCGTAAAGCACTCGGGTCAGACGGGAAATTGTAGCATCCTCGCCTTGCAGTTGGCTACGAATGAAGGCATGCACTTGCTGCACGTGCGCGGGGGTGGCGGTCTTGCCGCTGCCGATGGCCCACACCGGCTCGTAGGCGACGACGGCGGTACGGAAGCTGCCGATGCCGCTGCGGGCAAGCACCGCGCCAAGCTGGCGGTGGATCACGTCGTGGGTCTGCCCTGCTTCGTGCTGCACGCCGGTCTCGCCTACGCACAGGATTGGAGTCAGGCCGACAGCCAGGGCCGCGGCGAATTTTTCAGCCACCAGGACATCGTCCTCGCCGTGGTATTCGCGCCGCTCGGAATGGCCGACCAGCACCCAGCCAGCGCCGACGTCGGCCAGCATGGCGGCGGAGACCTCACCTGTATAGGCACCCGGTTCAGCGTGCGCGCTGACATCCTGCGCGCCCACGCCGAGCACATCTGGTGCATGCCGCGATGCCAGCTCAGCCAAGTATGGAAACGGAGGGAACACGACCACGTCGACCGCCTCCGGCTTGCCGCTGGCAACGGCATCCACCAGTGACGCCGCCATGGCGCGACTGCCGTTCATCTTCCAGTTGCCGGCGACGAGTTTCCTGCGCATGGGTCCTGCTCCGTGCTCAAAAGGCCGAGCTTAGTGTCCCGCCACGGCAGCGGCAACCAGTGCCCATCCCGTGGCAGGCAACGGCGTTCGCGGCGTGCGGTCACGCCGGAAGCCAGGCCTTGCCCCGCATGCGGTCCAGTGGCGCGGCGGCCTCAGGAAGCCCGCGCCACGTGACGGCCAGCGGCGACCTGCACGGCGTCGGCCAGGGTCTTGGCCAGACGTTGCACTTCTGCGCCATCCTCGCCTTCCAAAGTCACGCGCACCACGGACTCGGTGCCGGACGCACGCAACACCACGCGACCGCGACCGCGAAGTTGCGCCTCCACCGCGGCCAGTGCCTCGAGTACGGAACCATCGTCCAGCGCCTCGCGCGCGCCTGCAGCACGCACGTTGAGCATGACTTGCGGCAGCTTGTGCAAGCCGGCGCGGGCCTGTGCCAGGTCCTCGCCGAGGCAGGCCAGGCCCTGCAACACGGCCAGCGCAGCGACAATGCCATCGCCGGTGGTCGCACGGTCCAGGCACAGGATGTGGCCCGAGGTCTCCCCGCCCAGCACACCGCCATGCTGTTTCAGCTGTAGCAGCACGTAGCGGTCGCCCACCTGGGCACGGATGAACGGCACGTCGAGCCCGGCCAGCGCCCGCTGCAGGCCGAAGTTGCTCATCGCGGTGCCCACCACCGGCCCTTCGAGCCGGCCTTGCGCGCGCATGCTGCGCGCCAGCACGTAAAGGATGTCGTCGCCATCGGCAATCGTGCCTGTGCGGTCAACCAGGATCACCCGGTCGCCATCACCATCGAACGCGATGCCCAGCTGCGCGCCCTGGGCCAGTACCGCCTTTTGCAGGGCTTGCGGATGGGTGGAACCCACGTCGCGGTTGATGTTGAAGCCGTCCGGGTGGTCGCCAATCGCCACCACGTCGGCACCCAGCTCGGCAAACACCTGCGGCGCCACCTGATAAGTGGCGCCATGCGCGCAGTCCAGCACGAGGCGCATGCCGCCGAGGCTGAAATGTTCCGGCACCGTCGCCTTGCAGTATTCGCCGTAACGCGCCAGGGCGCCGGAGACGCGGTTGGCCTTGCCGAGCTCCTCGGAGGCCACGGTAACGAAGTCGGCATCCACTTCCTGCTCGATCGCGAGCTCCACCTCGTCGGACAGCTTTTCGCCGTCGGCGGAAAAGAACTTGATGCCATTGTCGGCATGCGGGTTGTGCGAAGCGCTGATGACGATGCCGGCCTGGGCGCGCATCGAGCGGGTGAGGAAAGCCACCGCGGGCGTGGGAATGGGCCCGAGCAGGCCGACATCCACGCCGGCCGCGACCAGCCCGGCCTCGAGCGCCGACTCGAACATGTAGCCGGACACGCGGGTGTCCTTGCCGATCAGCACCTGCGGTCGGCCGGTGCCGCCACGGCGAAGGACGGCGCCGAGCGCCCGGCCCAGCCGCAGCACGAAATCCGCGCTGATCGGCCACTCACCGACCCGGCCGCGGATGCCGTCGGTGCCGAAATACTTGCGTCCATTCACCGAACCGGTACTCCTGGAGCGGGGCCATGCGCGGCCGTAACTGGGCGGAATGCGCGAGGCATGATGTTCAATCTTCGTCGGGCCAACGCGGCGCCGCGGGCGTCGGATCCCTGCGCTGCGGCACCTGGTCCTGCGCGTGCACGGCAGCCCACACTGCCAGCGCTTCCACGGTCGGCGCCACGTCGTGCACGCGGATCATGCGCGCCCCGCGCTCGGCAGCGAGCACTGCCGCCGCCACGGAACCCGCCACGCGCTCCGCCGGCAGCTTTCGCCCGGTCAGGGCGCCAAGCATGGACTTGCGCGAGAGCCCCACGTACAGGCCCGCCCCAAGGTCGCAGAAACGCCCCAGGGCGGCCAGCAACGCAACGTTGTGCTCCAGGGTCTTGCCGAAGCCGAAGCCCGGGTCCACCAGGATCTGCTTGCGATCCAGGCCCGCCAACTCGCAGGCAAACAAGCGGTCGGCGAGGAAGCGGTGGACTTCGCCGACCACGTCGTCGTAGCGCGGATCGGCCTGCATGCTGCGTGGATCGCCCAGCATGTGCATCAGGCATACCGGCACGCGCAACTCGACGGCCGCTTCCAGCGCGCCATCAGCACGCAGGGCGCAGACGTCGTTGATCATCCCGGCGCCGGCGGCCACGGCTGCCCGCATCACTTCCGGCTTGGAGGTGTCGATCGCCACCGGCGCGCTGCCGCGGGCAACGAGCTGTTCGATCACCGGCAGCACACGCTGGAGCTCCTGCGCGACAGGAACCTCATGAGCCCCCGGGCGGGTGGATTCGCCGCCGACATCGAGCATGTCGGCGCCCTCCTCCAGCATGCGCAGGCCCTGGGCCACCGCGGCCTCGACGTCATCCCCCAGACCATCGGCGGAGAACGAGTCCGGGCTCAGGTTGACGATGCCGACCACGCGCGGGCGGTCCAGCGTGAGCGTACGGCCGGCACAATCCAACACGGGGGCGAACAACCCGCTCAGCATCGTGGATCACGCTGGGGCAGGCAGGGGCTAGGCATCGGGACTCCCGGCAAACGCGCCCATGTAGCCACGGTAATACTGGAGCTCGGCAATCGAATCGCGGATGTCGGACAGCGCGGTATGCGCCGACTCCTTGGTGACGCCGCGCGCGATGCCCGGCGACCAGCGCCGCACCAGCTCCTTGAGCGTGGACACGTCGAGGTTGCGGTAGTGGAAATAGCGCTCCAGGCGCGGCATCTGCCGGTGCATGAAGCGGCGGTCCTGGCATATGGAATTGCCGCACAGCGGCGACTTGCCCGGGCCAACCCACTCGCGCAGGAACTCGATGGTGGCGTGCTCGGCCATGGCGTGGTCGACCTCCGAGGACAACACCTGGTCCCACAGGCCCGACTTCTGGTGCTGGTTGGAATTCCAGGCGTCCATGGCCTCCAGGCGATCCACCTCGTGGCGGATTGCAAAGACCGGGCCTTCGGCCAGCACGTTGAGGTTTTTGTCGGTGACCACCGTGGCAATCTCCAGGATGGAGTCGTGGTCAGTGTCGAGGCCAGTCATCTCCAGGTCCACCCACACCAGGTTATCGTCGTCGACTACGCTCATGCACCCTCCTCGAACAGGCGCAGTCTACCAGCGTTGCCGGCCTCCCCTGTCGCCATGCGATCATGCCTTTCCATGCAGACCCTGTTCTGGCACGACTACGAAACCACGGGAGCCGACCCCCGGCGCGACCGCCCGGTGCAGTTTGCCGGCATGCGCACCGACCTGGAGCTGCAGCCGGTCGGGGAGCCGGTGATGTTCTACGGTCGGCTCGCCAGCGACATCCTGCCCCAGCCCGACGCCTGCCTGGTAACCGGCATCAGCCCGCAGCACGCGGCGCGCGAGGGCGTGGCGGAGGCGGAATTCGCCGCCCGCGTGCACGAACAGTTGGCCGCGCCGGGCACCTGCGCCGTCGGCTACAACTCCTTGCGCTTCGACGACGAGTTCACCCGTCACATGTTGTACCGCAATTTCTACGATCCCTACGCGCGCGAGTGGGAACAAGGCAACTCGCGCTGGGACTTGATCGACCTGGCGCGCATGTGCCACGCGCTGCGCCCGCAAGGCATCAACTGGCCGCAGCGCGAGGACGGCACGCCCAGTTTCCGCCTCGAGCACCTGGCCCAGGCCAACCAACTCGACCAGGAACATGCGCACGACGCGCTGTCCGACGTGCACGCGCTGCTCGGGCTCGCCCGCCTGATCCGCCTGCGCCAGCCGCGCCTGTGGGACTGGTATTACGCACTGCGCCGCAAGCAGAAGGTCTACGACCTGCTGGACCTGGTGCGGCAGACGCCGGTGGTGCACGTGTCCTCCCGCTATCCGGCCAGCCGCGGCTGCCTGAGCGTGATCGCCCCGCTGGCCCGGCACCCGGCGCGACCGAGCGAGATCATCGTCTACGACCTCGCCACCGATCCACGCGAGTGGCTGGAGTTCGATGCCGAAGCGATTGCCGACCGGATCTTCACCAGCCGTGCCGACCTGCCCGAGGGGGTCTCGCGCATCCCGTTGCGCACGGTGCGCGCCAACCGCGCCCCGGCACTGGCGCCGCTGTCGGCATTGCAGGGCGTCGACATGGCACGCCTGCAACTCGACCTGCCGGCTTGCCTGCGCCACGCCGAGCTGCTGCGTGCCGCCAGCGGAGTGGTCGACACCGTATGCCAGGTGTTCGCGCGGGCAGCCACCCCGCTGCAGGCCGAAGACCCCGAGCTGGCACTGTATGGTGGCTTCCTTGGGGATCGCGACCGTGTCTTGCTGGCGACGGTGCGCGCCACGCCACCGCAGCAGTTGCACGCCTTGGCAAACGCCTTCCAGGACCCGCGCTGCAGCGAGCTGTTGCTGCGCTACCGCGCGCGCAACTGGCCGGAAACGCTGGATGCCGACGAGCAGGCCGAATGGCAGGCGTTCCGCCACGCGCGCCTGACGCGTCATACGCCGTCCACCAGCCTGACCCTGGAGGACTATTTCGCCCGCATCCGCGAGCTGCGCGGCGATCCGTCGGGCCAGCGCCAATTGCCGCTGCTGGACCAGCTTGAGGCCTGGGGCGAACAGGTGGCAGCGGACCTCGAGGCCGGCAACAATCTCCAGGTCTAGCCCTGGCCCCACTCGTGCGTGGAGTCCCCGTGGCGCGCGATGCTCTAGTATCCCCGCGCACCTCCGCGATCCCGAGTCCCATGTCCCAAAGCTATTTCACCCCCGCCACCTTCCGCTTCATGCGCGCCCTGGATCGGCACAACGAACGCACCTGGTTCCACGCCCACAAGGACGAGTACGAGCGCCACGTGCGCGAACCGTTCCTGCGCTTCATCACCGACATGCAGGAGCCACTGAGCGCGATCAGCCCGCATTTCCGCGCGGACCCGCGCAAGATGGGCGGGTCGCTGTTCCGCGTCTACCGCGACACCCGCTACGCACACGAGAAATCGCCGTACAAGCCTTGGCAGGGTGCGCGCTTTGGGCATGAACGCCGGCGCGAGATCGACGCACCCTCGTTCCACCTGCACCTGCAGCCCGGGAACTGCTTTGCCGGCGGCGGCATGTGGCAGCCCGAATCCGACGCCTTGAAGCACATCCGCGAGTTCATCGTCGACAACCCGGCGGCATGGAAGCGCGCCACGCGCAGCCGGCAGTTTCGCAGCCACCTCGCGCTTGGTGGCGACTCGCTGGTGCGCGCGCCACGCGGCTACGATCCGGCGCACGAGCTCATCGACGACTTGAAGCGCAAGAGCTTCGTCGCCCTCGCTGGTTTCGACGAGGAGCTGGCCTGTTCGCCGCGACTGCTGACCTGGATCGTGGCGACGTTCAAGCAAGCCGCGCCGCTGGTTGACTATCTCTGCGCCGCACGGGAGCTGGAGTTCTAAACGCCGACCCCGGCGTGGCAGCCGCGCCGCTCACGCTTCGGCAAACGGGAAGGCCAGCACGTCGGCAATGGCGCCGGTATCCAGCATGGCCATCAGCAGGCGCTCGATGCCCAGCGCCACACCGGCGCAATCGGGCAACGCGTCGAGCACGGAGAGCAGGCCCTCGTCCAGCGGCAACTGGCGCTGGCCACGCCCGGCACGCCGCTCGTTGTCATGCTCGAAACGCGCGCGCTGCTCGGCCGCATCGTTCAATTCGTGGTAGCCGTTGGCCAGTTCCAGCGACCCGAGGTACAGCTCGAAGCGCTCGGCAACGGGTGGATCGCCGGGGCGGATGCGCGCCAGCGAGCACTGCGTGGCGGGATAGTCGTAGACCACGGTGATGCGGTCGCGGGCAAACTGCGGCTGCAGGCGATGGGTCAGCAGCAGGTCCAGCCAGTCGTCACGCGTCAGGCCAGCCGGATCGATATTCTGCGCGGCCAAAGGAACCTGGAGCGCGGTCAGCGGCGCCAGCATCGGGTCGAGGTCGAGCTCTTCCAGAAACAACTGGCGGAAGCCCACGATGCGCACGGCTACGCGTCGCTGCACCAGCTTCAGGGCCGCCTCCACCAAGGCGATGGTCTCACCCATCAGGCGGCGATGGTCCCAGCCCACGCGATACCACTCGAGCATGCTGAACTCGGGATTGTGCCGGCCACCGGCCTCGCCGTTGCGGAACACGCGCCCGAGCTCGTAGCAGTCGCCGATGCCCGCGGCAAGCAGGCGCTTCAGGGGGAACTCGGCCGAGGTACGCAGCCAGCGCTCGCGCGCGCCAGCGTCGACGTGGCCGGAAAAGTGCGTGCTGAAGCTGTCGATATTGGGCTCGGTATTGCCGGCCGCCGAAAGGATGGGCGTCTCCACTTCGAGCACCCCGCGTCCGCGGAAAAACTCGCGGATCAACCGGTACAGGCTGGCCCGCAGCCGCAAGGCGGCAAAGCCCCCCTCGCCCCCACCCTCTCCCCCGGCAAAGCCAGGGGAGAGGGAGCCCAAACCACCCTGCCCGCCGCCCCCGTTAGGAGTGCCGGTAGCCTGCCGCACGCGGCGCCTGCCTGCTGTGTCTGGACGATGCGGTTGCGGGTTCCCTTCTGCGGTGCCTGAACGATGCGGTTGCGAGGCCTCTTCTGTTGTGTCTGGACGATGCGGTTGCGAGGCCTCTTCTGTTGTGTCTGGACGATGCGGCTGCGAGGCCTCTCCTGTCGTGCCTGTCGTGCCTGCACGGCGCGGCTTGGGACCCCCTCTCCCCTGGCTCCGCCGGGGGAGAGGGATGGGGTGAGGGGGCGGCTCTTGGCGCAGCGCCCTCAAGATCGCCCCAAGTACGTCGTCGGTGTGCAGCAGCGCGTCGTCGTTCCAGAAACGCAGGACGCGGAAGCCGGCCGCCTGCAGATCCCGTGTGCGCCGCGCATCACGCGCCGGCTGATCCATATGCTGACCACCATCGAGCTCGACGACCAGCAGGTGCTCGACGCAGCAGAAATCCGCGTAATAACCGGCGATGGGATGCTGCCGCCGAAACTTCACGCCGAGTTGCACGGCGCGCAAGCGTGACCACAGCTTGCGCTCGGCATCCGTCTGCGTACGGCGGAGGTGGCGCGCGCGCTCCATGGCTCAGGCGTGACCGCGGCAAAGCGGCCCCCTCACCCCGACCCTCTCCCCCGGCAGAGCCAGGGGAGAGGGAGACCACGCGCCGGTCCGCGCCGGGATGATGGGGGAGAGAGGCGAAACGACAGCGCAGGCCGGAGAGCGGGGAGAGGGAGCCCTTGCCGCCGCACGTACTGCATGCGTGCCGGTGGCGGCCCCCTCTCCCCTGGCGCAGCCGGGGGAGAGGGTTGGGGTGAGGGGGCGGCTGTTCACGCCTCGTGCTCGGCCAGCAAGGCCAGCAGGGCGGCTTCGTCCCATATGGCCACGCCGAGCTCGGTCGCCTTGTCGAGCTTGGAGCCGGCCGCCTCGCCCGCGACCACCACGCTGGTTTTCTTCGATACCGAACTGGCGACCTTGGCCCCCAGTGCTTCGAGCCTAGCCTTGGCTTCGTCGCGGGTCAGGCTGGGCAGCGAGCCGGTGAGGACGAAGGTCTGCCCGGCCAGCGGCGCCGCGGACACGCCGGTGTCGGCGGGAATCTGCTCCAGCAGGGACTGCATTGCCGCCTCGTCGTGGCGCAGGGCGGCAAGTTGCCCACCATCGGCCAGCAGGGTCTCGAGGTTGCCGGCAGCCGCGGCTGGAAGGCCGGCGTCCACCCAGGCGGTCACGCCCGCCGCGAGCAAGCCATCCAATGTGGGGTAGCGCGCGACGAGCGCCGCCGCGCGCGCCGGGCTGAGCTGGGCAATGTGCCGGCCGCCCAACAGGACGCCGAGATCCAGCCGCTCGCGCAAGGCCGGCGAAGGCATGGTCTCATCCCGGCAATGCACGCCCGCCGCCAACAGCGCGTCCACCGCCTGCTGGTTGCCGGGCTGGGCGAAGAAGCCGGCAATCGACTCGGCCACCGCGTCGCCCACGTCGGGCAACACGCGCAGCACGGCAGCGGGCATGCTGCGCACATTGGCGAGCCGGCCCAGCCAGGCAGCCAGCATCTTTGCCGTGCTCTCGCCGATGTGCATGATGCCGAGCCCGAACAGGAAGCGCGCCAGCGTGGTGTCGCGGCTGGCGTCGATGGCCGACACCAGGTTTTCCGCCCAGCGCGTCGCGACCTTGCCGCGCTTGACCGTCTCCGGCGTGGTGCCGTCGCGCTCGTCGATGGCCTGCTTCATGGCCACGAAGCGCTCCACGGTCAGCGCATAGAGGTCAGCTGGCGTGCGCACGATGCCCTCCTCCACCAAGGCGTCGACGTAGCGCCCGCCAAGGCCGTCGATATCCAGCGCCCGACGCGAGGCAAAGTGCACCAGGGCCTCGCGACGCTGCGCCGGGCACACCAGGCCGCCGGAGCAACGCCAGGCGCTGACACCCTCCTCGCGCAGCAGCGCCGAACCGCACACGGGGCAAGTCGCTGGCATGTGCCAGGGCACGCTGTGCGCCGGGCGCCGCTCGGGCAACACCCGCACCACCTCGGGGATGACGTCGCCGGCACGGCGCACGATGACCGTGTCGCCCACGCGCACGTCGAGCCGCGCAACCTGGTCGGCGTTGTGCAGCGTGGCATTGGCCACCATCACCCCGGCCACCGGCACGGGCGTCAGGCGCGCCACCGGGGTCGCGGCCCCGGTGCGGCCGATCTGGATCTCGATCGCCTCGACCGTGGTCAGTTGCTCCTGCGCCGGGAACTTCTGCGCCAGCGCCCAACGCGGCGCGCGCGCCACGAA
>DATNBK010000068.1:0-2280 GCA_035571995.1 Rhodanobacter sp.
GGCGAGATAAGCCAGGTGCGTGTCCAGCTCGCTGCCACCGGCGCGGAACGCCTCCTCGGCGGCGCGGTGCGCGCGCACGGCGATGCGGTTGGCTTCGCGCAGCAGCTCGAGCTCGTACGGGGTCTTGATGCTGCGTTGCCAATTCAAAGCGTCCAACACGTCGGCCGGATTGGCATCGGCCGGGTAACCCTGGGCCACCGCGTCGGCAACGATGACCGCGTTGTGGCCGCCTGGCAGTTGCGCACGGGCCGCGGTCGCGCTGGGCACGATGCTGAGGTCGAACTCGCGCGTCCAATACGCCTCGGGCATCTGCGGCACGAGATGCCAATAATCGCGCGGCTGCACGAAGACCAGCCGGGGCCGGCTGCCCGGCGTATGCACGATCCAGCTGCCGGGTGCATCGGTCAGCGGTAGCCAATGCCGGAACCACGGGCTGGCGATGAAGGGATAGTCCTGGTCGTCGAGGAACTTCAGCGGCGGCAGGCCGGCGCCAATCAGCAGGTGGTCGTAGCCCGTACGCACCAGGACCTGGTCTGCGCGTGCGCACAGCGTGCGCAGGTGGTCGGGATAAAGCGTGTCGAGTGCGGTGGGCATGGAGCCTTCTTTGATGGCGCGTGACGCGGGGGATTCACCGGCGGGTGGCCGGCATTATCGGTCCGGCCATCGGGTGCGCGCGAATGCGGATGCCCACCCCTCTCTCGTCATTCCCGCTTGACCAGCTTCGCTGTTGTGAAGCTCCGCGCGGGAATGACGACGAGATGGTTTCACGGATGGTGATCAAGAGCAGGGTGCTCAGATCGCCGCTATGCGCCCCAGACGTTGTTGGCGTAGCGCACGAAATTTCCGCCCAGGATCTTGTCGATGCGTGCCGGCTTGTGGCCGCGTGCCGCGAGCAGCCGGTACAACTTGCGGAACTGGTCCGGCCCGCGCAAGTCGTCGACGAACGGATGCGTATCGGCCCGCTCGCCCGGTGCCGCAATGCCCTTGGCCACGCGGTCGGCATGCTCCTTGGCGAGGGCGGCGCCATAGGCTGCCAGGTCGTCGATCGGCGTGATGCTGCCATCGGTGCCGATGCCGACGTGGTCCTCGCCGCAAACCTGCAGCGCGTGTTCGATGTGGGCGACCACGTCGTCCGCCGTGGCGTGGCCACTCGCGTTGAGGAACGGCATGAAGTAGATGCCGACGAAACCGCCCTTGTCGGCAACCAGGCGCAGCTCCTCGTCGGTCTTGTTGCGTGGCAGGTCGACCAGGGCACGGCAGCCGGTATGGTTGATCGAGATGGGCTGGGCGGAGGCGCGTGCGGCATCCAGGCAAATTTGCCGGCCGGAATGGCTGAGGTCGACCATGATCCGGTGCGCGTTGAGGTGTTCGACCACCTCGTGGCCAAAAGGCGTCAGGCCCCGACCTTCGGGTACGGTGGCGCCATCGCCGAGCAGGTTGCGCACGTTGTAGGTCAACTGGATCACGCGCACGCCAAGCCCGGCGAAGGTGGCCACCCGCGAGGCGTCGTCGCCCAGCGGCGCGGCATTCTGGAAGCCGTAGATCAGGCCGATGCGGTTCTCGGCCTTCGCGCGCCGGATGTCGGCGACCGCGAGCACCTTGATGAGATCCTTCGGGTGCTGGCGGACCATGTCGTCGTAATGCCCGATATCGGCGGTGGACTTCTCGAAAGGATCACCGGGCCCGAAGACGTAGCCCAAGGTGCAATTCACCGCGGTCAGGCCCGAGGCACGGGCGTCGGCCAGCATGCGCGGCGTGAGTATCCAGGGCCGCGCGTCGGGGAAATTCGGGTCGCCGATGCCGCCCAGCGCGTTGATCACGGTGAGGCCTGCAAGCGGATCGACTGCCCGCCTGGTGGTGGTCGATGTCGACGATACCGGGAACGCGGCCGTCGTGGCGGAGGCCAGGGCGACCGCTGAGGTCACCAGGAATTGACGGCGTGTGACGGGCATGGCGGGTTCCTGGGGGCGGTCGCAAACTACGCGCCACTTTACTCAGCGGCCAGCTTCCGCTCCAGTGCGGCGCAGCGGGCGTCGCGGGCCGTGCCCCTGGGCGAGGGCCGCCAGCGCGCCAACCGGCAAGCATGAATCTGCAATACTTCGGGTTCATTCCACTGGAGCCTGACCACGCCATGACCAAGCTTCCAATCCTCGCCTCCTTGCTGTTGACCTTGCCGCTGGCGGCATTCGCCCAAGGCGCGCCCTCGGCCGCCCAGGACGCCCAATTGCAAAAGCGGGTCGAGCGGGTGCTCACCCGCACGCCCCTCACCGACGGCCACAA
>DATNBK010000069.1:0-11597 GCA_035571995.1 Rhodanobacter sp.
ACGCAGCCTGGTACGCAGCGCCATTGCGCTGCTGCTCGGCCAACCCGAACTCGCCGCGCAAGTATCCGCACCGTACCCGTTCCTGGCCTTCGACAAACCAGGAGTAGGTGTACTCGCCGAGCTGCTGGACCTGGCCCGCGCCCGGCCCGACGCCAACGCCGCGATGCTGGTCGAGCGTTTCGCCGGCCGCCCTGAGTATGGGGTCCTCCAAGAGCTGGCCGGGCAGGACAGCGTCGGCGATGCGCCGACCCAGGCCATTGAATTCCACGAGGCCCTCCAACGCATGTGCGAGCAGGCGTCCGCGCAACGCCGCAGCGAGCTTACCGGCAAGAGCCGCAGTGGCGAATTGGACGCCGCCGAGAAAGTCGAGCTGCGCCAACTGCTGGCCGCGCGCACCGCACCCCACCCCGCGCCATGAAACCCCGGACGACCGTCGCATGTATCGTCTGTGATGCGCGCAAACCGCTTGCCCGCTCGAGCCAGGCATGGCTACGGGTCACCGATGGCGTGACGCGAGATACCGATGGACCTGCTTGACTGGTTGGTCCAGCTGTTCGTGCAGAACGGCTACACGGCAGTATTCATTGCACTGATGATTTGTGGCGCCGGCCTGCCGTTGCCTGAGGACATCACCCTGGTTGCCGGCGGCGTCATTGCCGGGCTCGGCTACGCCAACGTCCATGTCATGTGCGCCATGACGCTGTTCGGCGTGCTGCTTGGGGATTCGGCCATTTTCCTGCTCGGTCACTACTACGGCGCGCGCATGCTGACCTGGCGGCCAATCGCGCGGGTGATGACACCGTCCCGCTACGTGGCGGTGCAGGAAAAATTCGACCGCTACGGCAACCGCCTGCTGTTCGCGGCGCGCTTCCTCCCCGGCATGCGCACCACCATCTATGTCACCGCCGGGACCACGCATCGGGTCTCGTTCCCGCGCTTCTTGTTGATCGACACCATGGCCGCGCTGATCAGCGTACCGGTCTGGGTGTATCTGGGCTATTTCGGGGCCAACAATCATGAGTGGCTGGTGATGTGGATCCGTCGCGGCCAAGGCAGCCTGTGGGCCGCTGCCGGGATGCTGGCAGCACTGCTGATCCTGCTCTGGTGGCGGCGCAGCCACCGGGCACGCGTCCGCGGGGGAGGTTGAGGCGCACGGGTCACGCTGCCGGGTTGACGATACGCAAGGCGACGCGTTTTGCCCATGCGGCGCGGCATGCGCACGCAGCTTGCGCCGCAAGCCGACATGCCTGACGATCAGCCGACCCCGCCATCGGACCCAGACCATGAGCCAGTCGCCCCGCGTCACTTTCTATCACGCACCCAACAGCCGCTCGGGCGGTACGCGCGCCCTGCTGGAGGAGCTGGGAGCGGACTACGACCTGCACGTGCTGAACTTCAAGCGTGGCGAGCAGCGCCAGGCGCCGTATCTGGCCATCAATCCCATGGGCAAGGTTCCGGCCATCCGCCACGGCGATGCGCTGGTCACGGAACAGCCGGCGATCTTCATTTATCTTGCCGACCTCTACCCGCAGGCCAGGTTGGCACCTGCGCTCGGGAATCCGCTGCGTGGGCCGTACCTGCGTTGGATGGTGTTCTACGGCTCATGCTTCGAACCTGCCATCGTCGACCGCTCGCTGCAGCACGCACCGGCGGCGCCATCGACTTCGCCGTACGGTGATTTCGACACCATGCTGAAGACGCTGACCGACCAGCTCGGTCGCGGCCCATGGCTGCTGGGCGACACCTTCAGCGCTACGGACGTGCTGTGGGGTACGGCATTGAACTGGACCACGATGTTCAAACTGGTGCCGGAACTGCCAGTGATCCGCGCCTACATCGACCGGGTGACCTCGCGGCCGGCCTGGCAACGCGCCGCGGCTGCCGATGCCGCGCTGGCTGCCAGCCAGGCGGAGTGACGAAGGGCGCCATGCGGCCAGCGCGCGTGCCCATGGACGGGAAAGGATCGTCCCGCGTCGGGCACGCCGTGCACGCTCACTCTGAAATCAACACATAGGCCGGGTTCTTGGCATAACGTCGCAGTGGCTCGGCCGCCCTGACGCACAACGCGTCGCCGCAGCGGGTCAACACACCACTTTGGGCGGCGTGTGCAACATCCTCGGTGAACTGCGCGCGGCGAACCTGCTGCATCGCCTTCCAGCCAATGTGGCCCGCGACGCCGACGGCCAGCAGCGAGCCGACCAGCAAGGCCGCCCCCGCACGCCAAGCCAGCATGCGCCTGGTCGCCACGAGGTGGCGACGCTGCTCCTCCATGGCGCCCGCTGCAGCCCGCGCGACCTGGGCACTGGCCTCGAGTTGCCGGTTGAACGCGGCGAGCGTGCTGCCGACCCCGCGACCAACGACTTCCTGTGCTTGCTCCCCAACGACCCGAATGGCCTCGCGGGCAAACTGCTCGGCACCAGCGCCCAAGGCGTGCAGCTCCTGGTCGAGCGCGGCGGTGCTGGCGTCCACACGCGCCACCGCCAGCTCACTGCGACGGTCGAGCTGCTGGGCAACCGTCGCGAGCTGCAGTACCAGTTGCTTGAGTGCCTCGGTGCCGACGTCATCCATTTCAATCCCCTGGTGTGCAGCCTGCTGGCGACGTAGTGGACCGACCGGCTGCAGTGGACGAGCGCGCAAGCCGGCGCTACATGACCGGAGCGGCGTGCCTATCGGGTTGTGGTGCACCGTGTGGCGACGGCGAAACCTGTTGCATCGCAGGCGGCTCGAGATCTGGCACTTTCAGGACGGGAGCCGCACGCAATATCTGCCGCTGCCAGGCCTGCCCCTGCGACGTGCGCAGGTAATCGCCGGCGGCCGCGTCCATCGCCCCGGGGTCGGGATGCGCGGCCGCGCGGTACAGGCGCTCGATCAACTGGTCCAGCTCGCTTGGCGACTTCGCAACCGTTGGCGGTGGCTCGAACACAGGATTTTGCATTGCATGGGCGACGGTTTGGTGATCAAACTTGGCGTTGAGCGCCTCGTCACGCGGTTCCGCATTCCGTGCGTCGGCAAGACGGCTTGCCAGGCGCTCGTCCACCAGTACCTCGTTGTAGCCATCTGGCGTGGCGCGGTCGACCTTGTAGTCGGCGCCATACAGGAACATGCTGTCTTCCGAGCGGTGGATGACGTTGCGTCGCGGATCGCTGAACTCCGACAGCGGCTGCAGGTACTGGCGATCGCTCAATGCGTTGAGGTAGGCGACAGCGACATTCCCGGCGCGATTCGACAAGCCGTTCAACAGATAGCTGCCGCCAATATCGCAATGGGCGCCGGGCAAATTGAAACCGGCAAAACGGCCGTCCGCCGTGATGCCTGGGTCGATGATGTGGTCCGACTTGAACAGGCGCCGATGCTCGTCCGTGGCGTTGAGCTGGATGCCGGAAATCACCGATGGCGGCAAGCGCCGGTCTTCGTGCATCGGCTGCCCCGTGCCCACTGGATCGAACAACACCACGGCCTGGGCGACCTTGCCCGGCCCCATCAATGCCGGCTGGGTGTAGTCCACATGTTTGATCCGGTGGTGGCCGTCAAAGGTGTAGTGGGCACCCAGCGGATCCTGGATTCCACGCTCCTCGACCAGGCGGGCAAATAAAGCATCTTCCTCGCTGCCACGACTGAAGCCCACGCTGGTGACGCTGATCTGGGCGTTTGAGTCATCCCGTATCCACTGTCGTGCTTTCTCAATGAAGCGCTTGTACATCTCCTCTGCCCGCTCATCGACCGTATAACCCTTGGCACTATCGAAAATGCGGATCCAAAAGTTGGATTCAGTACCGGTTCCTTCCAGATACTCAGTACCGATCCGGCCATCTGTACTCTTCCTGACTTGGTCGTAGATGAGTCCGACGTTCGTGGCGTGTTGGGGATCATGAAGGAAATCATTGCCAGTGCCGTCCAGCGCGGCCACGAACAAACGTTCATGCGTGTTATGAGCATGCAGAAAAACCGGCACCCCGAGCGAACCGGCCTGTTGCCAGACTTTGTCGTACTGCTGCAGGCGCTCACCAGCGAGGAAAGTCCGAGTACCTTCGTCGCTCGGTCCGACCGGAAGATGTGACTGCTGCTCGGCCATGACTGTGCTTCGCAACTAGTAGGTACGGGTCCAGGCTAGGATCACGTCGTCGCGAAACGTGCTGTATTTGTTCCCCGGTTGCTGCTCGCTCTTGGTAGAAACGACCGATTGCATGTAGACGTTGATTGTCCGGTCGTTTACTTCGAGATAAATGTTGGGCTCTTCCCCCCAGGACTTATCGGGAATTTCCGCATCCGGCACCTTGTACAGCGCAAGCTGATCCTTGAAGATCGCGCCGATGTCGACCCTGGCCTGATGCGCCGTCCCATCCAGGGAGGTCCACTGCACCTCGGCCGGCGGTGGAAAATTCGCGATGCCCGCAAAGCTGGCATATTTCCAGCGCTGACGGTAATCGCCGGCAGGCGGCGCCGGCGAAGGCGTGTCCGCATCACTTCGATTGAAGTCGAAATTGTTGTAGATCACCTTGCAGCGCAAGGTGTTGTAGCAGTGCGTATCGAACGCATGCTGGTAAAACCGCAATGGAAACATCGACGACGTGGCGGCGGATGCGCCGGCAGGAGGCATAGGCATGGTGGTCTGGCACCCGGTCACGGCAAGGATGAGGAAGGCAGCGACCAAAATACAGCGGCGCTGGTAGGCAAATCGATTCACGACCCCTCCTTGTTGGCATCCGCACCCTGGATTCCGATCCATGCTAGTTCGATGGCCCGCTGCGTCATCGTCGGCAGGCACCGAATCGGCTGTAATACTTTCCCGTTGCCCGATGCTGCGGGCATTTCTCCGAAAGGCACTAACTTTCTATATGTAGTATCCTTGACATAAGCTTTCATCTGAGAGTAGGCATGAACTCGCTGACCCAAACCGCGCCAATGCCTGCGGCGGACACCTCCGGCGTCGCCCTGCGGGCGTTCTTCCGCATGGCGGAAGCATGGAACCTGCGCGTCGCGGAACAGCGCAAGTTGCTGGGCGAACCTCCGGAATCGACGTTCTACAAATGGAAGCGCCAAAAGGAGGGTGCGCTGGGCCGCGATACGCTGGAGCGGATCAGCTACCTGCTGGGCATCTGGAAATCGCTGCAGATCCTGTTTCCCGACCCGGCACAGGCGGACGCGTGGCTGTCCAGGCCGAACCAGGCGCCGTTGTTTGGCGGGCAGTCCGCGCTGCAACGCATGTTGTCCGGCAACGTCGCCGACTTGTACGTGGTGCGCCAATACCTGGACGCGCAACGCGGGTGACGTGACACAGGTCGCTCGCCGGTCGCGCTGCCTGCGACACGGCTGACCCATGCTTCACGGTGTGCGGCGTCGCATGCCATGGCGGCGGATGCGGCAGGGCTCCGGCGTCAATTTGCACCGCGGCCGGCGCGATCACCCGCCGCCTCGCAAATGCCCATCGCGGAACGTCATGCCGATGCCCTCCCAATTGCCACCCATCAAACGCATCCGCTGGACCCAGGCCTGGCGCATCGTTCCCAGCCGCTACCCGCCGGTCGGCGTGTTCGACCGGATTGCCGATCCAGACGACCTCGACGCCTTGTTTGCGCTCGAAGCCGCGACCAATCCGCGACTGCGCGACGAGCTGGGCGCCCTGCGCCTGGTACCGCCAGCGCGACGCGTCACCGGCCCAGGCAGTACGCCGGTCATGGCGGCGTTCACGCACCTCGATCCCGCAGGCAGCCGCTTTTCCGACGGCAGCTGGGGGGTGTTCTACGCCGCACACAGCGTCGCCACGGCAATCGAGGAAACGGTATTCCATCGCCAGCACTTCCTCGCCGCCACGGCCGAGCCCGCCTGCGGAATCCAGATGCGCTGCTATCGCACCGCGGTCGATGCCAGGCTGCACGACATCCGCGGCGGCTGGGCCCCGGCGCAGGACGCCGCAAGCTATACCGCCAGCGTGGCGTTGGCGCGCGAACTGCGCAGCGCGGGCTCCAACGGCATCGTCTACGCCAGCGCGCGGCACCGCGGTGGCGAGTGCGTGGCCGCGTTCTACCCGGACGTGGTGGCGCGCTGCGTGCAGGCGCAACACTTCATCTATCGCTGGGACGGGCAGCGCATTGCCCAGGTGCTGAAAGTCAGCGAGGTGCCACGGCCCTAGCCTCGGACAGGACGGTCGACGGGTTTTCAGCCCGGCATCGTGGCACACGCAACGCCGGTCGCCAGGTTCAAACCGACGCGCAGCTGCTCACACATCGGCGTCGGTGGCCCAGCCCTCGCCAGTGCCTCGGGTGAAGACGCGGTCGCCCTCCAGCACCCTGCGCGCGGCGAGCGTCGGTTGCTGCGCCAGCCTGGCGTAGATGGGTGTGAAGTCCGGGCGCGTGGCGTCGAACAACTGTGCGAAGTTGTCGATCACGAAGTAGGTCTGCTGGTAGGTGTCGATGCGATAGCGCGTGCCCATCACGCGCTCCAGATCGAAACCGATACGGTTGGGCGCCGGCGAGTCTAGACAATAGATGGACTCGCCCTTGGAGCTGACGATGCCAGCGCCGTAGATGCGCAGCCCTTCCGCAGTGTCGATCAGCCCAAACTCCACCGTATACCAGTACAGTCGGGTCAACCTGGCCAATGCCTCGGGACCGATCGCGAACGCCTTCATCCCGCCGCGGCCATAGGCCTGCATATAGTCGGCAAACACGGGGTTGAGCAGCAGGGGCACGTGACCGAAGAGGTCGTGGAACAGGTCGGGCTCGCTCAGGTAATCCATCTGCTCGGGTTTGCGGATCCACCAGGTGACTGGGAAGCGCCGGTTGGCAAGATGGTCGAAAAAGACGTTGTCCGGCAGCAATCCCTCAACGCCGACCAGTTCCCAGCCTGTGGCCTTGGCCAGTACCTGGTTCAGATCGGAGAATTTCGGGATGCCACCGGAGCCAAGCCCGAAGCGCTCCACGCCATCCAGGAATTCGCGACAGGCGCGACCGGGCAGCAGTTCGCGCTGGCGTTGGAACAGGGCGTCCCACACCCCATGGTCCGCCTTGCTGTACTCGGCCCACGGCTGCTCCACCACGCCGGTGGCGTACACCGGCACGTAGCCCAGGTCGGTCTGTTGGTGTTCAAGCTTCCGCGCGGCAACCATGGCTCGTCTCCCACGTTTCACTTGCCTTCCAGCATAGGCCGGATACCGCGCACGATAGTTGCGTTGTACACCCCAGGCGCCGCATTCATGCATTATCATTGCGCTCAAACACGATAAATCGATCATTTATTGCTCATGACCTCATTGGACCGCACTGACCTGCGCCTGCTGGCCATCCTGCAGACCGCCGGCCGCATCACCAACGCCGAGCTCGCCGAGCGCGTCAACCTCTCTGCATCAGCCTGCCTGCGCCGCGTGCAACGACTGGAAGACGCCAAGGTCATCCGCGGCTATGCGGTGCGCATCGATCCGAAAGCGGTGGGCCTGGGCCTGGAGGCCTTCGTGCGCGTGCAACTGGGCAAGCACGAGTCCAGCGCCGTGGATGCGTTCGCCCAGTTGGTCAACGGCTGGGACGAGGTCATTGCCTGTCACGCCCTGACCGGCAACATGGATTACCTGCTGCACATCCAGGTCACCGACCTGGAGGACTTCTCGCGCTTCCTGCTGGACCACCTGCTTAATGCCGCCGGCGTTGCCGACGTCAATTCCAGTTTCGTGCTGCGCACGGTCAAGCCGCCGGGAGCGTTGCCCCTGTCGCGAGTCATGGCTGGCGGGGCCGGCAACTGACGTTAGACTCGCAGTTCCATGGATACCGACACCGATTCCGCTTCACCTGACTTCTGGCGACCGCTGCGTTACATATGGCGCGTTGCGCTGGTGCTGGTGCACCTGCTGGTCGCCATCCTCATCTGCGCGTCGATCGTGAGCTGGAATCGCAAAGCCGTGATGCGCAACGGGCATGAGCCACTCGCGCATCGCGTGCAGCGCGCCTGGTCACGCCACTTGCTGCGCATCTTCGGCCTGCGCGCCGTCCGCTTCGGCGAACCCGTCGCCGATCCCGCGCTGTTCGTGGCCAACCACACCTCGTGGCTGGACATCGAGGCCATGCATACCCAGCGTGCAGCCTGCTTCGTGGCCAAGGCCGAGATTGCCCATTGGCCGCTGGTCGGCTGGCTGGCGGCATCCGCCGGGACGATCTTCCATCGGCGCGGCAACAACGGCTCGTTGAACCTGGTCATGCAAACGATGGTCGAGCGCATGCGCACAGGCCGCTCGGTCGCGGTATTTCCCGAAGGCAGCACCAGCCACGACGGGGTCACCCGCGTGTTCCACGCGCGCATCTTCCAGGCCGCGCTGGATGCCCAGGTGCCGGTACAACCGGTGGCTCTGCGTTTTGCCCGCAACGGCCAGCGGGTACTCGACCGCGGCTTCCGCGACGGAGAAAGCTTCGTGCGGAACATCGTGCGGCTGCTTGGCGCGCCGCCGGTGGACTTCGAGATCCACTTCCTCGAGGTCGTGCCGTCCAGCCCCAACGCGCGACGGCACATGGCCGAGCTCGCGCGCGCGCGCATCGACGCCGTGCTGGACATCGACAGTTCGACCAAGCCACACGCATGAGCCTGCCGCTGGGCACCGCGTTCCGTCCGCCCTGGCCGCTGCGCAGCGGCCATGTGCAGACCATGCTGTCCTCCAGTGGCGTGCGCCGCTTCCTCTTGCCGCGCAGTGCACGCAGCGTGGCGGTGGACGCGCAGCCGGTGATCCTGGATACCGGCGAGCGCATCCGCCTCTCGGGCGCCTATACGGCGCAGACTGCCCGCCCCCGCGCCCGTGGCCTGGCCGTGCTGTTCCACGGCTGGGAAGGCAGCATCGACTCCACCTACGTGCTGCAGACCGGAAGCCGCCTGCGGGCAGAAGGCTGGGATGTTTTCCGGCTGAATTTCCGCGATCACGGTGCCAGCCACCAGTTGAACGAGGACCTGTTCCACTCCTGCCGCCTCGACGAGGTGGTGCATGCCTTGGCGGAGGTCGCCCGGCGCTGGCCTGCCAGGCCCATGTGCGTGGCCGGATTTTCGCTGGGCGGGAACTTCGCCCTGCGCGTGGCGCTGCAGACCAGCCGCGTCGGCATTCCGCTGAGCTATGCGTTGGCGGTCTGCCCCATCATCGACCCCAGCGAGGGCCTGTATGCGCTGGAACGCGGCGCGCCCTGGTTCTACCAGGCCTACTTCATGCACAAATGGCGTCGCTCGCTGCGCACCAAGCAGGCCTTGTTCCCGCAACACCATTATTTCGAGATGGCCGAGCTGAAGCACGGCCTGCGCGGCTTGACCGAGGCGCTGGTCATGCGGCACACGAACTTCGGCTCGCTGCAGCAATACCTGGACGGCTATTCCATCGCCGGCGACGCGCTGCAGTCGATGCAAATCCCTGCGTGCATCCTGGCCGCCCGTGACGATCCGGTGATTCCCGCGCACAGCTTCGACGAGCTGCGCCTGCCGCCCAACATCGAGCTGGACATGGCACGCTACGGCGGGCATTGTGGCTTTATCCGCGACTATGGGATGACCAGCTTCACCGACGACTACATTGCCGCGCGCTTCAACGCCGTCGCCGCGGCCGCCGGCAGCTGACCGCGCGTTCTTCGTGGGAGATCCCACGTTGCCAGGCATGGCGCGAATGGCGGATCCGTCGCTGCGCTCCCGACCGTAGGAAGTCCCTTGTGGATTGATCCGCCCTACGTGACAGGCGGCCCCACAGGGTCGAGCGATCGTCAGCCGAGCACGACGCGCACGCGGTGTGCCGTACCGTCGTCGGCCAAGGGCACGTAGCCTGCGTCCAGTGCCTGGCCGTCCAGTTCGAGCCGCTTGATTCCCCGGCATACGCCATCGGGGTTTTCCACGGTGACCTGGTACGTCGTCGCCTGCCTGCTGACGCCGCGCCGCCAGTTGATCGAGAAACCGGGCCACGACGGCGGGATGCAGGGCTCGATGCGCAGCCGGTCCCCATCCAGATGGAATCCAAGCAGGGCCTCCAGCCCGGCGCGGTACAACCACGCCGCCGAGCCGGTGTACCAGGTCCAGCCGCCGCGTCCGACATGCGGCGCCACGGCATAGACGTCGGCGCAGGCGGCATACGGTTCCACCTTGTAGCGCTGCACCGCCGCCGGGCTGTCGCTGTGGTGGATCGGGCTCAGCATGTCGAAGGTGTCCGCGGTGCGCACGCCGTCGCCCAGCTGGGCCCAGGCAAACACCGTCCAGATGGCGCCGTGCGTGTACTGGCCGCCGTTCTCGCGCACGCCCGGCGGATAGCCCTTGATGTAGCCGGGGTTTTCCCTGGCGTGGTCGAACGGTGGCGTGAACAGGCGCGAGATGCGGTCGGCATGGTCGACCAACAGGCGGTCCACCGCCGCCATCGCTGCGGCGGCATGCGGTGTCGGCGGCGCGCCGCTGAGCGCGCTCCAGGACTGGGCAATGGTGTCGATCCAGCACTCCTGGCTGGTGCTGGACCCCAGGGGCGCGCCGTCGTCGTAGTAACCACGTCGATACCACTGGCCGTCCCAGGCCTGCTCCAATGCCACGCGCAAGGCATCGGCGTGATCCAGCCAGCGTTGTGCCCGGGCCTCGTCCCCGCGTTGCCGCGCCACGGGCACGAACGCGGCAATGGCAGCGCACAGGAACCAGCCCAGCCACACACTTTCGCCGCGACCCTGCGCGCCGACGTTGTTGTAGCCATCGTTCCAGTCGCCGGTGCCGATCAGGGGCAGATCGTGGGCGCCGAGCACCAGGCTCGAATCCAGGGCCAGCGCGCAATGTTCGTAGAGGCTGGCCGTGTCGCCCTGGCCGGGCTGGAAGAACGCGTCGGTGGCGCCCTCGGCAATCGACTCGCCGGTGAGGAAGGCCACCGGCTCGTCCAGCACCGCGGCATCGCCGGTGACGGTCAGGTAATGGCTCGCTACGTAGGCCAGCCAGATACGGTCGTCGCTGATCCGGGTGCGGATGCCCTGGCCCTTGGGCGGCAGCCACCAATGCTGCACGTCACCAGCTGCAAACTGGCGTCCGGCGGCGCGCAGGAGATGCCCGCGCGCAAGGTCCGGACGGCTCACGCACAAGGCCATCACGTCCTGCAACTGGTCGCGGAAACCATAGGCGCCGCTCGCCTGGTAGCCGGCCGTGCGCGCCCACAGCCGGCAACTGGTGACCTGGTACAGCAACCAGTCGTTGAGCATGATGTCCAGGGCGCGATCGGGGGTGTGCACCTGCACGGCGTCGAGCACGCCGGACCATTGCGACGCCACCTCGTCGAGCACCCCATCGAAGTCCCGGTCGCGGTATCTGGCCACCAGTGCCTGCGCCTGGGCCGCGTCGGGCGCGTCACCAAGCAGGAACGACACGTCGATCTCCGTGTGCGGCGGCAGCTCGACCACCGTCTGCAACGCGCCGCAGGGGTCGAGGCCGGCGCCGAGCGCGCCCGAGAGCGGGCCGCGGCCGTGCAGCGCCGCCGGTTGCGCCAGGCTGCCGAAGGCGCCGAGCAGCTCGGCGCGATCGCCGCTCATCGATTGCTGCATGCCGCCCAGGTCCATGAACGCCACGCGGTCGGCAAAATCCGCACGCCATGGATTGCGCGCCAACAGGGCGCCGGTGGCGGCATCGCGCGC
>DATNBK010000070.1:0-21644 GCA_035571995.1 Rhodanobacter sp.
GCGTCCACGGCTTCGGCGTCGCGGATGCCCATGTGCGGGGCGGCGTCGCGCAGCGAGCGGTCGAACGCCGCATTGCTCTGGCTGGTGAAGTCGCCGCCGACCTTGAAAGGACCGTAGATGACGAGTTTCGCCAGGGGTCCGGTGCATCTCGGCAGATGCGCGAACAGCGACTGCACCTCGGCCCAGGCCATGATGTGCAGCGTGTTGGCGCTGAACACCGCGTCGAATGGTGTGCTTGGCCAGATCCCGGAGGCGACGTCCAGGCACAGCGGCCCGGGCGTGTTCGACAACGCTGCGTCGCGCAGCCAGGCGCGGATGCCGGGGAGGTTCTGTGCCTGGTCGGAGGTCTGCCAGGTCAGCTGCGGCAGCGCCGCCGCGAAGTGCACGGCGTGCTGGCCGCTGCCGCTGCCGATTTCCAGCACCTCGCGGCGGTCGGCGTAGTGGACGCGGAGTACCTCGAGAATGGGTTCGCGATTGCGCTCGCAGGCGGCGCTGAAGGGCTTGTCGCTCATGCGCGAGCGGGCACTGTGCTCATGTTGGGCGGCCGCGCAGTAAACGCGCCGGCAACATGAGCATGGCCGCGAGCAGGGCGAACACGGCGCTCACGGTGATGCCAAGCAGGCGCAGCGGCAGCGTCACCAGCCACACGATCGGATACAGCACCAGTGCCAGCAGCGCCAACGGCCAGCACAGTACCAAGAGCAGCAGCCAGAGCAGGAAAGCGGCCATGAGTCGTTCCTCACGACGAGGTGGGCGCGGAGAGCGCACTGCAGTGCACGTCGCTAGTCCCGTACCGGGGCTGCCGACGAGCGATCCAGGTCAGGACATGGGGTTGACGCCGATCAGCCACAAGTGCAACCACAGCATGAAGATCGCCCACGCCACCACACCGATGATCACGGTCGCCACGTCGCCGCCCAGCGTGCCGCCCGGATATACCGTGCCGGTCCGTCGGTCGCGGCGGCGCGACACCACGAACAGCACCGCCGCCCAGAGCAGGAACGCGCCGAACAGCACCACGTCGCGCAGCATGCCCGTGGCCAGCAGGTGGCCGAACGCCCACACCTTGACGCCCAGCAGCATCGGATGGCCAAACCAGACCTTGAGATGGTTGCGCGGTACATAGGCAGCGACCAGCAGCACGAACGCAAGCAAGGTGAAAAGCGCATTGAGGTGCCTGAGCGCGAGTGGTGGCGTATACAGCAACACCGGCTGCGCGCGGGCCAGGCCGAAGCCCCAGCAGAGCAGCACGAAGCCGAGCAGGGACGCCAACGTAAACAGTCCCTTCCACGGCTTCTCGCCGAAACGCGCGATCTGCCGCGTGCGCCACTCGTCGGCAAACACGCGCAGCGAGTGCACGCCGAGGAAAATCAGCAGGCCGAGGATCAGGGTGGGCATGGTCGGCTTCTGGCGGGGACCAGCAGAGTATAGGCGAGCACGATTCAGCTGGTCGCGGCCGCCGTCACGCCCGGTGCGGCATGATGCGCGCGACCAGCGCCAGCGCGCCTTCGCGCAAGCTCATGGGGACCGCCGCCGGCGCTGCAGGACGCCAGGCATCGCCGGCGTGCAGGCAGCCCTCGGCGGTGTCGATCATGCCGCGGGCACAGAACACCAGCACGGTCGCCTTGTCGGTCATGCGGGTCTTGGGCCAGTGCCACACCTGCAAGTCGCTGCGCGCGTGCACGCGGCGCACCATCAGGTTGAAGTCACGCGTCGGGCCGCCGGCCAGGGCGACCGTGACGCCGGCCTCGCCGGGGAAGTCGAACGGCTCGAAGGGCGTGGTCAAGGCATGTTCGCGCTTCCCGTCCAGGGTCATCGTGAAGCCGGCGCCACCGAGCAGCACGATCGTGCGGTCGACGCCGGGGAACGCGGAAAACGGCGCGGCGCTGTCGACCTCGGCGACGCTCACCCGCCAGAGGAACTCCGCGCTGCCGTCGGCGGACGGCTGGACGACTATTTCTCGGGTACGGCCGAGACCGTTCTTCCACGGCCGGGGCGGACAATCCTGCAGGCGGATGATCATGTGCTGGCTGCCCTGGGGAAAATGGATGATATGACCGCCGCCGCGTGCACGGCTGCCCGCCGGGGTTTTTCCGCGATGCGGCGGCACCAGACGTTCATGTGCCGCGCTCGATCACCTGGCGGAACGGCGGTAGCGCGCGGAGCATGCCGCTGCCGTAGCGTCGGGTCACCACGCGCCGGTCCAGCAGCACGATGCGGCCATGGTCGCTTTCGTTGCGGATCAGGCGGCCGCAGTATTGAATCAGCAGGCGCGTGGCCTCGGGCACGCTGACCTCGAAGAATGGATTGCGGCCACGCGCCTCCAGCCACTCGGCATAGGTCGCGCCGACCGGGTCGGTGGGTACCGCGAACGGCAGTTGCGTGATCACCACGGTCTCGCAGAGTTTCCCGGGCAGGTCCAGGCCCTCGCCAAACGACGCCAGGCCAAACACCGTGCTGCCCTTGCCGGCGGCGATGTCCTCGCCGTGCGCGGCGAGCAGCTCGGCTTTGGGCAGCGAACCTTGCGCACGTACCTTGCGCACTTGGGCAATGGGCAGGCGCTGCAGCACGCGCTGCAGCTTGGCGCGCGAAGTGAACAGCACCAGATTGCCGGCGTCCCAATCAAGGTGGCTGGCCAGCCAGTCGCCGATTTCGTCGGCATGGGCCTCGCGCGCATCGGGCAGGTGCCGCATGGCCGGGACCTCCAGCCGCGCCTGGCGACCCAGGTCGAACGGCGAGGGCAGGCTCAGCGTCAACGCGCCCCCGGGCAGCCCGACGGCATCCGCGTAGCTGCTGAAATCGCCGCCCGCACTGAGCGTGGCGGAGGTGAGCAGCACGCCGCCGGCATGCCCCCACAGCACGCTGCGCAACAGCCCGGCGGCCGATACCGCCGAGGCGTGGCAGACGACCTGCCGGTCCGCATTCAGCGTGGCCCAGCGCGCCAGGGGCGGCTCGTCCGCGGCATCCGTGCTGCCCCAGGCCTCCCAGCAGGCGGCGTACCGGGCAAGGCGTTCGAGGGCCAGGCCGAGGTTGCCGGCCAAGGATTCCTGCAGCGGGCCGCCATCGGGTGCTTCCAGCACGCCGCGACGCACGGCCGTGAGCCAGCGTTGCACCTCGGCGGTGCCCCCGCCGAGGTCGCCCGCCTGTTCCACCCAAGGCTCGGGCAGGCAGCCCAGCGAGCCCCGGTAGACTGGCGCGGCGTCTGCCGGGTCCGGGATCCAATCGCGACGGATGGCCGTGTCCAGCAGGTCCAGGGCCTGGCCGAGCTGCTGGAGCTTCTCCGTCCCCTGCGTCACGTCCAGTCCGCCCAGCGAGGCCTTGCCGGCAAACGCGTACGCGGCCTGGACCAGGCGCGCCAGGCGTTCGAGCTGGTGCGCCGCGGCGGTGAACTGCACCTCGCTCGTGCCGCGGGCAATGGCCTTGCCGGGCAGCCGATGGGCCTCGTCAAACACATACAAGGTGTCGCCCGGCGGTGGCAGGATCACGCCACCAGGGCGGTCCGGCTCACCGGACATGGTGAGGTCGGCGAGGACCAGGTCATGGTTGGCGACGATGATTTCGGCATCGTCCAGGCTGCGCCGGGCGATGAAGAACGGACATTGCGCGAAATACGCGCATTTGCGCCCGCTGCAGCCGCCGGCGCTGGTGGTCACCATTGGCCGCAGCAGGTCACTGACCGGTGCCGGGGCAGTGTCCAGGTCACCCAGCCAGCTGTGCTCGGCAAAAGCTGTGCCCAGTTGCTCCAGAGCCTGCCGTTCGGCGGCGGACGGCGGTTTGACCCACAGCACAGTTTCCGCTTCGAAGCCGGCCAGCCCCAGTTGTCCGCCGGCATCCAGTCCGCGCAGCGCCAGCGCCAGGTTGCGTGGGCACAGGTAGCGCGCCCGGCCCTTGGCCAGTGCCACCACCGAGGTGCCATCAGTCAGCTCCAGGTATTGGGGAATGTCGTTGCGCAGCAGCTGCTCCTGCAGGGCCACGGTGGCCGTGGCGATCAAGAGGCGCTTGTGCTGTGCGCGGGCCAAGGCAACCCCGGAAAGCAGGTAAGCCATGGATTTGCCGGTGCCAGTCGGGGCTTCGATGGCAGCCACGTTGCCGGCTTCGCCGAAGATCTTGGCTACTTCGGCAATCATCCGCCGCTGCGCAGCCCGGGGGCGAAAGCCCGGCAGGCCGGCCTGGATCCGCGCGTAGGCGCCGCGAATGGCGTCTTTGGCAGCCTGCTCAAGCATGCTGCGGTCGTTGCGTGATTTGCCGTGGGCGCCCAGCGTTTGCGGCAGGCGGGAGCTTGGTGGGTTGGCCGGGTACTTGCATGGGGTCTCTTGCGCGACTGGGGCGGTACGCCGCCAGTATCTGCCCTGGTCAGGGTGGGGCGTGCTTCCCGATCAGGTTACCCACTTTGTCATGAGCAAGCTCCCTGAAGTCGCCACGGTTGCGCTGGACAACCTCAGGCAAACCGCCTGGTTTGCGCGACTGCAGGTGGCCACCACCCCAGAGCAGTCCGCGGCGTTGGTGATCGAGCTGGTCGATGCATGCGGCCTGGCGGCCGATGCCTTGCTGTGTTGGTCCATCGATCCCGGCGACGCTGCTGCCCCGACCAGGGTGGCCGGTGGCGCGTGCAGTGCAGACGAGGAGCGCCTCGTGGGCACCGCGCTGGCTGCGGCCGACGGCACGGCGCACGCACAGGGCCTGCTCGCCGTGCGCTTGCAGGAAGCTGGTCAGGTTGTCCTGCTTTGCCGCCTGCTCGAGGAAGTGTCGGTGCCGGCTTTGCTCGAGGCACTGGGCAACCGCCTGTCTCTGGCCCTGGCGCGACTGTCGTACGCAGTCCACGGCTTGGCCGTGCCGCCGGCCCAGCGCCAGCTGGAACGGGCCGAACACAAGCAGCATGCGCTGCTTGCCATCGCCGACGTCACGGGATCGGCGCTGGGTCTGCGCCACCTGCTGCCCGGCGTGCATCGCGTGTTGGCCACGCTGATGGCCGCGCCCAGCCTGCTGGTGGTGCAATGCACGGATGACGCCGATTCCGTGCAGCTGCTGTACGACAGCACGTCCGGCGATGGACATGCCGGTTCGGAACCGGCCGGCCCAATCTTGCGGGTGTTGCCCGGGTCGCCGCTGTGGCAGGTGCTGGACCAAGGCCAGACTTTGTCCGGGCAGGGGCAGCCCTTGCTGCCGCCCGCCGCCGCCACCGGGCCGGGCGCGGCAGCGCAACCGATCTGGTTGGGTGCGCCGCTGCGCCGTGGTCCACGGATCGAAGGTGCGCTGCTGGTGCACGACCCGATGGGCGGCGCATGGTATCGCGCGGAGGATCGCCAGCTCCTGGAGTTTGCCGCCAGCCACATCCTGCTGGCCCTCGAGCAGCGGCAGGACCAGGCAGATCCGCAACGGCGCAGGCTGTCGCGTCCCGGGTCGGCCGACGACCGCGCCGGCCAACTGCTGCAGCAGGTGTTGGAGCAGCAGCATGCCCGGAAGGTGCAGGGGGCGCTGTTGCAGCTGGCGCAGCTGGCCAGCGCGGAAATCGACGACGGCGCGTTTTACGCACGCGCTCATGTCGTCATTGGCAGCCTTCTCGATGCGCGGAATTTTTCCATCGCGTTGCAGTCGGCAGACGCCTCCCGCCTTGAATTCCGTTATTGCGTGAGTGCCGGCAAGCGCCAGTTGAAGACGCGGGTCAACGGCCATGGCTTGAGTGAATACGTGTTGCGCCGTGGCGAGCCCGCGTTGCTGCAACGGCCACACATCGAGGCCTTGCGTGCGGCCGGCGAGATCGGTCCAGAGACCGCCAGGCGCACGAGCTCGTGGCTGGGCGTGCCGCTATGCCACGGCGGTGACGTGGTGGGCGTCATGGCGGTCAGTTCCCGCGACGCCAGGCCGAGCTATGGCGCGGGCGACGAGGCCCTGTTGGCCAGCGTGGCCCAGCAGGTGGCCAATGCAATTTTCCTGCGCCGTGAAATGCATGGCCTGCGCGAGGCGCGGACCAGACTCGAGCAACAGATCAGCCTGCATCAGCGCGAACTGCGCCGGCAGCAGCTGCGCCGCACGCGCGTGCAACAGCAGCTGGAGCACCAGTTGCTCCATGACCAGCTCACCGGCCTGCCGAATCATTGGGCCCTGCGTGTGCACCTGGGCCAGGTGCTCGAGCGCGTGCGGGCGACACCCGGGCGCCGCTGTGCCCTGCTGTACCTGGATGTCGATCGCTTCAAGGTGGTCAACGGCAGTCTCGGCCACGTGTATGGCGATACCGTGCTCAAGGAAGTGGCCTCGCGCCTGGTCGCCAGCGTCATGCCGCCGGCGATGGTGGCGCGCCTGTCTGGCGACGAGTTCGCCATACTGCTGGACACGGTGGAGTCGCCCAGCGCCGCCGTCGCGGTGGCGCGCAGGGCGCTGGACGCGGTGAACCGGAACTTGTTGGTAGGTGGCGAGGAAATCTCGCCTTCGGTCAGCATTGGCGTGGCCGTGGCCGAGGGCGACGGCGCCATAGCCGACGACATGCAACGCCAGGCGGACCTGGCCCTGAATCGGGCAAAACACCTCGGCCGGCATCGCGTCGAACTGTTCAACACGTCCTGGGCCCCCGAGGTCACCGGCGTGCTGGGGATGGAGGCGCGCCTGCGCCATGCCCTGCAGCATCGCCAATTCGAACCGTATTTCCAGCCGCTGCGGCGCCTGTCCGATGGCAAGCTGGTTGGCTTCGAGGCCTTGTTGCGCTGGCATCATCCACAGCGGGGACTGCTGCTGCCGCAGGAGTTCCTCAAGGTGGCCGAGGACAGTGGCTTGATCGAGGCGATCGACTGGCAGATCTTCGAGCAGGGCTGCCAGCGCCTGGCCGAGGATTGCCCGGCCGATACCTTCCTCACCATCAACGTCTCTGGCCGACACCTCGGGCGCCAGGATTTTGCCACCCGCCTGCTGGCCTTGCTGGAGCGCACCGGCGTGGCGCGCGACCGGTTGATCATCGAGGTCACCGAGGGCACCTTGCTCGGAGATCCCGAACAGGTGCGCGCGGTGCTGCAAGGCCTGCGCGACCAAGGCATCGGCGCGGCGCTGGATGATTTCGGCACCGGCTACTCCTCGCTGAGCTACCTGCATTCGCTGCCGCTGTGCCTGGTGAAGATCGACCAGGCCTTCGTGCATGCCCTGAGCGCCGACGACCACGGCAATTCCTCCACCATCATCGCCGCGATCATCGCACTCGCCGCTGGCCTCAACATGCAAGTGATCGCCGAGGGCATCGAGACCCAGGAGCAGTTGGACATCCTGGCGGCCATGGGTTGCGGCATTGGCCAGGGCTTCCTGCTCGGTCGGCCGGCAGCCAAGAAGCGCTGGCGCGACCTGTACCCGCGCGTGCTGCAACGCGCAGTCGGCAAGCGCCTGCAAATGCGCGCCCACGCCGCCCGCGGCTGACGGCCCCACCACCAGCCCGTTTCCGGCTCGCGCCGGACCTCATCTTAAGATCGAAAGCGTTTCGTGCGCCTGCGGCGCACGAAACACTCTTGATCCAGCGGGGCAGCGCCCATGGGATCTCCCCGTGGGCCGGCGCGGGCGACTTATGGAGGGGTTGCGAGCAGGGCCTCGGCGACGCGGATGCCATCGACCGCAGCCGACAGGATGCCACCGGCATAGCCGGCGCCTTCGCCGGCCGGATACAGGCCACGCACGTTCGTGCTTTGCAGGCCGTCGTCGCGCACGATGCGCAGCGGCGAGGATGTGCGCGTCTCCACCCCGGTGAGGACGGCGTCGGCCATGGCGTAACCGGCGAGTTGCCGCTCGAACGCCGGCAGCGCCTCGCGAATCGCCGCCAGCGCGTAGTCCGGCAACGCCGCGTCCAGGCTGCCCAGGCTCACCCCGGGGTGGTAGGACGGCTGCACGGCTCCAAGCGCGTGCGACGGTCGGCCGGCCAGGAAGTCGCCGACCAGTTGCGCCGGGGCGTTGTAGTTTCCGCCGCCGAGTTGGAAGGCCTGCGTCTCGAGCGCGCGCTGCAGAGCGATACCGGCCAGTGGGCTGCCGCTCGCGTCGAACGGCCGGAAATCAGCCGGGTCGATGCCGACCACGACCGCCGCGTTGGCATTGCGCTCGTTGCGCGAGTACTGACTCATGCCGTTGGTGACCACGTGCCCTTCCTCGCTGGTGGCCGCCACCACGGTGCCGCCGGGGCACATGCAAAAGCTGTACACCGTGCGTCCGGCCGCCGCGCCGGTGCAGTGGTGCACCAGCTTGTAGTCGGCCGCGCCAAGCAACGGGTGGCCGGCTTGCGGGCCCCACAGGGCCGCATCGATCACCGACTGCGGATGCTCGATGCGCAGGCCGATTGAAAACGGCTTGGCCTGCAGGGCCACGCCGCGCGCATGCAGCATGGCGAAGGTGTCGCGCGCGCTGTGCCCCACCGCCAGCACGACCTGGTCGGCGCGCAACTCCCCGCCGTCGGCCAGGCGCAGGCCGCGGATGCGCATCTGGCCGTCCATGTGGCCATCCAGCAGCAGGTCGTCGACGCGGGAGCCGAAGCGCACCTCGCCGCCCAGGCCCTGGATCGTGGCGCGCATGTGCTCGACCATGCCCACCAGGCGGAACGTGCCGATGTGTGGCTTGCTGAGATAAAGGATTTCCTCCGGCGCGCCGGCCTTGACGAATTCCTCCAGCACCTTGCGGCCATGGTGCTGGGGGTCGCGGATCTGGCTGTGCAGCTTGCCGTCGGAAAACGTGCCGGCGCCGCCCTCGCCGAACTGCACGTTGGACTCGGGATGCAGC
Organism: Rhodanobacter sp.; assembly: GCA_035571995.1. Classification (GTDB taxonomy): domain Bacteria; phylum Pseudomonadota; class Gammaproteobacteria; order Xanthomonadales; family Rhodanobacteraceae; genus Rhodanobacter. The sequence goes on from DATNBK010000070.1 coordinate 8,737, forward strand.
TGGCGCTTGCGCCAGAGATCCCAGGTGTCCCTGGTGCGCTCGCGCACCGCCTTGCCGCGATCCAGCACCAGGGGGCGCAGCCCTGCCTGGGCGAGGATCAGCGCGGCAAACAGGCCGCAAGGCCCGGTGCCGATGACCACCGGGCGCAGGCGGGAAGCCGGGCCGGCAGGGCGCACCGGGTGGTAGCTGGTATCCGGGGTCGGACGGACATGGGGATCGTCGGCAAACCGCTGCAGCACGGCAGCCTCGTCCGCGGCTTCCACGTCCACGGCGTAGATCAGCATGATTGCGCCGCGCCGACGCGCGTCGATGCCGCGTCGGGCCACGGTGCAGCGGACCAGCGCCGCCGGGGCCAGGTGCAAGCGGCGCGCGACTGCCGCCGCCAGGGCGGCGGGCGGATGCGTGAGCGGCAGGCGCAGGTCAGTCAGTCGCAGCATGGGGAAGTAGGGTCAGGGTGGACTTTCGACACGAGGGGTCGAAGTCACCATCGGACTGTCCCTCGAAAGTCCACTCTGACCCCGCTTTCCCGTTTTCCTTTCCCCTCAACCGCCGAGGAAATCCTTCTTGCCGATGTCGGTGCCAATCTGGCGCAGGATGTCGTAGGCCGTGGCGCAGTGGAAAAACACGTTCGGCAACACGTAATCCAGCAGGTAGGCCTGGCCGAGGAAGTGGCGCTCGCCGCTGCGCAGGCGCAAGACGATCGCGCGCTCCTCGCTGCCGTCGATCTGCTCGGGTTTGAACGTGCCGAAATACTCGACGACGCGCTTGATCCGCGCGTCCAGCTGCGCGAGCGTGGTTTCGTCGTCGGCGATCTTCAGCGGCTCGACCCCAGCCAAGCGGGCCACGCCGCCCTTGGCCATATCGGTCGCGGTCTGTACCTGGCGCACCAGCGCGAACATGTCCGGTGTCAGTCGCAACTGCAGCAACACCTCGTCGCTGACGCCCTTGGCCTTGGCGTGCTCGCCGCCTTTCTGCAGCACATGGGCGAGGTTGGTGAGTGCGCGCGACAGCACCGGCACGCTGGCCTGATACATGGAAAGCGACATGGATGTCTCCTTGACGGTTACGGGGCGGCAACTGCCTTTTGCCGGATGCCATGCATACGCCGGGTTGCGGTTGCCTGCCGCCATGATACGACGCCACCGGGCGGGGGCCGGGGTTTCGCCGGGCATGTGAGTTCGTCGTGTCTCCGTGGGTATTCGCGAGAGCGGCGGATCGTGGCGGAATCAGGCCCGTGCTGCTTCCCCGAGGACCCACCCGGCGACGGCCCGCGGGTGTTCCAGGTGCAGGTGGTGGCAGCCGGCCATCCAACTGACCGTGATATCGGGCACGCAGGCAGCCCGCTCGCGCAGCAGCGCGCCAGGCAGGTAGGGCGTCTCCGGCTGCGCCAGGAGCAGGGCGGTGGGCGTGTCGACACCGGCCAGCAGGCTGCGCACCTGGCTTTCGGCCAGGCGGATGGCCGATGGTCGGGTCAGCCGTGGGTCGCTGCGCCAGCGCCAGCCACCGTCCACGGCCAGCAGGCCGCGTTCGACGATGGGCCGGGCCAGGTCGGCGGCGAGCCCGCTGGCGGCCACGCGCGCAGCCACGGCCTGCTCGATGCCGGTGAACAGGCGCAGGGGACGTCGCTTGCGCGCCGGTGGCGGTGCCAGGGCCTCTCGCCAGCGAGCCAGGGTGTGGCTGCCGTCGTCGGCCAAGGGGCCCAGGCCTTCGATCAACCACAGGCGCCCGAGGCGTGCCGGCGCGGCCGCCGCCACGAGGGAGCAGATCCCGGCGCCGAGCGAATGGGCGAGCACGTGGATGCGCTCGGCCTGCAGCGCGTCAAGTACTTCCAGCAGCGTGCGCACGTGGTCGCTGTAGTGGTAGCCCATGCCGGCAGGCAGGTGCTGCGAGTGCCCGTGGCCTGGCAAATCCAGCGCAATCACCTGGAAGTGTCCGGCCAGCAGCGGCGCCAGCCGCGCAAAGCTGCCGGCATTGTCCAGCCAGCCGTGCACGGCAAGCAGGGGCGGCAGGCCGTCCTCGCCCCAGACCTGCGCGGCCAGCTTCAGGTGCGGCAGCGAGATCCCGCGTTCGCGGGGCTGGGCTGGTTGCGCGCTCAAGCCGCGTCGCCGGCTTCCGGCCAGCCCTGCATATGGCGCTGGACCAGCGCCGCCAGGCTGCGCACCTGTCCGTCGCCGGCGTTGAGCGCCGGGATGTAGTTGAGCTCGCTGCCGCCCGCGGCGAGAAAGGCATCACGGTTCTGCATGCCGATCTCCTCCAGCGTCTCCAGGCAATCGACCGCAAAGCCCGGGCAGGCCACGTCGAGGCGGCGCACACCGGCTTGCGCCAGCTCGCGCACCACCATGTCGGTATAGGGATGCAGCCAGCGTTCGCGGCCGACGCGCGACTGGAAGCTCAGTTGCAACTCGTCCGCACCGAGGCCGAGCCGCCCGCGCAGCAGGTTCGCGGTGGCTTGGCACTGTTCTGGATACGGATCGCCCAGGCGGGCATAACGCTCGGGGATGCCGTGGAAGGAGAGCAGCAGCCGCTCGCCGCGCCCGTGCCGTCGCCAGCTTTCGCGGATGCTTGCGGCCAACGCCTCGATATGCCCGGGGTCGTCGTGGTAGTCGTTGACCAGGCGCAGCTCAGGTGGCCAGCGCAAGGCCTTGAGGCCGTCCGCGACCGCGTCAATGACCGAGCCGGTGGAAGTGGCCGAATACTGCGGGTACAGCGGCAGGACCAGCAGGCGGCGCACGCCCTCGCGCTGCAGCCGGGCCATGGTCGTTTCCACCGCCGGCTCGCCGTAGCGCATGGCCAGTTCCACGCGCAGCTTTCCGGGTGTCCGCGCCTCCAGCTCGGCCTGCAGCGCGGCAGCCAGGGCCTCGCTGTAAACCCGCAGCGGCGAGCCGGCGGCGCTCCAGATCTTCGCGTAAGCCCGCGCCGAACGGGCGGGGCGGACGCGCAGCACGACGCCATGCAGGATCGGCCACCAGCGCCACCGCGGATAATCGATCACCCGCCGGTCACCGAGGAACTGGGCAAGATAAGGCCGCAGCGCCGCGGCGGTGGGGGCGGTTGGCGTGCCCAGGTTGACCAGCAGCACCGCTGCCTGAACGGCGGCCCCCGCGCCAGCGTGGGATTCGGCGGCAACGCCGGTATAGTGAGGTTTGCGTGGCATCGTAAGAGTTCAGTCCAGACCGCCAGTCTGCCACAGCTCGCTGCCTTGCCCTGCTTGCCGTCCACCTTGTCGACCACCGTGGAGCTACCCATGTCCAAGCCCAAGCTGCACCACTTGCTGCTGGCCGCCTTGCTCTTGCTGCTGCCCCTGGGCGCAGCGCAGGCCGAGGATCCGCCGCTGGTGCGTGCCGACAATGCCGTGCGCGTACTGGACGAGATCATGCAGGCGCCGGACAAGTCGATCCCGCGCGACCTGCTGCGTGACGCGCGCGCCATCGCGGTGATCCCGGGCATGATCAAGGCCGGCTTCATCTTTGGCGGCCGCCGCGGCGAGGGCCTGATCTCGGTGAAGACAGCCCAAGGCACCTGGTCCGACCCCAGCTTCATCACCATGACCGGCGGCAGCATCGGTTTCCAGGCCGGCGTGTCCTCCACCGACGTGATCCTGGTGTTCCGCACCGACCGTGGGGTGGATTCCATCGTCAACGGCAAGTTCACCCTGGGCGCCGATGCCGCAGCCGCGGCAGGTCCCGTGGGCCGCACCGCCACGGCCGCGACCGACGGCCAGCTCAAGGCTGAAATCTATTCCTACTCGCGCAGCCGCGGCCTGTTCGCAGGGGTCGCGCTCGATGGCTCGGCGCTGCGTATCGACTACGATGCGAATGCCGCCATCTATGGCTCCGGGGTCACCCCGCGCCGCATTTTCGAAGGTGGCGTGAGCAACGTGCCGGCCGCCGTTGTGAAGTTCCGCGACCAGCTCGAAGAATATACTGCGCGTTGATCGTGCTACCTGATGGCGAGCGCACTTTGGCTGCGCCAACACCGTCTACGAGGTGAAACATGAGTATTTGGCATCTGATCATTTTGCTGGTGGTGGTGGTGTTGCTGTTCGGCACCGGCAAGCTGAGCAAGATTGGCCCCGACCTTGGCGCCGCGATCCGCGGTTTCAAGAAAAGCATGAACGGCGAGGACGAGCCCGCTGCAAAGCCCGCCCAGCCGGAGAGCCTGCGCGCCGATCCACCGCGTCCCGAAGCCGCGCGCAACGAAGCACCGTCCGCTGACGCCGCCAAGGCCGCGAACCAGCAGCACGACGACGCGCCACGCCAGTAATCCGCGGCAATGATCGAGATCAGCTTCGGCAAGCTGCTGCTGCTCGCGCTGATTGCGTTGATCGTGCTGGGGCCGGAGAAGCTGCCTGGCGCCGCGCGCACCGCCGGCGCACTGATACGCCGCCTGCGCCTCAGTTGGGACAGCGTGCGCGCCGAAGTCGAACGCGAGCTGCAAGTGGAGGAAATCCGCCGCACCGCGCGTGAGAGCGTGGCGCGCATGGATGCCGCCCAGGCCGAGCTGGACGCCACGCTGAAGGAGGTGCACGAGGTGGCTGACGGAGTTGCTGCCGGCGTCGCCGATGCGGCGGCGGCAACCGCGGACCCGCCGCTCGACGTTGGCCGGCCCGACGCGGCGGGAACGGGCGGCCTCGCGCAACCCGCGGGCGAACGGCCCGCCGTGGTCCCCGCGGACCCATCATCAGCTGCGCCGGCCGCAGTCGACGCGCCGACCGCGACTACCGACACGCACACCGGCGACCTGTTTGCCGGCACCACGGCAGCGGCGCCGCCCGCCGTCACGCCAGTCCCAGCGGAGCGCGTCGATGGCGTCGCCTGACCCGGATGCCGGCATCGACCTCGAGCAGGGCCTGTTCTCGCATCTGCTGGAGCTGCGCTCGCGCCTGCTGAAGGCGACGCTCAGCGTGTTCGTGGTGCTGGTGGCCCTGGTGCCGTTCGCCAACCGCCTGTACTCGGCGCTGGCCGCGCCGCTGGTGGCCCGCCTGCCGCAGGGCGCACACCTGATCGCCACCGAGGTTGCCAGCCCCTTCATCACTCCGCTCAAATTGGCCGCCTATACGGCCTTGTTCATCTGCATGCCGATAATCCTGTACCAGCTTTGGGCCTTCGTCAGCCCGGGCCTGTACAAGAAGGAGAAGCGCCTGGCCAAACCGCTGCTGATTGCCGCCATGGTGCTGTTCTACCTGGGCTGCGCGTTTGCCTATTTCCTGGTGCTGCCGGCGGCGTTCCGCTTCCTCACCGCGGTCACCCCCGACGGCGTGGAGATGATGACCGACATCACCCACTACCTCGACTTCGTCATGCTGATGTTCTTTGCCTTCGGCTTGTGCTTCGAGGTGCCGGTGGCGGTCGTGGTCCTGGCCGCGGTCGGCGTGGTCGACGTCGCCAAGCTGCGCCGCTCTCGACGATACGCCATCGTCGGTGCCTTCGCCGTCGCCGCGCTGATCACGCCGCCTGACATCACCTCGATGATCATGCTGGCCATCCCCATGTGCCTGCTCTACGAACTCGGCATCCTCGCCGTGCGCTGGCTCCGCGCCGGCCAGCCCTGACCCTCCGCGGCTTGACCCCCTCTCCCCTGGCTCCGCCGGGGGAGAGGGGGCAAGAACGCGCGGTGCCAACCGGTGAGTAGCAACAGTAGATAGGGGCGTGGACGTCTGGACGTCCTGCGTGGCCAGGAATCAATAGAGGTCGATGGGGTCGACGTCGATGGACCAGCGTACCCGCCGCGCTGCAGGCAGCTCGTGCAGGGCCAGCCACCAGGGGCGCAGGATCGCGTGCAAGGATGCGCGGCGCGGCGCCTCCAGCAGCAGTTGACCGCGCTGGCGGCCCGCGCGTACCGGCATGGGCGCCGGCATCGGACCGGCCACCTGGACCGTGTCCAACCCGGGCGGCAGCGCCGCGCGGGCGGCGGCCAGGAAGCCATCCACGTCCTCGCGTTTCGGCGCTTCGGCCCGCAGCAGGGCCTGGTAGCCATACGGCGGCAACGCCACCGCCTGGCGCTCGGCGAGCAGCTCGCGGGCCGTCGTCGCGTAGCCACGCGCAAGCAGGCCGCGCAGCAAGGGGTGTTCCGGTTGATGGGTCTGCAGGATGACCCGGCCCGGCTTGCGCGCGCGGCCGGCGCGGCCGGCCACCTGCACCACCAGTTGGGCCAGGCGTTCGCTGGCGCGGAAGTCCACGCTGAACAGGCCTTCGTCCACGCCGACGATCGCGACCAGGGTGAGGTTCGGCAGGTCGTGGCCCTTGGCCAGCATCTGCGTGCCGACCAGGATCGCCGGCTGGTCTTCATGCAGGCTGGCGAGCAGTTCGGAAAAGGCGTCGCGGCGTTGCATGGTCTCGCGATCCACGCGCCGGATCGGCACGCCGGGGAAGCGCGCAAGCAGGGCTTCCTCCAGGCGCTCCGTGCCCTGGCCGTGGGCGCTGAGCCCCGGCGCGCCACAGCCCGGGCAGGCTGGCGGCACCGCGCGTTGCAAGCCGCAGTGGTGGCAGACCAGGCGCCGGGTGCGGGCGTGCAGGGTCAGCGGGCGCTCGCAGCGCGCGCACTCCGCGTGCCAGCCGCATTGGTGGCACAGCAGCACCGGCGCGTAGCCGCGGCGGTTGCGGAACACCAGCACCTGCTCGCCGCGGGCCAGGGTATCGGCCACGGCGCCGAGCAGGGCTGGCGACATGCCGTGTTCCAGGCGCTGCGCGCGCATGTCCACCACATCCACCCGGGGCGGTCGTGCGGCGCCCGGGCGGGCGCGCAGGTGGAGTAGTCGGTAGCGCCCGCCCTCGGCATTGGCCAGCGATTCCAGCGACGGCGTGCCCGAGCCCAGCACCACCGGCACGCCCAGCGCGCGGGCGCGCACCAGGGCCAGGTCGCGGGCGTGGTAGCGGAAGCCGTCCTGCTGCTTGAACGCGCTGTCGTGTTCCTCGTCGACGATGATCAGCCCCGCGTTCGGCAGCGGCGTGAACACAGCCGAGCGCGTGCCCAGGATCACCTTGGCGCTGCCGTTGCCGGCGCGCAGCCAGGCGCGCGCGCGGTCACCCTCGGCCAGGTTGGAGTGCAGCACCTCCACCGCCACGCCGAGGCGTTCGCGCAGTCGCAGCAGGGCCTGCGGCGCCAGGCCGATCTCCGGCACCAGCAACAGGGTCTGCTGGCCGCGGGCCAGCACCTGCTGCATCAATGCCAGGTACACCTCGGTCTTGCCGCTGCCGGTCACGCCGTCGAGCAGGAAGGGCTGGTAGCTGCCGAGGCTGGCGCCAACCGCGGTCACGGCTTGGCGCTGTTCGTCGTTCAACTCCGGCGCGTGGGAGACCGTGGCTGGAGTGTGATCGGGAAGTTGCTCGCTGCGTTCCACCAGGCCGGCGTCGGCCAGCCGCCGTGCCGCGGCGCGCCAGCCGGGCAGGCGCAGGGCGAGTTCGGCCGCGCTCAGGGCACCACCGGCAAGTACCGCAAGCAGGGCCGCGCTGCCACCGCGACGCGTGCCGGCCTGCAGCGCCTCGCGACCGTCGGTGCTGAGCGTCCAGTATTCGGCTCCCAGCGCGGGCAAGGCGCGCGTGCTGCGCAGTGCTTGCGGCAGGGCCGTTGCGTAGGCTTCGCCGGGCGCGGCCAGCCAGTAGTCGGCGGCCCACGCCAGGGTGCACATCAGTTCGGCATCGAGCAAGGGTGCGTCGTCGGGCAAGGCCAAGGCCGGCTTCAGCCGCGAAGTGGCGACCTGGCTCGCGCCGTCGACCGCCACCACGATGCCGACTTGCCTGCCGCGTCCAAACGGCACCACCACGCGCGATCCCACCTGCGCTTCGCCGTGTGCGGGCGGCAGGTAATCGAACACATGCGGCAGGGGTACCGGCAGGGCGACGTGCAGGACGACGGGCATGTTCTCCTCGTGCCCGACAGTGTACCCGCCACCGCCCGTGCCATCGGCCGACACGCGGTCGTGTCGGGGTGGTGGCGAATTGCGTAGGGCGGCTCAAGGCCGAAGATCGGAGCCCCCAGCGCGGTTCAATCTGCGGCGTATGCCGCCCCGTTGGCGGATCCGGCCTTCGGCCTTGACCGACGATGTGGAATCTCCGACGAAGGCAGGACAGGGACGGATACAGGTACGGCAGCAAGGGATCGGTTTGGCGGCTCCGCAAGCGAGGCGCATTTAGCGCCTCTTGCTGGCCGTGAGCCTGAGGAGTGGGCCGTAAGCTGCTATGGCTGGTGGGGTTTTGGTCTTATCCACACGAATTGTGGATAAGTCTGTGGATGGCCGTCGCGTAGCGCCCCGCAAAGCCCGCTGCAGCGGCTTCCCTGACGTCTTGGTGACGTTTTGAGCAACTGGCAAAGGCCTTACGATTCAACGACCTGCAAAAAACGTTCAGCGGCGGTGCAGGCCCCTTTGACGGGAGCTTGACATCCGGGATTTGCGCCCTTGGCGTTGTGCAAAACCCGCGTTGTGGCAGGCGTCTGGACGGCTCGACGGCCGCAAGCGCAGGCTCCGGAAACCTTGACGGGGGCTGTCAGGTGAGCCCCACAGTAGGTCTCCTGCGGCACCCGGTCCGCTAGAATAGCCAACGTCTGCCCGCGTCCCCGCCCATGAATTTTTCCCTACCCGAGCGCGCCCGCTTCGTCCGCGAGGTGCGCGCCACCGTGCGCCTGGCGCTGCCGCTGATCTGCGCGCAGCTCGCGGCCATGGGCAGCAACGTGGTCGATGCCGTGCTCTCCGGCCACGTCAGTGCGCATGTGCTTGGCGCCGTGGCGGTGGGCGCGAGCATCTGGACCCTGGCCATCGTCACCGGCATCGGCCTGATGATGGCCGTACCGCCGGCGGTGGCCCAACTGGATGGCGCCGGGCGCCGTGCCGAAGTCGGCGGCGTGTTCCACCAGGCGCTGTGGCTGGCCCTGGGCATGGGCATCGTGCTGTGGTTTGCGGTGCGCCATGCCGGGCCGCTGATCGACTTGATCGGGGTGACGCCCAGCCTGCGCCACGACGTGCAGCGCTTCCTGTTCGCGATCAGTTGGGGGGCACCGGCGCTCACCTTGTACTTTGCGCTGCGTGGTCTGTCCGAAGGCCTGTCGCTGACGCGGCCGTCCATGTATTTCAGCCTCGGCGGCCTGCTCGTGCTGATACCGCTGGGCTACGTGCTGATGTTCGGCAAGCTCGGCATCCCGCCGCAGGGCGCGCATGGCTGCGGCGTGGCCACCGCGCTGGCCTTGTGGCTGGAAGCCGCCGGCTTTGCAATCTATGTCCTGCGGCACCGCAACTATCGCGGCCTGGGCCTGTTCGCGCGCTTCGAGCGCCCGGACTGGGCGCGCATCGGCGCCCTGGCGCACGTGGGCGGCCCGATCGCGACGACCCTGCTTGCCGAGGCTGGGCTGTTCGTGGCCACGGCGCTCATCATCAGCACGCTCGGCGAGGATGTGATTGCCAGCCACCAGGTGGCGATGAACATCGCCTCCCTGTTCTTCATGATTCCGCTGGGGCTCGCGATGGCCATCACCGTGCGCGTCGGCAACGCGGTCGGTCGCGGCGACGAGCGCGGGGTGCGCTACGCCGGCCTGTGCGGCATTGCCCTGACCCTGGTGACGCAACTGGTCTCGGCCAGCGTGATGCTTGGCTTGCCGCATGCCATTGCCAGCCTGTACACGCGCGACCCAGTGGTGCTGGCCCTGGCCGCGCAGCTCATCATGCTGGCCGGGGTGTTCCAGCTCTCCGACGGGATCCAGGTCGCCTCCAACGGCGCGCTGCGCGGGCTCAAGGACACCCGCGTGCCCATGGCCATCACCTTGTTCGCCTACTGGCTGGTCGGCATGCCCGTGGGTTGGTGGCTGGGCATCCACCGTGGCCTCGGCGCGCACGGCATGTGGATGGGCCTGATTGCCGGGCTCACGGTGGCCGCCGTGCTGCTGTTCACGCGCTTTTGCCGCAGCGCCTGGAAGCTGCGCTGGCGCCTGCCGCCGCTGCCGGCGGGCACCAAGACCGGTTACGCTTGAGCCGCACTCCGGTTCCCCGGTCGTCATTCCTCCTTTCCGTCGTCATTCCCGCGAAAGCGGAATCCAGTGTTTTGGCAACCTCGACGGGTTCAAGAGCCTGGATTCCCGCTTTCGCGGGAATGACGCCAGGGAACGGGAATGACGGCGGAGAGGAGGAATGACACCGGAGGGGAACGGGAGTGCCAGCGAAAAGTATTGCCGGACGAGCCACGAAACTACGGCGCGGATACAACGATTTGATAGATTGACCGCATCTTTGCCAGGTGTTGCTGTCGCATGTCTCCCTCACCACCTCCGTTTCCGCCGCGCCGCCGCGGTTTCACCGGCTTCCTGCGTGACCTCGGGCGCGGCATCAACCTGCTGCGCCTGATCATCATCAACCTCGTGTTCTTCGCCGCGCTGGCGTTGATCGTGCTGCTGGTCACCGCGGGCATTGCCGGCACGCGCGCCGAGCGCCTGGTGCAGGACGGCAGCGTGCTGGTGCTGCAGCCGCAGGGCGCGCTGGTCGAGCAATACAGCATCGATCCGCTGCAGCGGGTCATGCGCGGCTTCTCCGACGAAGGCACGCGCCAGATCCAGTTGCGCGACCTGGTCGCCGGCATCGACCGCGCCGCGAGCGACAGCCGCATCACCCGCATCCTGCTGTTGCCCGGCGAGCTGCAGGCCGGCGGCTTTGCCGCGCTGCGCGAGCTCGGCGCGGCGCTCGACCGCTTCCGCGCCACCGGCAAGCCGGTGCTGGCCTGGGGCGTCAACCTGGACCAGAGCCAGTATTACCTCGCCGCCCACGCCGACCGCGTGCTGCTCGATCCGCAGGGTGGGCTGATGCTCACGGGCCTGGGCAACTACCGCCTGTACTACAAGGATCTGCTGGACAAGCTCGGCGTGGACGTGCACCTGTTCCGTGTTGGCGAGTACAAGAGTGCCGCCGAGCCCTACATCCTCGACCACGCGTCGGACGACGCCAAGCGCGCCGACAGCTATTGGCTGGGCGGTCTGTGGGACACCTGGCTGGACGAGGTGGGCGCGCTGCGCAAGCTCGATCCGACCGTACTGCGTGCCGACGTCGACGGCTTGCCGCAGCGAGTCGCCGACGCCCAGGGCGACTTGGCCCAGCTCGCCGTCGACGAACACCTGGCCGATGGCCTGGCCACCCGCGCCCAACTCATTGCCGAACTGCGCAAGGCTGGCGTGCCGGCCGGCAAGAAGGGCCACGGTTTCCGCCATATCATCCTGGCCGACTACGCGCCGCGCGAAGCCGCCGCCAATCGTGGCGGTGCGCCCGGGGTCACCGTCGTCGTTGCCGAGGGCGAGATCACCGGCGGCAAGCAGCCGCCCGGCACGATAGGCGGCGAGTCCACCGCGGCGCTGATCCGCGCAGCGCGCCAGGACCACAAGACCAAGGCCTTGGTGCTGCGGGTCGATTCCCCCGGCGGCGAGGTGTATGCCGCCGAGCAGATCCGCCGCGAGATCGTGCTCACCCGCGAGGCCGGCATTCCTGTGGTGGTGTCCATGGGCGACGTGGCCGCCAGTGGCGGCTACTGGATCGGCATGAACGCGGACCGCATCTTCGCCGAGCCCAACACCATCACCGGCTCGATCGGCATCTTCGGCCTGTTCTATACGCTGCCCGATACCTTGGCGAAGTTCGGCGTGCACAGCGACGGCATCGGCACCGGGCCGATGGCCGGCGCATTCGACATCACCCGCCCCCTCGATCCCGGCGTCGGCACGCTGATCCAGGCCATCATCGACAAGGGCTACCGCGATTTCGTCGGCAACGTGGCCAAGGCGCGCAAGCAGAGCACTGCGGCGATCGACGCCGTCGCCCAGGGCCGCGTGTGGACTGGCCAGCAGGCGCTGGAGCGCGGCCTGGTCGATACGCTTGGAGGCCTGGGCGCGGCCACCGACTACGCGGCCGGGCTCGCCCACCTGGGCAAGGGCTACCCCGTGCGCTACGCCGAGCCACCGCTGGGCGGCGTCGAGCGCCTGCTGCTGAGCTTCAACCAGAGCGCCAGCGCCTACGTGCTGCGCTCGGCCGGCCTGCGCCTGCCGCAAGCGTGGCTGGCCGCCGCGCCAGCCCTGTTGCCTCCGCTGGCCTGGCTGCGCCACGCCAAACCGGGCACCCCCAACATCTACGCCGACTGCCTTTGTCGGCTGTAGGACCGCCCGGTCCACAAGGACTGCAGCTTATTGTTGTTGCTGGTCGATCGCCTTGCGCTGCTTCGCGGCCGCATCGTCCACGATCTTCTGCACGTTCTTTGCGCGCTGCTCGGTGGCGCGCAAGGTGTCGAACGGCGTGCTGCTCACCGGCGTCGGTGGCTTGGGCTGCTCCGGTGGCGGCTTGTCCGTGCAGGCGCCCAGGGCCAACACGCATAAACCCAGCGTCACGCATTTCATCGGCGTCTCCAGGCATCCCAGTGCCGGCAGTGTGCAACCCCCCACCGCTGCCGGCAAGATTGAGCTCACCGGGTCCGCAAAAAACCAGTTGTCCAAGCTCGATTGGACGGCGGCCAAACGCATACGACGTTTTTGCGTGAACGTGTTGTCGGCCCGGAAAATCCGCGGCGTCGCGGCAAGGCGCTGACCGGCCCGTTGGGGGACTCGTGGCGCTGTCGCGTAGGTGATTACCGCATTGTGTGCGACATCCGGGGCAGCACGCGGCGCGTCCTGGTAATCCGCATCGGCAACCGCAGCGACGTATATCGCTGACTTGACGGTACGCCCCGTCCCGCCGTCCAGCCGGTCGAGTACAGCACTTCCAGCATGGCCTGGTCACGGATGCCGACGGGGCGAGATGAAGGCGCGGATGTAGCGCTCGACGTTATAAAGACCCGCCGGCGTATGGCCCTTTACAATGGCGGGTCCACCTCCGAGGCGTAGCCATGACCGACAGTGACGAACCGGAGCTTGCCGCGCACCATCGCGAGATCCGCAGTTTCGTGCTGCGCGAG
>DATNBK010000071.1:0-10416 GCA_035571995.1 Rhodanobacter sp.
TCCCGACCGCAGGAAGTCCCTTGTGGATTGATCCGCCCTACGGCTTGACCTGCAACATGGAATCCGCGTCTAGGCTTCGAGCAAGACGCGGTTCATGCGCTGCACGAAGGCTGCCGGATCCGCCAGCTGGGCGCCGGCGGCGATTTCCGCCTGTTCCAGCAGCAGCACGGCCAGGTCCTTTGCCTTGGCCTCGTCAGCCTCGGCTTCGAGACGCTGCAACAGCGCGTGCTGTGGGTTGATCTCCAGCGTCGGCTTGGACTCGGGCATGGCCTGCCCGGCCTCGCGCAGCAACCGCGCCAGGTGCGGCGCCATCTCGTAGTCACCCAGGGCCAGGCAGGACGGCGAATCGGTCAGGCGCGCCGAGACCTTGACCTCGGCCACGCGCTCACCCAGCAGCTCCTTGAGTTTCTTGAGCAGCGGCTCGGCCTGCTTGCTGGCCTCCTCCTGCTTTTTCTTGTCCGCCTCGTCCAGAGGCAGCTCGCCCTTGGCCACGTTGCGCAGCTTCTTGCCGGCATACTCCTGCAGGCTGCCCAGCATCCATTCGTCGATGCGGTCGTACATCAACAGCACTTCGATGCCCTTGGCCTTGAACGCCTCCAGTTGCGGGCTGCCCAAGGCCGCGGCGTAACTGTCGGCGGTGATGTACCAGATCGTGTCCTGGTCCAGCGGCATGCGGCCGATGTAGTCGTCGAACGAGGCTGCCTGCACGGCCCCGTCGCCCTTGGTGGAGGCGAAGCGCAGCAGCTTGGCGATGCGCTCGCGGTGGTTTGCGTCCTCGCTGATGCCCTCCTTCAGCGTATTGCCAAAGGCCTTGTAGAAGGTGGCGAATTTCTCCGGCTCGTCGGTCGCCAGCTTCTCGATCAGGTCGAGCACGCGCTTGACGCATGCGGCCTTGATGCGCTCGAGCTGGCGATTGTGCTGCAGGATTTCCCGGCTGACATTGAGCGGCAAGTCATCGGCGTCGACCACGCCGCGCACGAAGCGCAGGTAGTTCGGCAGCATGTCCTCGGCCGCGTCCATGATGAAAACGCGCTTGATGTAAAGCTTGAGGCCCTTGCGCTCGTCGCGGCCGCCCATCAGCAAATCGAACGGCGGCTGCGCGGGCAGGTACAGCAGCGTGGTGAAACTCTGGCTGCCTTCCACCCGATTGTGCGTCCAGGCCAGTGGATCGTTGAAGTCATGGCCCAGGGATTTGTAGAACGCCTTGTAATCCTCGTCGGAAATCTCCGACTTCGGCTTGGTCCACAGCGCCGAGGCCGCATTGACGGTTTCCCATTCATCCGTCGGCTGCTCGTCCTTTTCCCGCGGCAGGCGGATGGGGAAGGCGACATGGTCGGAGTAGCGTGTGATCAGCGAGCGCAACTGCCAGCGGCTGAGGAATTCGTCCTCATCTGCCTTCAGGTGCAGGATGACGGTCGTGCCGCGCTCAGCCAGTTCGATCGTGGACAGGCTGTACTCGCCCTGGCCGTCGCTTTCCCACTTGACTCCCTCATTGGCCGGCGCGCCGGCGTGCCGGCTGAGCACGGTCACCCGGTCGGCAACCACGAACGCCGAATAAAAACCCACGCCAAACTGGCCGATCAGCCGCGCGTCGGCCTTCTGCTCGCCTGACATGGCCTCCAGGAAACGCCGTGTGCCGGAGCTGGCAATGGTGCCGATGTTGGCCACCACCTCGTCGCGGCTCATGCCAATGCCGTTGTCGCGCACACTGATGGTCCGGGCCGCCTTGTCCCAGCTGATGTCGATGTGCAGTTCGCTGTCGCCAGCCATCAGCTCGGGGTTGGCAATGGCTTCGAAGCGCAGCTTGTCGCATGCGTCGGACGCGTTCGATACCAGCTCGCGCAGGAAAATATCCTTGTGTGAATACAGCGAATGCGTGACCAGCTTGAGGACCTGGGCGACTTCGGCTTCGAACGGGCGGGTTTCTGCAGTGGAATTCATGCGTCTGGATCCATCTTGGGGTGGAAGGCGCGAGCCTGATCGGTACGCGCCGGCGTAGCGGAACATCCGGGCAAGTACGCCCGGTTTCAAGGTCCGCACCGCGCGCCGACGAGGCGTCCAGGCCGGCTCCGCCGCGGGACGATGCCGCACTGCAGCGGTCACTCCCTCGCGCAAACGGCTATAAATGCCACATCGCCCACGCAATCGTGTGTCGCGGCTGGCGATGACCCACTCAAGGAGGTACCACGACATGACTCAACGTACTGCTCTCGTCACCGGTGGCACGGGCGGCATCGGCACCGCGATTGTCCGGCGCCTGGCCCACATGGGGCACAGGGTTGCCACCAACTACCGCAACGAGGAGAAGACCCGGGCCTGGCAAGAGCGCATGAAGGCCGACGGTATCGACGTTTTCGCCGTACGTGCCGACGTGTCCGACCCGGAGCAATGCGTGGCCATGGTCCAGGCCATCGAGGGCAAGCTGGGGCCAGTCGAAATCCTGGTGAACAACGCCGGCATCACCCGCGACAGCACCTTCCACAAGATGAGCTACGAGCAGTGGGCCGACGTGGTGAACACCAACCTCAACGCCTGCTTCAACGTGACCCGCCCGGTGATCGAGGGCATGCGCAAGCGCAAGTGGGGGCGCATCGTGCAGATCAGCTCGATCAATGGCCAGAAAGGTCAGTACGGCCAGGCAAACTACGCCGCCGCGAAGGCCGGCATGCACGGCTTCACCATCTCGCTGGCGCAGGAGAACGCCAAGCTCGGCATCACGGTGAATACGGTCTCGCCCGGCTACATCGGCACCGACATGGTCATGGCGGTGCCCGAGGAGGTGCGGGAAAAAATCGTGGCCCAGATCCCGCTCGGACGCCTGGGAAATCCCGACGAGATCGCCTACGCCGTCGCGTTCTTCCTGGACGAGCAGGCAGCCTGGGTCACCGGCGCCAACCTTGCCATCAACGGCGGGCATTACATGGGCTGGTAGGGGCAGCCAGGCAAGCGCGGCAGCAGCGGGGCAACAGGGGATCAGCGAGGGCACGCCGGTCCGTGCCCGCCAGTTGGCGCCCGGCCAGGCCCGCGATCAAGCCAGCAGCTTCTCCAGCACCTTGCCCACCGCCGCAAACGCAAACGCGCCGGTCACGTGCGTGGCGGCGCCCAGGCCACCACCGCAAGCCAGGTTCAAGGATTCGCCGCCTGGCGGCCGTTGGCCGCATACGCTGCCATTGGCTTGCGGATACTGCACGTTCTGCAGGGAATAAACCGCCGACACGCCAAAGTAGCGATCCGGATTGCGCGGGAAATGGAAGTCCGCCCGCAGTTTCTTGCGGATCAAGCTGAACATGGCATCGTGTTCCGTCCGCGACAGGTCGCGTACGCGGACCTGTGTCGGGTCGGTGCGTCCGCCCGCCGAACCCACGCTGACGATCGGCAACTTGCGCCGGCGACACCAGGCGATCATCTCCAGCTTGACGCGGAACGCGTCGCAGGCGTCCAGCACCACGTCGTAGCCGCGATCCAGCAGTTCGTCCAGCGTCGCCGGGGTCAGGAAACGTTCGATGCCAGTCACCTCGATGGCGGGGTTGATTGCCCGCGCCCGCTCCGCGACGACCGCCACCTTGGGCTTGCCGTATTGGCCGTCCAGCGCGTGGAGCTGCCGGTTGGTGTTGGACAGGCACACCTCGTCGGCATCGATCAGCGTCAGCGCACCCACTCCGCTGCGCGCCAGGGCCTCTGCGGCCCACGAGCCGACGCCACCAATGCCGACGACGCAGACATGCGCACGCGCCAACCGGTCCACGCTGCCGACTCCATACAGGCGTTCGACCCCGGTGAAGCGTTCCGCGACGGATTCGCCCGGGCTCATGCGCGTTGACCCCGTGCCATGACTCGCATCGCGGGCCCGGCGCCGTGCCACGGGCTTCCGCCCGCCCACAGCACCCCGTGCGCAGCCCGGGGCTGCCCTGGGGAAAACGAAGCAAGGAGTCCCACGCAGTTTCCTTCCAATGACTGCTACCCCAGATGCTGTCATCTGGCTACGAACGCAAGCCTCCCCAAAAGCAATCCCGTGGCGTGGGCTCACCGGGATGGGGGACCTGCCCTGGTGCGCGCGCGCGGCCCGGCATGCGGCACTTCGGGCACGCCGTATCAGGGATATGCTCTGGAAATACGGTTAATCGCGAACCGCTAGATCAGGCACAACGGCGCAACGGCACACCGCCAGATATAAACGCCGGCAAGTGCCGGCGATCTGGAACACGAAGTGCAAACTTTCCCCGGGCCTAAGAACCTGGCCAGGTGGGGCCAGCGAGCCGGCCCCACCTGGATTGGATGGCACTCAAGCCGGCGTAACGTCTTCCGCCTGCAGACCCTTCTGGCCGGTGACGACCTTGAAGCTCACCTTCTGGCCTTCCTGCAAGCTCTTGAAGCCTGAGCCACTGATGGCCCGGAAATGCACGAACACATCTGGTCCGTTTTCACGGCTGATGAAGCCAAAACCCTTGGCATCATTGAACCACTTGACTGTACCTACTTCACGATCCGACATAACTCGCTCCGATCCTCGCTTGACGCTTTTGACAAAACGGCCATTGCTGGCCAACAGTTTACTGGGCATGCCGCGATCGGGTGTAACGATGCGGATCACAAGGAATCCTAACCGTGCACGCGTGGCGCCGAGCAGACACAGCGTGCCAAGCATAACGGATTTTTTGCCAATTGGTGATTTGTCAATAGGCCATTCCGGCGATGTTTTTATGCTGCATTGCAAGATGCGCGCAGGCCGATAATGGCCGGCGAGGCTAGGCGCACAAAGCCTGCAAACGTGCCGCAAGCCCCGGCGGGCGGGTGGCCAACACGCGCACTTCCGGCGTCCCGTGCCAGCGTGCCATCGCTCCCAGCGCAGCCGCGAGTTCATTCAACAGGCGCGGCCCCGGGACCACCCCGTCCTCGAGGAACAAGGCGTTGACCGCGAAGATCCCCTGCGCACGGTGCGCCTTCGCATCGAGGCGACCGACCAGCTTCCCGCGGTGCAATATCGGCAGCACGAAATAGCCGTAACGCCGTTTCGCCGCGGGGGTATAGCACTCGAGCGTGTAATCGAAACCAAACCATTCCCGCGCCCGCCGACGGTCCCATACCACCGGGTCGAACGGCGACAGCAAGGCCGTATGGGTCGCGCGCAGGCGCCCCTGCAACGCCCGCTCGAGCAGCTCGTCGTGGTCGCGGTGGACATAGGCCGGGCTCGGCCAACCCTGCACCTGCACGCTGCGCAATTCGCCACTGGCAAGGAGCGGCACGAGCTCATCCACGTCGACGGCCGGCTGCAGACGGTGGTAATCGGCAATCCAGCGCGGCTGGGTGATCCCCAGTGCACGCACGGCATCGGCAATGAAGCGCTGGCGCAGGGTCGTCGCATCGGGCACGGGTATCGGCGCCGGCGGCGGATCCAGCCGGGCCAGTACGTTGGCGGCCAGGTCATAGACGCGCTGGAAACGCTCGCGGCGCGCCACCATGAGCTCACCCAGGACGAACCACGCCTCGAGCCAGCGCTTCTCGGGTTTCCAGTCCCACCAGCCGGAGCGCGGCCCGGATGCCTCGGGCGGCCTGGCAAAATCGGCCGCGCTCACCGGTCCCGTGGCCCGGATCCGCGCCAGCAAGGCCTCCATCTCCCGTCGATGCTCCTGGCGGGTGGACACGGCGCGCCGGAACGACCAGTGGTTTTCCCGCTGCGCCAGCCACGCCCTGTGCAGCCCGATGTCGGCAGCCGGGACCATGCATGCCTCGTGCACCCAGCACTCGGCCAATTGTCCGTCGGCAAGTGCCTGGTCCAGCCATTCCATTGGATAATCGCCAAGGCGCGCCCGCAACACCAGGTGCTGGCTGCGCGCGAGCACATGGATCGAATCGATCTGCAGCAGGCACATGCGCTGGATGGCATCGAGCAGGTCCCGTGGCCGCGCGCGCCGCCGCAAGGGTTGCAGCAAGCCTTGCGCGGCCAGGTGCAGGTAGCGGGCCTGGGTCGCCGAGAGGACCTCCGACTTGGCGCCCAGGGGAACTGGACGACACGGCAGTTTCACCGCATGGGGGGCATGGTGTTGAGGTGGCATTTACGCACTCTCTGCTAGCGTCGATTCCCGCCCGATCCCTGACGCGTACCGCAACGCCCGGGCCGGTGCAGACCCGACCGCCATCTTGGTCAAACCTGAAGGAGTACCCATGATGAAACCTCAGTTGCCTCTCCTGGCTGCACTGTGTGCCGGAGCCTTGCTGTTGTCCGGCGGCGCGCTCGCCCAGGACAGCTCATCCGGCTCGGCCACCCACTCCGCCGTGTACCAGACCCCGCAAGGCGAGCTCACGGTGAACAGCATGCCGGCAAAAGCCCAGAGCTACGGCCAGGTGCCTTCGTTCGAGCAATTGGCCCAAGGCGGCAAGTCGATCAGTGCCGACCAGGCGGACGCCTACCCGCCCTTGGCCAACGACTTCGAGCATGCGGACAAGAACCGCGACAACCATATCAGCCAATCCGAATACGAGAGCTGGCTCAAGCAAGGCTAGTTTGCCTGGACGCGGTGCGCGGCCTGCGTGCCACCGCCCTCACGGAGTACACGATGCAAACCCGTCCCGTCGCAGTGGCGCTGACGCTGCTTGCCGCCCTGTTCGCCAGCCCCGGTGCGGCGCAAAATCCCGATCCCATGGACATCCGCGCCTGCACCAGTATCGAGAGTGATGCGGCGCGGCTGGCCTGCTATGACCAGGCCACTGGCCGGGCAAACACCGAGGCGGCAGCGTCCGCGCCTACCGCGGCCGGGGCGGCCAATGTCTTCGGACACGACGCCGCCGCGAGGTCCGCCGCCTCCGGGACGGAGGCGGTAGGCAATGCACGCTCCCTGCTGGACAGCCGTTGGGAATTGGCCCGCGAAAGCAAGCTTGGTACGTTCAACCTGCGTGGCTACAAGCCCATCTACGTGCTGCCGGTATTCGCCAGCAGCAACCAGAACGAGCGGCCGAGCAGCCCGAATCCGGACAACACCGTCGCGCAGCGCGAACACCTCGGCAACCTGGAGGCCAAGTTCCAGCTCAGCTTCAAGACCAAGCTGTGGCAGGGCGTGTTTGGCGATGCCGGCGACCTTTGGCTGGGCTACACGCAGTCCTCCCGCTGGCAGGTCTACAACCACCGGCTCTCAAGGCCAATGCGCGAGACCAACTACGAGCCCGAGGCCATGCTGGTCTTCAACACCCACTACCGCGTGTTCGGCTGGGACGGCCGCCTGCTCGGCATGAGCTTCGACCATCAGTCCAACGGCCGCAACAACCCACTGTCCCGCAGCTGGAACCGGGTCATCGCCAACATCGGTTTCGAACGTCCGGGCTGGGTGGTCATGTTCCGCCCGTGGTGGCGCATCCCGGAAAACCGTAGCGACGACAACAATCCCGACATCGGCGATTACATGGGGCGCGGCGACGTGCAGATCGTGCACGAATGGAACGGGCAGGAGTTTTCCATGATGCTGCGCCATTCGCTGCGCGGCGGCGCGCGCAGCCACGGCGCCGCACGTTTCACCTGGAGCTTTCCGCTGGCCGGGAACCTGCGCGGATACCTGCAGGCCTTCAAGGGCTACGGCGAAAGCATGATCGACTACAACCACAACGCGACCTACCTCGGCGTCGGCATCTCGCTGCTCGACTGGTACTGAGCGCGCCGGCCGAATGCATCGGGCAGCGCGGCCCAGGCGGGATCAACCGGCCGCGCCAGCCTGCAGCCGTGCCAACGTGTCCTTGGTGATCTTCGCCGGCGTGTCGGTGGGCGCGTAGCGCTTGACCACCTGGCCCTCGTCGTCCACCAGGAACTTGGTGAAGTTCCACTTGATCGACTCGCTACCCAGCACGCCCTTGCCCTCGCCCTTGAGCCACTTGTACAAGGGATCGGCATGTTCGCCGTTGACCTCGATCTTGGCAAACATGGGAAAGCTCACTTCGTACCGGTCCTGGCAAAACGCCTTGATCTGCGCTTCGTCGCCGGGCTCCTGGTGGCCAAACTGGTCGCAGGGAAAACCAAGCACGACGAGGCCAAGCCCGCGCTGCTCGCGCCACAGCTTTTCCAGTCCCTCGTACTGCGGGGTGAACCCGCAACGCGAGGCGACGTTGACGACCAGCAAAGTCTTGCCGCGCCATTCACCCAGCGAACGCATTTGACCGTCGATGTCGCGGGCGCTGAAATCGTAGATGCTGGTCATGGCGGAAATCCCTGGGCGAGGCTTAGGCTTCGAGTCTACGACATCGTCCACCGCGCCACCGGTCGACCCTTGGCCACGGTGACCTTGGGCGGTCAGGTGCCTTGGTCGTCTGGAATCTCGAACACCTGGCGCAGGTAGGTCACGTAGGCCTGGTCGTCACACATGGCCTTGCCCGGTGAGTCGCTCAGCTTGGCCACGGGTTGGCCATTGCAGCGGACCATCTTGATCACGATGGAGATCGGCGCCGGCCCGACGTCATTGGTGAGGTTGGTACCGACGCCAAACGCCAGTTGGCAGCGCCCGCGAAAGTGCGCATAGAGTTGCATGACCTTGGGGATGTCCAGCCCGTCGCTGAAGACCAGAACCTTGCCGTGCGGATCCACGCGGTTTGCCTGGTAGTGCGCGAGCAGCTTCTCGCCCCAGACAAAGGGATCGCCAGAATCCTGCCGTGCGCCGTCGAACAGCTTGCAGAAATACATGTCGAAGTCGCGCAGGAAGGCATCGAGCCCATACACGTCGGACAAGGCGATCCCGAGGTCGCCGCGGTATTCCTTTGCCCACGCCTGGAGGGCGACGACCTGCGAGTCGCGCAGGCGCGGGCCCAGCGCCTGGTGCGCCTGCAGATATTCGTGCGCCAGCGTACCCAGCGGCGTCAGTCCCAGCTGCCAGGCCAGCCAGACGTTGCTGGTGCCCGCCAACTGCGGTCCCAGGCCCTCGTGCAGGGTGGCGACGACTTCGCGGTGCCAGTCGCGCGAATAGCGCCGACGGGTCCCGTAGTCGGCCAGCTTGCACTCGGCATATCCCGGCGTGTCGCGCAGCATGGCGATCTTCGTGTGCAGCCTTTGCCGACCCTCGTCCAGGGCGACGCCGGGGTGGTTCCGGCGGCAATAGACTTCGCTGATGATGGCCAGCAATGGCACCTCGAACAGGATCGTGTGCAGCCACGGACCGCGGATGCGCAGGTCGATCTCGCCGGGCACCGTCGCCGAGGGCGCGATGTCGACATATTTCTCGTTGAGCTGGAACAGCCCGAGGAAATCGACGAAATCACTCTTGATGTAGCGCAGGCTGCGCAGGTAATCGAGCTCGTCGGGCGTGAAGCGCAACTGGCACAAGGCCGCCAGTTCACCACGGATCTCATCAATGCACGACGCCAGGTCGACGCCCGGTTCGCGGCACTTGAAGCGGTACTCCACCTGGGCAGCCGGATATTGGTGCAGCACCACCTGCATCATTGAAAACTTGTACAAATCCGTGTCCAGCAGGGATTCAATGATCATCACTTCCCCAGATAGGCGGCCGCCATGGCCCCACGTCGCCATTATCCGCGCCGACGCGCCGGCGTGCCGCAGACAGCCCGCATCCAGCGGTCAAAAATTGTCAGGAACGATTTTTGACCTCGCGCAGCGATGGCCCGAAGGGTGGCTGCCAGGGATGGTAGCCACAAAATAAAACCTCGTTAGCCAGGGGAGGACTAACGAGGTTTGTCAGGCGGCCATCAGGGGAGAAAGGCCGGCCCCTCAGCAGCACGATGCGTTGCGCCGCTTCTTGTCGCCATCACGGCGATACGTGTGCTTAGTGTGGCCGGGCCTGTGTGAGTTCAATGTCTACTGGCAAGCACGTTCAGCTTCACGACAGCCTAAGATTGGGATTCCGTACAGGTTGAAGGCCGGCCAGGGTCCGCCGCGGGCAGCAGCGCCTGCAATTGCTTGTCGCGCCGCGGCTTCGTCGCTGCCGCGAGCGCGCGTACGTGGGCATAGAACCCGTGCCAATCCTTGCCGCTGCGGGCGAAGAGCTGCGCAAACGCCGGCACCCATCTCGAGTACAAGCCAAACGGAACGAGCCGTGCATTGTTCAGCGGCGCCGCCACCCAGGCGTCATAGGTCGCGATGTCCGGCCATTGCGGATTGCGCCAGCGCGCGTAACGCTCGCGGAAGGCGGCAAACTCGGCCTGCTTCCTTGTCGCCAGGCTGGCCGGCTCCGCGCCGCTTGCGTACAGCACCCGCAAGCGCTCGCGCAAGTCCAGAACCAGCCTGGTGAACGCCTCCTCATGCGCCGCGGTGCACGAGGCCCTTGCCGGCATGCCTTGCGCCATCCGCCACTGCCGCAGGCCCTCGACCTGGACGAAGGTGGCAAACGATTCATTGAACGTGGTGTCGCCCGGCACATAGATCAATTGATGCGCGAGCTCATGGAAGATCGTGCCAGTCAACTGCGCGTCGTCGCCCCGCAGCAT
>DATNBK010000072.1:0-5940 GCA_035571995.1 Rhodanobacter sp.
CCTTGAATCCGCGCAGCTTGTCCAGGTCGAGCTTGGGCTTGCCAAAGCTGACCCCGTGCGCCGCCATCGCTTCCGCCGAATCGATGACCTCGGCGGCGTGCAGCAAGGCCTTGGAGGGAATGCAACCGACATTCAGGCATACCCCGCCCAAGGTGGCGTAACGCTCGACCAGCACGGTGTCGACGCCCAAGTCCGCGGCGCGGAACGCGGCGCTGTAGCCGCCCGGGCCCGAGCCCAGCACCACCAGGGCGCACTCGATGTCGGCCTTGCGACCGGAGACCGCGGCTGCCGGCGGCGCCGTGGGCGTGGCCGCGGGCGCCGGTGTTGACGCCGGGCGTGGCGCCGCGGCAGCGGCGGCCGGTTTCTCCGCGGGCTTGGATGCGGGCTGCGCCTCCGGCTGGGCCGACGCCGCTCCCGCTGCGGGCTCCAGCACGGCAATGACCGTCCCCTCGTCCACCTCGTCGCCGACCTTGACCCGCATTTCCTTGATCACCCCCGCCGCGCTCGACGGGATTTCCATCGTCGCCTTGTCCGACTCCAGGGTGGCCAGTCCCTGCTCCTTCTCCACCGTGTCGCCAGCCTTCACCAGCACCTCGATCACCGGCACCTTGCTGTGTCCGCCAATGTCGGGAACCTTGATTTCAATGGTGCTGGCCATGCTTGTCTCCTTTGCGGCGGATGTCAGCGCGCGGCATCCGGCGCCTGGCGGGTAAGGTCTTGCTGCGCTGCCGATGGGTCCTGGGCAACCGCAGCGGCGTCGTGTGGCGTGGGGTCGCCGGGCTTGCCCGGGACCAGCGCGGACGACGCCTCGCCGCCGGCAGCCCAACTGGTGACGCGCACTTCGCGCTGCGGCAGCGGTATCACGATCCCGTATTTCTCCAGTGCCACGTGCAAGGCCCAATTATAGGCGGCCAGCACCCGGCCGACCCGCCGCGTGGCCGTGGCATCGAGCCATATCACCAGTTCGAAGTCCAGTGAGAACTCGCCGAAACCGGTGAGCCAGACATCGGGCGCCCGCGGCCCTTCCATGGTCACGGTGTACGGCACGGAAGCGGCAGCCTCCAGCGCGGCCTGCTTGACCCGATCGCGGTCGCTGCCGTAGGCCACGCGAAACGGTATCCGCTGCCGCCGCGCCACTTCGCGCAAGGTCCAGTTGACTACCCGCCCGTTCACGAACTCGGAGTTCGGCACGAGGATGTCGATGTTGTCGTTGGTGCTGACCAGGGTGGCGCGCATGCGGATCTCGAGCACATGCCCATGCACGCCAGAGGCCAGGTCGACGAAATCACCAACTTTCAGGCTGCGGTCGAACAACAGGATCAGGCCACAGACGAAGTTGTTGAAGATGGATTGCAGGCCAAACCCGAGCCCGACGCCGAGCGCACCGGCAAACAAGCTCATCTGCGTCATCGGGATGCCGGCCACGCTGAGGGCCCAGAGCACGCCGACCACCAAGAGCAGGTAGTGCAACGTGCGCTCTACCATGTACAGCGTGGACCGGTTCACGTGCCCGTTGCGCTCGCCGAAGCGCCGCAGCAGGCGCTTGGACAGCGCCATGCCGAACAGGAACAGCACGAACAACAGCACCGCGCCAAGCAGGGAGCCAATGGTGACTTGGGCGCCACCGACCCTGAAACCCAGATCCAGCCAGCCTTCCACTCGGCCGACCGCGCGTTGCACGGCAACCGGCGGATCCAGGACCGCGGCGAGGCTGGCGATGGCCGGAAAACTCACGCGTCGGCCGTTACAGCAGCAGGCGGCGGATGTCACCGAGCCGGGCGGCGAGGAACACGGCAAAGCGCGCCGCCAGCGCACCGTCAATGACGCGGTGGTCGTAGGACAGCGACAGCGGCAGGACCAGGCGCGGCGCGAACTTCTTGCCGTTCCACACCGGCTTGAGCGCAGCTTTGCTGACGCCAAGGATGGCCACTTCCGGTGCATTGACGATGGGCGTGAAATAGGTGCCACCAATGCCGCCGAGCGAGCTGATGGAGAAACAGCCGCCCGACATTTCCGCCGGACCGAGTCTCTTGTCGCGCGCCTTCTTGGAGATTTCCCCAAGCTCCTGCGCCAGGTCGAGCAACCCCTTGCGATCGGCGTCGCGGATGACCGGCACCACCAGCCCGTCCGGCGTGTCCACGGCAATGCCGATGTGGAAATACTTTTTCAGGATCAACTGCTCGCCGCTGGCATCGAGCGAGGCATTGAACTGCGGGAAGGCCTTGAGTGCCGCCACCACGGCCTTGATCTGGAACACGAGCGGGCTGATCTTCAGCTCCGGATGCTCGGCGCCGAGCTGCTTGCGGAACGCCTCCATCTCCGTGATGTCGGCGTCCTCGTGCTGGGTGACATGCGGGATCATGGCCCAGTTGCGCGCCAGGTTGGCGCCGGAAATCTTCTGGATGCGCGACAGCGGCCGCTCCTCGATGTCGCCAAACTTGGCAAAGTCGACCTGCGGCCAGGGCAGCAGATTCAGCCCGGCGCCCCCCGCCACGCCACCGGCCTGCGGCCGTGCGCCCGAGGCCAGCGCGTGCTTGACATAGGCACTGACGTCCTCGCGCAGGATGCGGCCTCCGCGCCCCGAGCCCTTGACCTGGCTGACGTCCACGCCCAGCTCGCGCGCAAATGCGCGCAGCGCCGGACTGGCGTACGGCACGTCGCCCGGCATGACGATGGCGGCGTCGAACGGCGGGCGCGGATGCGGCGCCTCGCCACGCTCCGCCGACGCGGCGGGCGCAGGCTGGGCAGGCGCCTCGGCCTGGGCAGCCGGCGCCGGTGTCTGGGCGGCTGGCGCCGGGCTGCCGGTCTCGGCCGCGGCCGCCTTGGCGGGCTGTGCCGGTGCGGCAGGTGCAGATGCTTGCGCCGGCGCCGCCTTGGCAGCGCCACCTTCGCCCTCGGCTTCGATCACGGCGATGAGCGTGCCCTCGGACACGGTATCGCCCACCTTGAGCTTGACCTCCTTGACCACGCCGGCAACCGGGGCCGGAACCTCCATGGTCGCCTTGTCCGATTCCAGCGTGATCAGCCCCTGTTCGCGGTCGACGTGATCACCGACCTTGATCATCACCTCGATCACCGGCACGTCGTCATGCCCTACATCGGGGACCTTGACCTGCTTGAGTTCAGCCATGAAACACTCCTGCAATGGCATTGGCGCACCGCGCACCGGCGGCAGCAAACTGGGTCATCACACCCCGGTCGCGAAAGCACCGACGGGCGGCATGCAACATGCCGGCGTCCCGGCAGCCTGCAATGTGTCGGCACCAACACCTTGCACGCGCCGGCTCGGCGGTCATCGGGCCCATGGGCAGACAACACCGTGCTCATCATAGCGAAGCCGCCGGCGCCGCGTCTGGAAAAACCGTGGGCAGCGGCCGCCGCTGCCCGCGGCGCCAGGCCTCAATCGCGCCCGGCGTCCGGGGCCGGCTCGGCCCTGGGCGCGGCAGGGTGCGGAAAGACGCTGCGTGCCGGTATCGCAAACGGCACCTGCATGGCTTCGAGCTGTTCCATGAGCCGCAGATTCACGCGCTGCTGGATGTCGCAATACAGGGTGTAATCCGGCGACAAGACGTAGTACACGAATTCGAAATCGTAGCCGTACTCTCCGAACTTGGTCAGGTGGCCCCGGTCAAACCGGACCTGGGCCTCCGCCTGGATGAACTCCCGTGTGCGGGCAATGATGGTCTGCACCTGGTCGCTGCGCGTGGCATATGGCACGCGGAAGCCGAAGACCACGCGACGCTGCGACATGCGGCTGTTGTTGTGGATCAGCTTCTTGAGCAGGTCGGCATTGGAAATCACCAGTTGCTCGCCGGACGTCGAGGCGATCCGCGTGGTCTTCACCCCGACGTCGACCACCGTGCCGGAATCGTTGTCAAAGGCAATCGCATCGCCCACCTCGAAGGGCTTGTCCAGGCCGATCGCCACCGAGGCAAACAGGTCGCCAAGGATGTTCTGCAAGCCCAGCGCCACGGCAATGCCGCCCACCCCGAGGCTGGCCACGAAGGCCGTGATGTTGATCCCGACGTTGGCCATGAAGGCCAACAACAGCATCGACCAGACCAGGATCTGCGCGGCCCAGGTCAGCATGTTCAGGAACACCGGGCTGATGCGCTTGCTGCCCGCGTCGTCCGTGCGCTGCAGCCAGTGGCGGATCAATGCGTTCGCCCACAACGCCAACTGCAGCCCGCATAGTGCAAACAGCAGATGTTCCAGCCAGACACTGGCCTTGGCGCTGGTATGCAGGAACTTGCACGCGATCGCCAGCGCCAACAGCAGCACCAGCCAATAACGCGTGGCCACGAGCAGGGCCAGCAACAAGGCCAGTCCCGGGCGACCGGTCTCGGCATGCCGACGCCGCACACGCGCGGTCAGCAGGCGCAGCAAGCCAGCCACCAGCACGAAACCCAACAGCGCACCGCCGAGCGCGAGCGCCCACAGCAGGAGCGGATTGCCAGCAAACATGGTGTGCTCGAGCCAACGGGACATGCTTCTTCGCGCTCCTTACCGTCAGGCCATGCCGCCAATCATCAACGTCCGGGTCGCGACGCCGCCCGACACGGTGGGGATGGCCGCAAGCCTAGAGGCCGGGGCGGTGCGAACGCAAACCAGCGCCGGGCCGCACCCGGCACGCGGCGCTGTGATTACTGGCGCCGGTCCTGGATGTCGCCGACCCGGCCATCCACGATGGTGACCGTGGTGACGTGGTCGCCGCGCCGGTATTGCCAGCGTTCACCACCGTCATTCGGGGTGATCACCCGGACGTGGCCACGTCCCCGTGCAGCGGACGATGGGCTGCGCGGGCGGAATTTCCGCGACGGCTTGCCGAGCAATTCGACGACCCTCGTGGCGCTGTCCCCCGTGGTGAGCACCTGGCTGCCGACGCGCAAGGTACCCGACGCCCGCGCCGCGCCCGCGTGGCCTAACACCAGCAACAACAACCACACCCAGCATTGTCTCTGCATGACCTTGGCTCCCGCCAGCCGACCGCCGCAGGTCGAGCAATGAGCTTGGCCAGGCCGCGCACGGCAGCCAAGGCCGGGCCAGCCATGCGCGTGCAGGCGCGCTCCCGTTCGGCTGTCAGCGGACACCGCGGACATGCCGGAGCCGCCAAGCCGTACTCAGGGATTGCGCTCGAGCAGTTGCAGCGGCCGCCCCTGCGCGTCTTTCCAGCCCTGCTGCAGTTCCAGCAGGCGCTGCACCGAAGGACATAAGGCCGCAACTGCCGGACGCAAGGCCTGCAACTGCTGGCGCATGCGCGCCTGCAGCCCGGTGGCCAGGCCGACGGCCTTGTCGCGCAGGGCCAGCGCGCCCTGGGCATCGCCACCGGCCATGGCTTGAAGGGCCTGCTGTCCAAGGTCGGCGCCGATCGTGGGCAGCAGATCGGCGCTGAGATCGGCCGCATACTGCTCTAACGCCGAGCCATGCCAATCCTTGGTGCTCTGGCTGGTCGCAATGCGCTGTTTCACGGTGCTGGCGTGCGCCGCCAGGTGGCTGTCCAGCTCGTCGCGGCTGGCGTTGTCCAGGCCAAGGCCAGCGACTTCATCGCGCACCGACTGGGTCGCCAGATCCACGCCGCGTGTGGCCACGGCGCGCACCTGTGGCACCAGGGCACGCAGCTCACGCTCGAACGCCCGCACCTGATCCGGCTGCTCGCCAGCGCCATGGACCAGCACGCCATCGACGCCCAGCGTCCCGGCGCCTATCACCACGCGGGTCGGCCCGGGCGTCGCGCGTTCGAACACGAGCTGCCGCGGTTGCAGGGTCAAGTCGTAGCTGCTGCTGGCGTGGCAGGTCGCCGCCAGATCTTGTGCCTGTAACGGCACGCCCACGCCCAGGGACAGCAGGCCCAGCAACAGGGAGGAATAAAACAGCCGTGGACGCATCGCTTGCGCTCCGCAGGAAGCCCACCTCGGACCATAGCTGCCTTGCCGGAAACTG
>DATNBK010000073.1:0-4302 GCA_035571995.1 Rhodanobacter sp.
CTTGGTAAGGGTCGGGGTCATTTTCCCTTGTCAATTTCCGGGTATCACGTGCGCGGCCGCAACATGATGGAGGCCCATGAGACTCCAGGGTAAAACCGCGCTGGTCACCGCGGCGGGGCAGGGCATTGGCCGGGCCAGCGCACTGGCGATGGCCGCCGAGGGTGCGCAGGTCTGGGCCACCGATGTCAACGCGCGGCTGCTGGAGAGCTATGCGGGCGTCGCCAACGTCACGGTGCGCCAGCTGGATGTGCTCGACAAGGCCGCCATTCATCAGGTCTGCGCCGATCTGCCGGCGCTCGACATCCTGTTCAACTGCGCCGGCTTTGTGCACAACGGCACCATCCTGCAGGCCACGGATGAGGAGTGGGACTTCGCGTTCAACCTGAACGTGCGCGCGCAGTACTGGATGATCCAGGCCGCGCTGCCCAAGATGCTGGCCCATGGCGGGGGCAGCATCATCAACATGTCCAGCGTGGCCAGCAGTGTGAAGGGCTTGCCGAACCGGTTTGTGTACGGCGCCAGCAAGGCCGCCGTGGTGGGGTTGACCAAGGCGGTCGCCGCTGACTTCGTGGCCCAGGGAATTCGTTGCAACGCCATCGCGCCGGGCACGGTGGACACGCCATCGCTGGGCGAGCGTATCAGCAGCTATGCCGATCCGGCCGAGGCGCGCAAGAACTTCATCGCGCGCCAGCCCATGGGGCGGCTGGCCCAGGCCCATGAGATCGCCCCCATCGTGGTGTACCTGGCCAGCGACGAATCGCAGTTTGCCACCGGGCAATTGTTCTCGGTGGACGGCGGCATGACCATATGAACCAGCTCGACCTGACAGGCCGCCATGCGGTCATCACCGGCGGCGCGGCCGGGCTGGGGCTGGCCATCGCGCAGCGCATGCTGGCGTCGGGCGCGCAGGTCACGCTGTGGGATCGCGATCCGGCGGCGCTGGGCCGCGCCGCGCAGGCGTTAGGGGCCGGCGTGCACACGGTGGTGGTGGACGTGGGCGAGCACGCCAGCGTGGTGCAGGCCGTGCGCCAGACCGTGGCGCAGCAGCCCAGGATCGACGCGCTGGTCAACTGCGCGGGCATCACCGGTCCGAACGCGAAGGTGTGGGACTACCCGCCCGAGCAGTGGCTGCAGGTGATGCAGGTCAACCTGAACGGCCTGTTCTACTGCTGCCGCGAAGTGGTGCCGCACATGCGCGAGCGCAACTACGGGCGCATCGTCAACATCGCCTCGGTCGCCGGCAAGGACGGCAACCCGAATGCCAGCGCCTACAGCGCAAGCAAGGCCGCGGTGATCGCGCTGACCAAGTCGCTCGGCAAGGAGCTGGCCGACACCGGCGTGCGCGTGAACTGCGTGACGCCCGCGGCCGTGAAGACTGCGATTTTCGAGCAGATGACGCCCGAGCACATCGCGTTCATGCTCTCCAAGATTCCCATGGGGCGCTTTGGTACGCCGCAGGAGGTGGCGGCCATGGTGACCTGGCTGTGCACCGAAGAGTGCTCGTTCTCCACCGGCGCCGTGTTCGACCTCTCGGGCGGCCGCTCCACCTACTGACTTACAGTTCACTCTTCAAACACAAAGGAATCCGATGAAACTCGTCCGTTATGGCAATCCCGGCAAGGAGAAGCCCGGCTTGATCGACACCGACGGCCAATTGCGCGACCTGAGCGGCGTGCTGGGCGACATCACGCCCGACCAGTTGGGCAACAAGGCCCTCGCGCGCCTGCGCCGGCTCAAGGTGGACCAGCTGGCGCGCGTGCGCGGCACGCCGCGCCTGGGCTGCCCGGTGGCGGGCGTGGGCAAGTTCGTCGCGATCGGCCTGAACTACGCCGATCATGCGGCGGAAGCCGGTGTGCCGATCCCGAAGGAGCCCGTCGTCTTCATGAAGGCCACGAGTTGCATCCAGGGCCCGAACGATCCGGTCATGCTGCCCCGCGGCTCGGTGAAGGGCGACTGGGAGGTCGAGCTCGGCGTGGTCGTCGGCACGCACGCGCGCTACGTTTCGCAAAAGGACGCGCTCGACTTCGTCGCCGGCTATTGCATCGTGAACGACGTCAGCGAGCGTGAATTCCAGCTCGAGCGCGGCCCGCAATGGGACAAGGGCAAGGGTTGCGACACCTTCGGCCCGATCGGCCCCTGGCTGGTCACGCGCGACGAGGTGCCGAACCCGCAAAGGCTCTCGATGTGGCTGGACTTGAACGGCGAACGCCGCCAGAGCGGCAACACCCGAACCATGATTTTCAGCGTGGCCAAACTGGTCAGCTATGTGAGCCAGTTCATGACCCTGCTGCCCGGTGACGTGATCACCACCGGCACGCCACCGGGCGTCGGCATGGGCTGCAAGCCCCCGCGCTTCCTGCGCAAGGGCGACGTGATGGCGCTGGGCATCGAGGGCCTGGGCGAGCAGCGTCAGCACGTGGTTCCGTTCCGGCTGTGAGTCGGCCTGGCGTGCCTGCGCGGAATTTTCCCAGGGCATCGCCTCTAGAAACCCGCTGGAAATGCGAGGAAGGCTAGAATCCTGCAAAATAGAACGATCGTTCGTTTTAATTGCAGGATTGAATGCCCGTTACCGAACTACCCCGCAAGTCGAGCCGCCTGAGCCAAAGCCCCCGGGCGGCGGTTCGCGAGGCCCACGCTTCGCCCAAGGGCCTGCAGACCAAGGCCGCCATCGTGGATGCGGCGCTGGGCCTGGCCACCCAGATCGGGCTGGAAGGCTTGTCGATTGGTGCGCTGGCCGAAGTCATGCACATGAGCAAGTCGGGCGTGTTCGCTCACTTCGGCTCGCGCGAGGAATTGCAGATTTCGGTGGTGCGCGAATACCACGTGCGCTTCGAGGACGAGGTGTTCTACCCGGCCATGCGCGAGCCGCGCGGTCTGCCGCGGCTGCGCGCCCTGTTCGCCAACTGGATGCGGCGCACCTCGGCCGAGATCGACTCGGGCTGCCTGTACATCGGCGGCGCGGTCGAATTCGATGACCGGCCCGGCCCGGTGCGCGACGAGCTGGCCAGTTCGGTCCGGACCTGGCTCGCGGCCATGTACCGCGCCGTGGTGCAGGCCCGCGAGGAAGGGCATGTGCGCGCGGATGCGGACGCGCAGCAGATGGCGTTCGAGATTCACGGCCTGATCCTGGCGCTGCACTACGAAGCGCGCTTCCTGAAAACCCCGGGCTCGATCGCCCGCGCCAACACCGGCTTCGACCATATCCTGGCGCGCTATGGCAGCGACACCGGCGCCCAACCGTCCAGACTCATTCACCCCACCCCCGGCAACAAGGAGTAAACCCATGCCTAGCTACACGCCGCCGCTGCGCGACATGCACTTCGTGATGCATGAACTGCTCAAGGTCACCGATGAATTCAAGGCCATGCCGGCGCACGCCGACGTCGACGTGGACACCATTGGTGCCATCCTGGAAGAAGGCGGCAAGTTCGCCCAGGAGGTGATTTTCCCGCTGAACATCAGCGGCGACGCCGAGGGCTGCGTGCTGGACCAGCATACCCATGAAGTCACCACGCCCAAGGGCTTCAAGGCGGCCTATGCCCAGTACGTGGAAGGCGGCTGGCCGGCGCTCAGCGGCGATCCGGTCTATGGCGGCCAGGGCCTGCCCGTCGTGGTGAACCAGTGCTTTTATGAAATGCTCAACAGCGCGAACCAGGCCTGGACCATGTACCCGGGCCTGACGCACGGCGCCTACGAGTGCCTGCACACGCACGGCACCGACGAGCAGAAAAAAACCTACCTGCCCAAGCTCACCAGCGGCGAGTGGACCGGCACCATGTGCCTGACCGAACCGCATTGCGGCACCGACCTGGGCCTGCTGCGCACCAAGGCCGAGCCGCAGGCGGACGGCAGCTACACGCTGACCGGCAACAAGATCTTCATCAGCGCGGGCGAGCACGACATGGTGAGCAACATCATCCACCTGGTGCTGGCCAGGCTGCCCGATGCGCCGCAGGGCAGCAAGGGCATCTCGCTCTTCATCGTGCCCAAATTCCTGGTGAACCCGGACGGCACCCTGGGCGCGCGCAACGGCATCTACTGCGCCGGCCTGGAACACAAAATGGGCATCCACGGCAACGCCACCGCGCAGATCGTGCTCGACGGCGCGCAGGGCTGGCTGGTGGGACAGCCGAACAAGGGCCTGGCCGCCATGTTCGTAATGATGAATGCCGCGCGTGTCGGCGTGGGCATGCAGTCGCTGGGTCTCACCGAGGTGGCCTGGCAGAACGCACTGGCCTATGCCAAGGACCGCATCCAGGGCCGGTCCTTGAGGGGGCCCCAGAACAAGGACCAACCCGCCGA
>DATNBK010000074.1:0-29432 GCA_035571995.1 Rhodanobacter sp.
GGTGGGCAGATCACGCTGGAGGCCGAGCACAAGACCTGGCAGTTCGATCATGCCTTGGTGGAATCCGCGCGTGTGGTGCCCGATTGGGTGGCGCTTGGACACGCCCCCCAACCCAAACCCGGCCATCCCCGTCCTGCCAAGAGCGGAAGGAACAGCTAGGTCCATTTTTTTGAAGAGTGCAGCCATGGATGGCTGCCCGTTTGATCTCGCGCTCACGGATGAACGCAAAGAACATTGGCATCTGTGGAGTTGCTGCAATGAGCAAAGAACTTTTGCTGGTCGTCGACGCGGTCGCCAATGAAAAAGGCGTGCCGCTGGATGTGATCTTCGAGGCGATGGAGGCCGCGTTGGCGTCCGCTGCCAAGAAGCGCTACGTCGACGAGGAGCCGGACATACGCGTGTCGATCGACCACGACACGGGCGAGTACGAGACGTTTCGCCGCTGGGAGATCATTGCCGACGATGGCGAGATGGAATCCCCGTCCTACCAGTTGCGCCTGATGGATGCGCTCGACGAGCGCCCGGACGCACAGGTAGGCGAGTACATCGAGGAGCAGATCGACAACGCCGAATTCGGGCGCATCGCCGCGCAGGCAGCGAAGCAGGTGATCGTGCAGCGGGTGCGCGAGGCCGAGCGCATGCAGGTCGTCGACGCCTTTGCGGGCCGCGTCGGCGAGCTGGTGACCGGCATCGTCAAGCGGGTCGAGCGCGGCAACCTGTATCTCGACCTGGGCAGCAATGCCGAGGCGTTCATTCCCCGCGACAAGACCATCCCGCGCGAGTCCGCCCGGGTTGGCGATCGCGTGCGGGGCTATCTTTATGAGGTGCGCTCGGAGCCGCGTGGGCCGCAGTTGTTCGTGTCCCGTGCAGCGCCGGAGTTCATGATCGAGCTGTTCCGGCTGGAAGTGCCGGAAGTCGGCCAGGGCTTGGTGGAGATCAAGGGTTGTGCCCGCGATCCGGGCGACCGGGCGAAGATTGCCGTGGTGGCGCATGACAGCCGCACCGATCCGATTGGCGCGTGCATCGGCATGCGTGGTTCGCGTGTGCAGGCCGTCTCCAACGACCTCAACGGCGAGCGCGTCGACATCATCCTGTGGCACGAGAATCCGGCGCAGTTCGTGATCAATGCCATGGCGCCGGCCGAAGTGCAGTCCATCATCATGGATGAGGAAAAGCACTCGATGGACATTGCGGTGGCCGAGGACAAGCTGTCCCAGGCCATCGGCCGTGGGGGGCAGAACGTGCGCCTGGCCAGCAAGCTCACCGGCTGGCAGCTCAACGTGATGACCCAGGACCAGGTCATCGCCAAGAGCGAGTCCGAGCAGGAGGTGGCGCGCCAGTTGTTCATGGACAAGCTGGAAGTCGACCACGAGATTGCGATTATCCTTGTGCAGGAAGGCTTTTCCAGCATCGAGGAAATCGCCTACGTGCCCAGCGCCGAGCTGCTGGCCATCGAGGGTTTCGACGAGGACATCGTCGAGGAATTGCGCGCACGGGCGCGCGATGCCCTGGTGGTGGCGGCACTGGCAGAGGAGGAAGGCGTGGTCGACCAGCGGCCCTCCGATGAATTGCTGGCCATGGAAGGCATGGACGAGGCCACCGCACAGGCGTTGGCGGCGCGCGAAGTGTATACAGTGGAAGACTTGGGCGATCTGGCCGTGGACGACCTGATCGACATTGAAGGCATGGATGAGGAGCGGGCCGCCGCACTGATCATGACGGCGCGCGCGCCGATGATCGAGCGGCTGGAACACGGCGGCTGAGCAGTAGCGTCGATGGCGCCCCGTAGGGGCGTCAGGCAGGATTGGTAATCTTTCGCGATGTGGGACGGCGGCCGATCCGGCCGCAGCAGCCGGGCAAGCGCGGATTGGCGGAGCAGAGAACACGATGTCGGATGTCACGATCAAAGAACTCGCCCTGAAAATGGGCATGCCGGGCGACAAGCTGCTCACGCAGCTGAAGGCCGCCGGCATGAAGTTTTCAGATCAGGAGCAGGTGATCAGCAGCACCGAAAAGGTCAAGTTGCTAGGCTTCCTGCGCCGCAACAAGAACCAGGACGCCGACGCCGCGGCAGGCGAGGGCACCCCGCGCCACGTCACCCTCAGGCGGCGTACCGTGGGCGAGCTCAAGGTCGCCACTCCCGGCCCGCGCGGTGCCCCGACCACGGCGAAGACCGTCAATGTCGAAGTGCGCGGCAAGCGCACCTATGTAAAGCGCAGCGTCATTGCCGAAGCGGCCAATGCCGAGCCCGAGCGCGAAGACGCCGTACGCAAGCTGGAAGAGTCGCGGCTGCGGCAGGAACAGGAAGTGGCCGACAGCGCACGCGCTGCCGAACGCCGGCAACAGGAAGCGGAGCAGCGTAACGCCGACGAGGCGCAGGCTGCCGCGGCAGCCCAGTTGCCGGCAGCGGACACGGGCTCGACGCCGGTATTCGGTGAGGCGCCGGCAGCCCCGGAAGTGCCCGTGGCGCAGGAGCTGGCGGCGGAGCCTGATGGCGGCGACGCCCAAGGCACCGTGCAACGCATCGACCCGCGCGACCTGGGCATGATCATTCCGCAAATCCAGGCGCCGCATAAGCGCCAGCGGGTGGTCAAGCCGGTCG
This sequence comes from Rhodanobacter sp., assembly GCA_035571995.1. Classification (GTDB taxonomy): domain Bacteria; phylum Pseudomonadota; class Gammaproteobacteria; order Xanthomonadales; family Rhodanobacteraceae; genus Rhodanobacter. The sequence goes on from DATNBK010000074.1 coordinate 2,603, forward strand.
CCAAGCCAGCCGCGGAAACGACGACGCGGGCCGCTCCCAGCCCGCCGCCGCCACCACCGACCGACGCCGGTAGCGGCCATGCCAAGGTCGGTCGCCACGTGCGCGAGCGCGCGGAGGGCACCGGTGGTCGGGACGGGCGGGGCGCCAAGCGTTTCGGTGGTGGACAAATGCATTTGAGCGAGGCTGATCGGGCACGGCGTTCATCCGGAAGCAAGCGCTCCCGGGTCGTGCGCCCAGGGCGCGATCTGTCGCGGTCCGGCGCGTCGGCAACCGCCGCCCATGCGTTTTCCCGTCCGACCGCGCCGGTGGTGCGGGAAGTGACCGTGTCGGACACCAACACCGTGTCCGACCTGGCGCAGAAGATGGCCGTCAAGGGCGCCGAAGTGGTCAAGGCCTTGTTCAAGATGGGCGTGATGGCGACCATCAACCAGAGCATCGACCACGACACCGCCGTCCTGGTGGTGGAAGAGCTTGGCCACAAGCCGGTCACCGATACCCACAACGATGCCGAGCAGACCCTGGCCGAGCACACCCAGACCGCCGAGCTGGAGGGTGAGAAGTCGCCGCGTCCGCCGGTAGTGACGATCATGGGCCATGTCGACCACGGCAAGACCTCGTTGCTCGACTACATCCGGCGCACCAAGGTGGCCTCGGGCGAGGCCGGCGGCATCACGCAGCACATTGGCGCGTACCACGTGCAGACTTCGAAGGGTGGCATCACCTTCATTGACACCCCGGGCCACGCCGCGTTCAGCGCCATGCGCGCGCGCGGCGCGCAGAGCACCGACATCGTCGTGCTGGTGGTCGCTGCCGATGACGGCGTGATGCCGCAGACCATCGAGGCGGTCAACCATGCGCGGGCAGCCAAGGTGCCGTTGATCGTCGCGGTCAACAAGATGGACAAGGAAGGCGCGAATCCGGACAACGTCAAGCAGGGCCTGGTGCAGCACGAGGTGGTGCCCGAGGACTGGGGTGGCGACGTGCAGTTCGTCCCGGTGTCGGCAAAGACCGGCGCGGGCGTCGACGACTTGCTGGATGCGATTTCCGTGCAAGCCGAGATCATGGATCTGCAGGCCGTCGTCGACGGGCGCGCCACGGGTGTGGTGATCGAGTCCAGCCTGGACCGTGGGCGTGGCCCGGTGGCGACCGTGCTGGTGCAGCAGGGCACGCTGAAGAAGGGCGACTACGTGGTATGCGGCGTGGAATACGGGCGCATGCGCGCCCTGATCAACGCCAACGGCAAGCAGGAGGCTGCGGCGGGCCCGTCGATTCCGGTGCAGGTGCTGGGCTTGTCGGGCGTGCCGGAGACCGGGGATGACTTCGTTTCCGTCGACGACGAGCATTTGGCCCGCCAGGTCGCTGCCGAGCGCCAGCAGAAGCGGCGCGAGACGCGCATGGTCAGCAGCGGCAACCGGCTCGAGGACATCATCGCCAAGATGGGCCAGGGCGACGAGCAGCAGACCCTGAACATCCTGATCAAGGGCGACGTCCAGGGTTCGGTCGAAGCCCTGCGCGATTCCTTGACGCAGATCGGCAACGAGCGGGTACGCGTCAACGTGGTGTCCTCCGGCGTGGGCGGCATCAGCGAGTCCGATGCCACCTTGGCGGCAGCGTCCAAGGCGCTGTTGATCGGCTTCAACGTGCGTGCCGACGCGTCGGCACGCAAGGTGATCGAAAGCTCCGGCGTCGACGTGCGATATTTCTCCATCATCTACGACGTGATCGACCAGGTGACCCAGGCGGCCACCGGCCTGCTGGGCATGGAAGTGCGCGAGGACATCATTGGCGTGGCCGAGGTGCGCGAGGTATTCCGCAGCTCCAAGTTTGGGGCGGTGGCGGGCTCGCGGGTCATCGAGGGCACGGTCAAGCGCAACAAGCCCATACGCGTGTTGCGCGACCAGGTGGTCATCTTCGAGGGCGAACTGGAGTCTCTGCGCCGTTTCAAGGAGTTGGTCGACGAGGTGAGCAACGGCATGGAGTGCGGCATTGCCGTCAAGCAATACGACGACGTCAAGGTTGGCGACCAGATCGAATGCTTCGAGCGCACCGAGGTCGCGCGCACGCTGTAAGGGTTTCTGCATGAAGTTGCCGAGCTCGAAACCCCATCATTCGTCATTCCCGCGAAGGCGGGAATCCAGTGCCTTTGATCGATGCCCGGTCATGTGAAGGCACCGGATCCTCGCTTGACCGGCCTGCGGCCGTTGAAAAGCTCTTCGCGGGGATGACGAGCGTAAATAGGTACTGCTATATGCCTTCACGGGAATTCAAGCGAACGGACCGCATTGGCGCCGAGCTGCGGCGCGAGATCGGTCTGCTGGTGCATGCCGCGGTCCGCGACCACCGCTTGCCGTCGGTCAGCGTGTCCGACGTGGAGACCACCCGCGAACTCGACTGGGCCACGGTGTGGGTCACCGCCTTGCAGCCGGAGCAGGGCTTGCCGGCGGTCAAGGCGCTGAACGAGATCGCGCACGAACTTCGCCATGCCCTGGCGCGCAGCGGCATACGCATGCGCCGCGTGCCAGCGTTGAAGTTCAAGTACGACGATTCGGTGGACAAGGGCGAACGCATCGAAAGCCTGTTGCGCGCCGAGGCCGCGGCCTTGAAACCGGCGGACGATGGCAGCGCGGACTAGGGCGCATGCCACGTCGCGTATGCCGCGTGGCGCATGGCGCGACGTACACGGGATCGTCCTGCTGGACAAGCCGGTCGGCCTGAGTTCGAACCAGGCCTTGCAGGCCGTGCGCCGGCTGTTCCGGGCACGCAAGGGCGGGCACGCAGGCACCCTGGATCCCATGGCCAGCGGCCTGTTGCCCCTGTGCTTTGGCGAAGCCACGAAGCTGGCGGGGGGCCTGCTTGGCTCGCGCAAGGCCTATGTGGCCGAGTGCCGGCTGGGAGTGACCACCGATACCGACGACGCCGCAGGCGAGATCATCGACCGACGTCCGGTCCCGGCACTGGAGAGGGCGGCGCTGGAGGCTGTGCTCGCCCGGTTCCGCGGAAGGATCATGCAGGCGCCACCGATGTATTCGGCCTTGCACCAGGCTGGCGAGCGCCTGTACGTGAAGGCGCGGCGGGGGGAGATGGTCGCCGTTCCCGCGCGGGAGGTCGAGATTGACCGACTCGTGGTGCTGGGGTGTACGCCCGATACCCTGACACTGGAAGTCGAGTGTGGCACCGGAACCTACATCCGCTCCTTGGCCCGCGACTTGGGGGAGGCCCTGGGGTGCGGCGCCCATGTCTCGGCCTTGCGGCGGACCTGGGTGGCACCGTTCCGGGAGCCGCAGATGGTGACGCTCGAGGCCCTGGAGCAGGCTGCAGCCGTGGGGGAAGGGCCGTTGCGACGCTGGTTGCTGCCGGTGGCGGCGGCGCTGGCCGACATCCCGGCGCTCGATCTCGATCCTGCCCAGGCCGAGGCCGTTGCGCGCGGGCAGCGGTTCGCGCTGGCGAAACCGCACCCGCTTGGCCGCTGCGCGGCGTTCGCCGGGGGCAGCTTGCTGGCCATGGTGGAGGTTGACCAAACCGGGCAAACGCGTGTTTTGCGGGGCTTCAACCTGCCAAACAGCGACATCGTGGGCATTGGGCCAGCCAATGCCCTTGTTGAAGTACCTGATGGATCAGTAGAATAGACAGGTTGTTCCACGGGTTTCATCGACCCAGTAACCATTCAGCACTCCCGGACGAAGCTCGCGCTTCCCTCGTCGTGAGGACGCAAGTGCCGGCGTCGCGTCGTTTTCAAGGATTACTTACCCATGTCTCTTACCGCAGAACAAACCGGCAAGATCATTGCTGAATATGGCCGCGTGCCGAATGACACCGGATCGTCGGAAGTACAGGTCGCGCTGCTGTCGGCACGCATCGACCATCTTGCCGAGCACTTCAAGGATCACAAGCAGGATCACCACTCGCGGCGTGGCCTGTTGAAGCTGGTGAACCAGCGCAAGCGCCTGCTCAGCTACCTCAAGGATCGCGATCTGGCCCGCTACCAGAGCCTGATCGAGCGCCTGGGCCTGCGTCGGTAGTGGTTCGTTCGCCCACGAGCGCAAAGATCAAGTGGCGCCCCCATGGCCGCACGTCGTAACTGGTGCGTTCGTCCGTGAACGCAAAGATCAAGAGGCGTCCATCCCTGGACGTACTTCTCAACAGGCAGGATAAAAAACCGTGGCAAAAGTAACCAAGTCATTCCAGTACGGTAGTCATCAAGTCACGCTGGAGACGGGCGAAATTGCCCGCCAGGCATCCGGCGCCGTGGTCGTCAGCATGGGCGGCACCGTGGTGCTGGTTTCCGTGGTGGCGGCAGCCAAGGCGCGCGAAGGACAGGACTTTTTCCCGCTCACCGTCGACTACCAGGAAAAGTTCTACTCCGCCGGCCGCATCCCCGGTGGCTTCTTCAAGCGCGAAGGCCGGCCGACCGAAAAGGAGACGCTGACCTCACGCCTGATCGATCGCCCATTGCGGCCCTTGTTCCCGGCGGGCTTCCGCAACGAGATCCAGGTCGTGGCCACCGTGGTTTCGCTGAATCCCGAGGTCGACGGCGACATTCCGGCCCTGCTTGGCGCGTCGGCGGCGATGGTGCTTGCCGGGGTGCCGTTCAAGGGGCCGATTGGCGCCGCACGCGTGGGCTATGTGGACGGCAGCTACGTGCTTTGCCCCACCGCAGAGCAGCTGAAGCACTCCGACCTCGACCTGGTGGTTGCCGGCACGGCCAAGGCCGTGTTGATGGTCGAGTCCGAAGCCAAGCTGCTGAGCGAGGACGTGATGCTGGGCGCCGTGGTGTTTGGCCACCAGCAGATGCAGGCGGCGATCAGCGCCATCAATGAGTTTGCCGACGAGGCCGGCCGCAAGCAGTTCCAGTGGCAGGCGCCACCGGTCAACAACACGCTGCTCGATGCCGTGCGCCAGGCGGGTGGCACGCGCTTCGCCGAGGCCTTCCGTATCCTGGACAAGCTCGAGCGCCGCGATGCAGTCAGCGCACTCAAGGCCGAGGTCAAGACCGCGCTTGCCGGACAGGCCGAGACCAATGGCTGGAGCGATGCTGACATCGGCAATGCGTTCGAGGAAGTCGAATACCACACCATGCGCGACGGCGTGCTCAAGACCAAGGAGCGCATCGACGGCCGCAAGCTCGACGACGTGCGCGCCATAAGCGCGCGTATCGGCGTATTGCCGCGCACGCACGGTTCGGCGCTGTTCACCCGCGGCGAGACCCAGGCGCTGGTGGTGGTCACCCTGGGCACCACGCGTGATTCGCAGCTCATCGACGCGCCTGAGGGCGAGTCCAAGGATCCGTTCCTGTTCCACTACAACTTTCCGCCGTACTCGGTGGGCGAGACTGGCCGAGTCGGCAGCCCGAAGCGGCGCGAGATCGGCCATGGCCGCCTGGCAAAGCGTGGCGTGATGGCGGTCAAGCCCAGCATCGAGTCGTTCCCGTACGTGATCCGCGTGGTCTCGGAGATCACCGAATCGAACGGTTCTTCGTCGATGGCTTCGGTGTGCGGCTCGTCGTTGGCCATGATGGACGCGGGTGTGCCGTTGAAGGCGCCGGTGGCCGGTATTGCCATGGGCCTGGTCAAGGAAGGCGACGATTTCGTGGTGCTCACCGACATTCTCGGTGACGAAGACCATCTCGGCGACATGGATTTCAAGGTGGCTGGCACCGCCGATGGGGTGTCCGCCCTGCAGATGGACATCAAGATCGACGGCATCACCGAGGAAATCATGCGCACGGCGCTGGCCCAGGCCAAGCGCGGCCGCCTGCACATCCTGGGCGAGATGGCCAAGTGCCTGACCGAGGCGCGCTCGGAAATGAGCGAGTACGCACCGCGCCTGCTCACCATCAAGATCCACCCGGACAAGATTCGCGAGGTGATCGGCAAGGGCGGCGCTACCATCCGTTCGATCACCGAGGAAACCGGCTGCACGATCGACATCAACGACGATGGTACGGTGATCGTGGCCTCGGTCAACCGCGAGGCGGCGGAAGCGGCCAGGAAGCGCATCGAGCAGATCGTCTCCGACGTCGAGCCGGGCCGCATTTACGAGGGCAAGGTCGCCAAGCTCATGGACTTTGGCGCTTTCGTCACCATCATGCCGGGCAAGGATGGCCTGGTGCACGTCTCGCAAATCTCCGACGAGCGCGTGGAGAAGGTGTCCGACAAGCTGCACGAGGGCGACATTGTCAAGGTCAAGGTGCTCGAGGTGGACAAGCAGGGCCGTATCCGCCTGTCCATGAAGGCGGTAACCAGCGAGGAAGCGGCCAGCGTCTGAATGCATGCTGCAGCAGCGCGCTGAACGGGGGCCCGGCGTTTGCCGGGCCTTCTGCGTTGTGGGCTCCGCGTGGGTCTACTGCGCAAACTGCTAGCATGGTGGCAACGGGCGAGAGGAGTTGCGCATGGCCGATTCAACAGCTGATTTCCTGCAGGATTACCAGGCCCTGGCGCGTAATGCCTGGGATGCCTGGGCACGCCAGTTGCAGCAAGCCGGTACGGCGGCGCCGACCCAGAACGCCACGCCTGCCGCGGCGGGACCCACGTTGGAGCGCACGCTCGATGGCGTGCGCGGCTACATGAATTGGCTGCAGGGCATGATGGCAAACACCATGACACCGGGCGGCGATTGGCAGCGCCAGTTGCCGCAATGGTTTGGCGGGGCGACCGGTCCGTTTGCGCAGGCTTTTGCCGGCATCGACAGCGCGGGTGCCCAAGGCTTCGTGGAGCAGTGGCAACGCTGGATGCAGGCGGCGCAGCAAGCTGGCTTGGCCCCAGGCCAGGCGCCTACCGGTCCGGTTCCGGCCTTTGGCCTGGATCGCGAGCAACAGATGCAGCAACAGGAACTCGCCCAGGCCTTGCTGGCGGCAGCACAGGCCACGGGTCGTTACCAGGCCTTGCTGCAGCGGGCGGCAGCCGATGGCATGCAGCGGCTGCAAGACAAGCTGGCCCAGCACGCTGCGCCAGGCCAGCAGATCGACTCGCTCAAGGGCCTGTACGACCTGTGGGTGGATGCCGCCGAAGACGCGTATGCCGAGATTGCCCTGACCGATGAATTCCGCGCGGCCTATGGCGATATGGTCAACTCGCAGATGCATGTGCGCCAGCTACAGCAAAAGCACATCGAGGCGCTTTGCCAGCAGCTCGGCATGCCTACGCGCAGCGAGGTGTCCAGCCTGGGCCAGCGCGTCCAGGCCTTGCGTCGTGACCTGCGGGCGACGGCAGGGACAGCGGGCGGCGCGCTTTCCGACCAGCTTGAGGACTTGCGCCGTGAGCTGGACGAGCTCAAGCAGCAGAAGGCACGGCAGCGCCCGGCGTCGGCACCGCGCGCGGCGATTCGTCGGCCGGCGGCGGGCGGTGCTGCCACGGCGAAGCGCAGCCGTGCCAAGGCGACGGCAGCCAAGCCGGCGGCAAAGTCGCCGGCAAAACGCAAGCCGGCTGCTGCCGGCAAGCGCGGGGGCGCTCCAGCCAGCGGAGCACGCGGCGCCGCGAAGCCGCGTCGGGCCGCCGCCGTGAAACCTGCCCGCCGTCCGTCCGGCAAGCGCAAATAAGGAGTTTCCATGTACCCACCCGTGAGCATCGATCCAGCCAAGGCCTTGGCCGAGGTCGCCACGTTCCAGCGCAAGCTGGCCGCCGGCATGGGCCATTTGCGCGGCATGCATGAGCCGGAGTTCGCCAACACGCCGCGCGAACTGGTCTACAGCGAGGACAAACTGAAGGTGTGGCACTTCACCGGTAGCTCGCCCACTGCGAAGACGCCGATCCTGATCGTGTATGCGCTGGTCAACACGGTGTGGATGACCGACCTGCAGGAAGACCGGTCCATGGTGCGCAACCTGCTCGAGCAGGGCGAGGATGTGTACCTGATCGACTGGGGTTACCCCGATGGCGCCGACCGCTGGTTGACCCTGGACGATTACATCAACGGCTACCTCGACCGCTGCGTCGACGCGGTGCGGGCCCGGCAGGGGCTGGAAGCCATCAACCTGCTCGGTATCTGCCAGGGCGGCACGTTCTCGCTGTGCTATACGGCGCTGCATCCGGACAAGGTGAAGAACCTGATCACCATGGTGACCCCGGTGGACTTCCATACCCCGGACAACATGCTCTCGAGCTGGTGCCGCGGCATGGACGTGGACCTGTTCGTCGACACCATGGGCAACATCCCCGCCGGGTTGATGAACTACGTCTACCTGACCTTGAAACCGATGCGCCTGAACCAGCAGAAGTACATCGGCATGGTCGACATCCTGGACCAACCGGTGGCACTGGAGAATTTCCTGCGCATGGAGCGCTGGATCTTCGACTCGCCGGATCAGGCGGGCGAGGCGTTCCGTGAGTTCATCAAGGACTTCTACCAGGCCAACAAACTGATCAAGGGGACGTTGGCCATAGGTGGCAAGGCCGTGGACCTGGGCATGATCACGCAGCCGGTACTGAATATCTTTGCCGAACAGGACCATCTGGTGCCGCCGGATGCCGCGCGCGCCCTGGGGGCGCACGTCGGCACCACCGATTACACGCAACTCGCCTTCAAAGGCGGACACATCGGCATCTATGTCTCCAGCCGCGCACAGCGCGAGGTGCCGCCGGCAATCCATCGCTGGCTGCGTACGCGAGGCTGAGGCGCATCTCGTGAGGTGGACAGCGCATGAACCAGGCTTTGCATCGTTCAATCCGGGATCGCATGTTGGCCGGCGTCTGCGGCGGCATGGCGGAATACTTTGGCTGGAGTGGCACGCGGGTGCGCGTGGCCTGGGTGCTGCTTGCCCTGTGCGGCGGCTCCGGCGTCCTGCTCTACCTGCTGCTGTGGCTGGTGATGCCTGCCGCCGAGTGACGTCGCTGCCCCGCGTAGACCACGCAGCGTCGTCATTCTTCTGGCCGATCGCGGGCCAGCGCCTGCAACGGGACGTCGCGTGACCTTGGCCGGCGCCGAGCGCTACGACCAGGTCCGCGCCGTGCAGTGGCATGGCGACCATTTGCGCCTGCTCGACCAGCGCCGCCTGCCGGCGGATGAAACGTGGGTGGAGTGCCGTAGCGCGCAGGAAGTGACGGCAGCCATACGCGACCTGGTCGTCCGTGGCGCACCGGCCATCGGCATCGCGGCAGCGTGGGGCGTGGTCCTGGCAGCCCGGGAGGGTGAAGACCTGGATGCGGCAATGGCCATGTTGCGTGCTGCCCGCCCGACGGCGGTCAACTTGATGTGGGCGCTGGAGCGCATGCGCGGCCGCATTGCCGCCGGGGCCGATGCGGCGGCACTGCGCGACGAGGCGCAGGCTATCCAGGACGAGGACCTGGCGGCAAACCGGCACATGGGTGAGCTTGGTGCCGCCCTGATCGCTCCCGGCTCGGGGGTCCTGACCCATTGCAACACCGGCTCGCTGGCCACCGCGGGCTACGGTACCGCGCTTGGCGTGATCCGCGCCGGCGTGGCGGCGCAGCGGATCGACCGCGTCTACGCCTGCGAGACGCGGCCGTGGCTGCAGGGCGCACGGCTGACCATGTGGGAGCTGTTGCGTGACGGCATCGATGCGCAGCTCATTGCCGATTCCGCCGCGGCCTTCCTGATGCACTCCGGGGCCGTGCAATGGGTCGTCGTTGGCGCCGACCGCATTGCTGCCAACGGCGACACCGCCAACAAGATCGGCACTTACCAACTGGCGGTGGTGGCGCGCTACCACGACGTGAAGTTCATGGTCGTGGCGCCGGCCTCCACGATCGACATGCATACCGGGAGCGGTGCCGACATCGAGATCGAGCTGCGCGACGCGGGGGAACTGCTGGGCGTGGGCGGCGTGCGCACCGTCGTCGAAGGCGCGCGGGCGTGGAATCCTGTATTTGACGTGGTGCCAGCCGCTTTGATCGATTTCATCGTGACCGAGCGCGGCGTGATCGAACATCCAGACGGCCATTCCATGCAGGCGATGTTTGCCGGCTGAGCGATATCCGCGTCGGCGTCCGGGGCCCTCCGCGCGCCAAGTGACCGCATGATTTGGGAGGTGTCGCAACGGCGCCGGAGACGAGTCGTAACTTATTGAATTGACGGGATTAAATACTGTCATTTCGAGCCCGTCCGTGATATAATTCCCAGCTTGCGTGTCGCAGGAACCGCATGCCCCTGGGGGCACGGCGGAGCGCCCCCTTTTTTTCAGGAAACCCGGGTTGATGGCAGAGCTGGCGAAGGAAATCATTAAGGTCAATATCGAAGACGAGATGCGCCAGAGCTATCTCGATTACGCCATGAGCGTCATCGTCGGGCGCGCGCTGCCGGATGTCCGCGATGGGCTCAAGCCAGTGCATCGTCGCGTGCTGTACGCGATGAACGAGCTGGGCAACAGCTACAACAAGGCTTACAAGAAATCCGCCCGCGTGGTCGGTGACGTCATCGGTAAATACCATCCCCACGGCGACCAGTCGGTTTACGACGCCATCGTGCGCATGGCCCAGCCGTTTTCGCTGCGCTACATGCTGGTGGACGGGCAGGGCAATTTCGGTTCGGTCGACGGCGACAACGCCGCGGCCATGCGCTACACCGAAGTACGCATGTCCAAGCTCACCCACGAGCTGCTGGCGGACATCGACAAGGACACCGTCGATTTCGGCCTGAACTACGACGAGAGCGAGCGCGAACCACTGGTGTTGCCGGCCCGGGTGCCGAACCTGCTCATCAACGGCTCTGCCGGCATCGCGGTGGGCATGGCCACGAACATTCCGCCGCACAACCTGACCGAGGTGGTTGCCGCCACGATCGCGCTCATCGACCAGCCCGCCCTCGGCATCGAGGAGTTGATGCGCTACGTCCCCGGTCCGGATTTCCCGACCTACGGCATCATCAACGGCGCATCCGGCATCGTCGAGGCGTATCGCACTGGGCGCGGGCGCATCCTCATTCGCTCGCGGGCCGAGGTGCAGACCGAGAAGAACGGCCGTGAGGTCATCATCGTCCACGAGATTCCGTATCAGGTGAACAAGGCCCGGTTGATCGAGAAGATCGCCGAGCTGGTGAAGGAAAAGCGCCTCGAAGGCATCAGCGAATTGCGTGACGAATCCGACAAGGACGGCATGCGCATCGTCATCGAGGTGCGTCGTGACGCCGTTGGCGAGGTCGTGTTGAACAACCTGTTCCTGCAGACGCAGATGCAGGTGACCTTCGGCATCAACATGGTGGCGCTGGCGGACGGCCAGCCGCGCCTGTTCGGCCTGAAGGCCATACTCGAGGCCTTCATCCGCCATCGCCGCGAGGTGGTGACACGGCGGACCATCTTCGACCTGCGCAAGGCTCGCGCCCGCGCCCACATCCTCGAAGGCCTCACCGTCGCCTTGGCCAACATCGATGAGATGATCGAGTTGATCAAGACCTCGCCGACCCCGGTGGAAGCGCGTGAGCGCATGCTGGCGCGACGTTGGGAAGCGGGCATGGTGCGCAGCCTGCTGTCGACCGCCGGCGCCGATGCGTCGCGGCCCGAGGATATGGACCCGCGCGATGGACTGAAAGACGACGGCTACCAGTTGTCCGACGCCCAGGCGCAGGAAATCCTGGCGATGCGCCTGCAGCGCCTCACCGGCCTGGAACAGGAAAAGCTCGCCGACGAATATCGGCAGGTCCTGGACACCATCCGCGGCCTGATCGAGATCCTGCAGAATCCGGACCGCCTGCTGGCCGTGATCCGCGGCGAGCTGGAGACGGTCAAGGCGGAATTTGGCGACGTCCGGCGCACCGAGATCCAGCCTTCCAAGGAAGATCTCAATGTGCTCGACCTGATTGCCGCCGAGGACATGGTGGTGACCTTGTCCCACACGGGCTACATCAAGCGCCAGGCCGCCAGCCTGTACCGGTCGCAGCGGCGCGGCGGCAAGGGACGCTCCGCCTCGGCCTTGAAGGACGAGGACGTGGTGGCCCAGCTTTGGGTGGTCAATACGCACGATACCTTGCTGACCTTCACCAGCGCCGGACGCGTGTACTGGCAGAAGGTGCACGAGATTCCGGAAGCAGGCCCGGGCGCGCGCGGCAAGCCGATCATCAACCTGCTGCCGCTGGCTGCGGACGAACGGGTGCAGGCGGTGCTGCCGATCCGTGACTATGACGGCGAGCGCTTCGTGTTCTTCTCCACGCGCAACGGCACGGTCAAGAAGACGCCGCTGGCTGAATTTGCCTACCAGCTGCAGCGGGGCAAACTGGCGATCAAGCTGCATGACGATGATGCCTTGATCGACGTCGCCCTGACCGATGGCAACAGCGACGTGCTGTTGTTCGCCTCCAACGGCAAGGTCAACCGCTTCGACGAGAACACGGTGCGCGCCATGGGGCGCACCGCGGCCGGCGTGCGCGGCATGCGCCTGACCCAGGGCGCCCACGTGGTGTCCTTGGTCGTGGCGGCCGAAGGTGACATCCTCACCGCCACGGAACGCGGTTACGGCAAGCGCACCCAATTGGCGGAGTTCACCAAGAAGGGGCGTGGTACCCAGGGCGTCATCGGCATCCAGTGCTCCGAGCGCAATGGCGCCTTGATCGGCGCCGTTCAGGTTACCGGTGCGCACGAGCTGATGTTGATTTCCGACCACGGCACCTTGGTGCGTACGCGCGCGGGTGAGGTGTCCCTCTTGGGGCGCAATACCCAGGGGGTCACCCTGATCAGGCTGCCGGAAGACGAGAAGCTCGTCAGCGTGATGCGCCTGGACGCGGAAAACGGCAACGACGCCGCCGATGGCGACGATGATGCGGTCGAAGGCGCGGAAGTCCCGCCAGGCACGGACGCCGGTGATGGGGTCCAGCCGGATCAACCGCAGTCGTGATACCGGAGGGTTACTGGCGAGTCCAAGGCTGACCCGGCATCGTTGCCGGGCCGGCCAAAGCAGCCCATCCGCCAGGTTTGGCCACGCCCGGGGCGGGGCGTCCCCGGCGTGGCCCCCGTTGGCTTGATTTCATTGCTGCAGCACCTATCTCTGGCCTAGGCGGTGATGGCACCGCAAACCATTGGGAGACAGCATATGAATCCGAGTCGTCAATCCATGTGGAACCAGAATCTTGGCTCCAACGACGCTTTCCGTGAAGCCTTCGGTCGTTTCTTCGGTGTGGGCGACAGCGACCAGTCCACGGTGGAAACCAGCCAGTGGGCGCCGCGGGTGGATATCCGCGAAGAGGACAAGCGCTTCGTGATTCTGGTCGATGTCCCCGGCGTCGATCCGGCGACGATCGAGGTCAGCATGGACAAGAGCATCCTTACCATCAAGGGTGAGCGCAAGGCGGTGGACGATACCGCTGGCAACAAGTTGACGCGGCAGGAGCGCGTGTACGGTACTTTCCATCGGCGCTTCTCGCTGCCTGACAGCGCGGATGCCGAACATATCAGTGCCCACGGCAAATACGGGGTGCTGGAAATTTCCATCCCCAAGAAGCCGGAAACCACGCCGCGCCGCATTACCATCAATGCAGCCGACTGAGTCCCGCGTGGTGCGGGGGTAAGCTTGTGAGGCCGGGCGCCGTGGTGGACGCGAGTCCATCACGGCGCGTGGCTGAGTACTGCGCGGCAGGCGGAACGGAGTGCCTGTGGAATTCAAAGACTATTACGAGATCCTGGGCGTCAAGCCGGATGCCAGCGAAGCCGAGATCAAGGCGGCGTATCGCAAGCTGGCGCGCAAATACCACCCCGACCGCAACAAGGACGCGGGCGCCGAGGAGAAATTCAAGGCCGTCAACGAGGCCAACGAAGTACTGCGCGACACCGAAAAGCGGCGCTCCTACGACCAGTTGCGGGCCGGCGGCTATCGCTCGGGCGAACAGTTCCGTCCGCCGCCCGGCTGGCAGCAGCAGTCCCAGGGTTTCGGCGAGGGTGGCGAGGGGGATTTCAGCGATTTCTTCGAAAGCCTGTTTGGCCATCGCGCTGCCGGTGGCGCGCATCGGCAACCGCGGGCGCGACGCGGGCGCGACGTGCAGGCTCGGGTGCAGATCGACCTGCAGACCGCATTCGCGGGCGGCCGCACGCGGCTGGCATTGCAGGATGCCAGCGGCAAGGAGCGCGTGCTCGAGGTGAAGATTCCGGCCGGAATCCAGTCCGGCCAGGTCATCCGGCTGGCTGGGCAGGGGCAGGCCGGCACGCCGGGCGCGCCGGCCGGGGATTTGCTGCTTGAAGTCGAGCTGCGCGACGATCCGCGCTTCCATCTGGACGGCCGCAACGTGGTGTACGTGTTGCCGATTGCACCGTGGGAAGCGGCGCTGGGCGCGAGCATTGCGGTGCCCACGTTGGGTGGGGCCGTGGACATGCGCATCCCGCCGGGTTCGCAGTCAGGGCGCAAATTGCGCCTCAAAGGGCGTGGCATGCCGGGGACGCCGCCGGGCGACCAGTTGGTGGAGTTGTCGATACGCGCGCCCGCAGCCGAGACCAAGGCGCAACGCAGCGCCTACGAGGCACTGCAGGCACAGTTCGAGGATTTCCATCCCCGGGGTTGAAACCTCGCTGCCGCTTCCGGCAGGCACTGGGCAGGGCTTGATGCGCCGTGACGGACAACTTCAGCCCGGCAGGAATTCCTGCAGCGTCCGCGCCAGATCCTCCTCCTTGATCGGCTTGGTCACGTAGGCCTTGGCACCTTGCCGCATGCCCCAGACCTTGTCGGTCTCCTGGTCCTTGGTGGTCACCATCACGATGGGGATGTGTGCCGTTTCCGGATCCCGGCTGATCGTGCGCGTCGCCTGGAACCCGTTCAGGTTGGGCATGACCACGTCCATCAGGATCAGGTCCGGTTTCTCCCGCTTGGCGAGCTCCACGCCCGCGGCGCCGTCATCTGCACCCAGTGCCTCGTGGCCGAGCTTTTCCACGATGCGCTTGATGCCGAGCAATTGGGACGGCGAATCGTCGACGATCAGGATACGTGCCATGGGCGGTCCGGTGCTGGCAGAGTGTTCGATTCTAGGGTCTCCACCCGAGACTTTCCAAGCGCCGCCATCAATCGGAACCGATGCGGACCAGGGTGCGGCCCAGTGACTGGCCATCGAGCATGCGCGCGAATTCGCGCGGCAACTCGTCCAGCGCCACCTCGCGCCGGGTGATTTGCGCCAGGTCCCGCGGTTTCCAGTCGCTGGCCAGGTGTTGCCAGATGCGTTCGCGCACCGGTCGCGGGGTGAGCGCCGAGCCTATCCCGAGCAGGCTGACCGCGCGGATGATGAACGGCATGACCGTGCTGCTGAACGCGGCGCCGCCGGCGTTGCCGCACAGCGCCACGTTGCCGGTGGGTGCAATCAGCGGCAACAGGCCGGCGAGCGTGGCTCCGCCCACGGCATCCAACGCGCCGCCGAAGCGCGCCGAATCCAGGGCCTTGCCGCTGAAGTCGAGCTTGTCCCGATCGAGGCACTCGCTGGCGCCGAGTTGGCGCAGCCAATCAAAGTGCTCGCGCTTGCCGCTGATCGCGTGCACGGCGTAGCCGGCGCCGCTGAACAGGTTGACGGCCAACGCGCCGACGCCGCCGCTGGCGCCGGTCACCGCGATCGGGCCCAGCGCCGGGGTTTGCCCGTTGTCCTGCATGCGCAGCAGGGCGAGCGCCGCGGTGAAGCCCGCGGTGCCCAGCATCATGCTTTCACGCAGGCTGAGCCCGGCCGGCAGGGCGATGGTGCTGTCGGCCGCCAGGCGGGCGTATTCGGCCAGGCCGCCATCGCGCGTTTCGGACAGCCCACTGCCGGTGCACAGCACGGCGCTCCCGGGAGGGAAGCGCGGATCGCTGGAGTCGACCACGTGGCCGGCCACGTCGATGCCTCCATTCAAGGGGAAGTGCCGCAGGATGCGCCCCGAGCCTGTACCGGCCAGTGCGTCCTTGTAGTTGAGCGAGGAGTAGGCCACCTTGACCAGCACCTCGCCGGGCGAGAGCTCGCCCACCTGCATGACCTCGATGCCGGCGCGGTGCTGGCCTTGTTCCTGGCGTATGCGAAAGGCGCGGAATGCCTGGGCCATGGCTTGCCTCGATCAGGGCTGGATGGGTTGCCGGGACTTGAGCCGGGTGACGCCGCTGGCGTCGTAGCGCTCGAACCACGCGAACAATGCCGGGATGGAGTCCCCGAACCATACGCTGTTGCGCTGGTCGCGGCTCAGGAAATCCTCGTCCGCCATGTGGTCGAGCATGTCCCGCAAGGCCCGGTAGTAATCACGCGTCTCCAGGAACGCGCAGGGATGCTGGTGCAAGTCGAGCTGTGCCCAGGTCATCATCTCGAAGATTTCATCCATGGTCCCGAAACCGCCGGGCAGTGCAACATAGGCATCGGCCAATTCGGACATGCGCGTCTTGCGCTGGTGCATGGTCTCCACGATATACATTTCGCTGACCTTGGCGTGCGCGCGCTCGTGTTCCACCAGTTGCCGCGGAATCACGCCGATCACCTTGCCGCCGCCGGCCAGGGCGGCATCGGCCAGCACGCCCATCAGGCCTACCTTGCCGCCGCCGTAGACCAGGCTGATGCCGCGCCGGGCAAGCTCGGTGCCGAACGCCCGCGCCAGGTCGGCGTACTCGGGGCGGCTGCCACTGTTGGCGCCGCAATAGACACAGATGGCTGATGGCTGGGGCATGGACGGATCGGATGGCAGGAACTTGGGATTGGGGGCGGCAGTTGGGGGGTACGGGAGCCCGCCCAGGGTGATGCGATTTGACCAGGCCTGGACTGGAGCCGAATCGTCGCCCGCCCACAAGGGACTCCCTACGGTCGCGGGTGGGCTCCGACCAACGTCTTGGCAGGAGCCGGCCAGGGTCGAATGGCGACTTCAATCTGTATTCCGTGTCAACGCACATCCATGTGCTGCACGGGATGAACGCATGCTTGGTCCTGGATCCCGTGTCAGCGGCCCTCCATGGCCTGCACGGGATGAGCGCATCCTGCGCTCAATTGCCTTTGTGGATCGCCCGCTTGTCGACCGACAAGGCCGCCTCATGCACGACCTCGGACAGGGTCGGATGCGCGTGGACGATGCGCGCAAGGTCCTCGGACGCGCCCTTGAATTCCATCGCGACGACGCACTCGGAGATCAACTCGGACACGCCGGGACCGACCATGTGCACGCCGAGGATGCGATCGGTATCCGCGTGCGCGATCATCTTGACCTGGCCCACGCCTTCATTCATCGCCACGGCACGACCGTTGGCGACGAAGGGGAAGCTGCCGACCTTGTACGGCACGCCCTCGTCCTTGAGTTGCTGCTCGGTCTTGCCGACCCAGGCGATTTCCGGTTCGGTGTAGATCACGTACGGGATCGTGTCGAGGTTGACGTGGCCGGCCTTGCCGGCGATCCATTCGGCCACGGCGACGCCTTCTTCCGAGCCCTTGTGGGCCAGCATCGGACCGCGCACGGCATCGCCGATTGCCCAGACCCCGTCGACGCCGGTATGGTTGTGCTCGTCGACCACGATGCGGCGACGTTCGTCCAGCTGCACGCCGGTATCGTCCCCCAGCAGGCCGTCGGTGTACGCGCGCCGACCGACCGCGACGAGCAACTTGTCGACGACGAGCGTCTGCTCCCCAGCCTTGTCGGTGTAGGCGAGGTGCACGCCATCCTTCTTCACCTCGGCCTTGCCGAGCTTGGCGCCGAGCTTGATGTCCAGGCCCTGCTTCTTGAATTCGCGCGCGGCGACCTTGGCGATATCCGCGTCGGCCGTACCGAGGAAGTCCGGCAGCGCTTCGATGATGGTGACCTCGCTGCCCAGGCGCTTCCAGACGCTGCCCAGCTCCAGCCCGATCACGCCGGCGCCAATGATGGCCAGGCGCTTCGGCACCGCATCGAAGTCCAGCGCGCCGGCGTTGTCGACGATCGCCTTGCCGTCGAATTTCGCGAAGGGCAGCTCGATCGGCACCGAGCCGGGCGCGAGGATCACGTTTGCCGCACTGAGCGTCTGCCTGCTGCCATCGGCGCCGGTGACTTCCACCTGGTTGCCCTTGAGCAGCTTGCCCTTGCCGAAGAGTGGCATGACCTTGTTCGCCTTGAACAATTGCGCCACGCCGCCGGTGAACTGCTTGACGATCCTGTCCTTGCGCGCGATGAAGGTCGGGACATCGATCTTCGCGTTGTCCGCGCTGATGCCGTGCGCATCGAAATTGTGCGTGAGGTTGTAGAACTGGCGCGAGGAGTCGAGCAGCGCCTTGGACGGGATGCAGCCCACGTTGAGGCAGGTGCCGCCGAGCGCCTGCTTGCCGTCCTTGCCGGCGAACGCATCCACGCAGGCGACCTTCAATCCCAGTTGAGCGGCGCGGATCGCGGCGACATAGCCGGCCGGCCCGGCGCCAATGACGATGACATCGAATTTGTCGCTCATGATTTTCCTCTTTGCTCGTTCCTTCTCCCACCGGGAGAAGGTGGCGCGAAGCGCCGGATGAGGGTGTGGGTGGCGAGGGGCGTTGTGGTATCAGCGATCCCCAGCACAACCCCTCTCCCACGTGGACTTCATTCGGTCGCCGGTGGGAGAGGAACTCAAGGCGTTACAGCCCCAGCAGCATGCGCTGCGGGTTTTCCAACTGGTTCTTGATGTCGACCAGGAACAGCACCGCGTCCTTGCCGTCGATGATGCGGTGGTCGTAGGACAGCGCGATGTACATCATCGGCGCGGCGATGACCTGGCCGTTCTCGACGATTGCGCGCTCCTTGATCGTGTGCATGCCGAGGATGGCGCTCTGCGGCGGGTTGACGATTGGGGTGGACAGCAGCGAACCAAACGTGCCGCCGTTGGTGATCGTGAACGTGCCGCCCTGCAGGTCATCCAGTGACAGCTTGTTCGACCGCGCCTTGGTGGCGTAGTCGGCAATGCCTTGCTCGACCTCGGCGAAACTCATGTCCTGCACGTCGCGCAGCACCGGCGTGACCAGGCCCCGCTCCGTGGCCACCGCGATGGAAATGTCCTGGTAGCCGTGGTAGATCACGTCGTTGCCGTCCACGGAGGCGTTGACGAATGGGTAGCGCTTCAGCGCCTCGGCCGCAGCCTTGACGAAGAAACTCATGAAGCCGAGCTTGATACCGTGCTGCTTCTGGAAGGCCTCACCCAGCGACTTGCGCATCTTCACGACTTCGCTGAGGTTGACCTCGTTGAACGAGGTCAGCATGGCGATCGAGTTCTTGGACTGCATCAGGCGCTCGGCGATGCGCGCGCGCATGCGCGTCATCGGCACGCGCTCTTCGGGACGCGAGCCCGGGGTGGGCCTGGCAGCGGGGGCGCTGGGCGTCGGCGCGGCAGCAGGCGCGTTGCCGCCCTTGCTGTAATTGACGAGGTCTTCCTTGGTCACGCGGCCATCGCGGCCGGTGCCGCTGACCTTGGACGCGTCGATGTGCTCTTCGGTGGCTACACGGCGGCCGGCGGGCGACAGCTCAGGTTGGTTCGTGCTGGCCGCGGCCGGCGCGGCTGCCGGGGCACTGGTTGGCGCGGCCGGTTCGGCCTTGTCGGCCTTGGGCTGGGGCTTTGCCGGCGTAGCGGCCGTGGCGCCTTCCTCGATGGTAGCGATGACCTGTTCACCGTTGACGACGTCACCGACCTCGTGCGCGATGGATTTCAGCACGCCGTCGACGGGCGAGGGCACTTCGAGCACGACCTTGTCGGTTTCCAGGTCCACCAGGTTCTCGTCGCGCTTGACGGCATCGCCCACCTTCTTGTGCCAGCCGGCGATGGTGGCATCGGACACGGACTCGGGGAGGACGGGAACTTTGACTTCGGTGGACATAGGCGGCTCTTCAGGTGGTGCGTCCGTTCCTGGACGCGAGTGGCGAACGGCGGCCATTGCTGGCCAGGGCATGGGACGGGATCATTCCGGGGCTGATTCGGTTTCGGTTGCGCCGACCAGGGCCTGCTCGACCAGCGCGGCCTGCTCCACAGTGTGCTCTTTCAAGTGGCCCGTGGCCGGTGCCGGCGAACGCACGCGCCCGGCATAGCTCAGGTGGTGCTGCTCGCCAATGCAGGCCTGCAGGTGGTGGCGGATCTGGAACCAGGCACCCTGGTTCATGGGTTCTTCCTGGCACCACACCACATCCGTGGCGGCGGGGTATTTCGCCAGCTCCGCGCTGACCTCGTCGCGCGGGAAAGGGTAGAGCTGTTCGACGCGCACGATCGCGACGTCGGCCAGCTTGTCCTTGTCCGCATGCTCCAGCAAGTCGTAGTACACCTTGCCCGAACACAGCACGACGCGCTTGACCTTCTTCGCCGCGAGCTTGCGCGCTTCGCCAATCACGAGCTGGAAGCGGCCGTTGGCCAGCTCGTCCAGCGTGGACACCGCGTGCTTGTGGCGCAGCAGCGATTTCGGCGACATGACGATGAGCGGCTTGCGCACCTTGCGCAGCATCTGCCGGCGGATCATGTGGAAATACTGTGCTGGCGTGGTCGGCACGCAGACCGACATGTTCTCCATCGCGCACATCTGCAGGTAGCGTTCCAGGCGCGCCGAGGAGTGCTCCGGGCCTTGTCCCTCGTAACCGTGCGGCAGCAGCAATACCAGGCCGCAATAGCGGTTCCACTTTGCCTCGCCGGAGGTGACGAACTGGTCGATGACGACCTGGGCGCCGTTCGCAAAGTCGCCGAACTGGGCCTCCCAGATGTGCAGCGTGTAGGGGTCGGTCGTCGAGTGTCCGTATTCAAACGCCATCACCGCGTTCTCGCTCAGCAGCGAGTCGATCACCTCGACGTCCGCGCCCTTGCGGATGGTCGCCAGGGGCAGGTAGGTATGCCCGTCGTTCTGGTCATGCAGCACGGCATGGCGATGGAAAAACGTGCCGCGGGCGGAGTCCTGTCCCACCAGGCGCAGGTCGTGGCCACCGTCCACCAGGGTCGCGTAAGCGAGATTTTCCGCGTAGCCCCAGTCGGCAGGCGCCTCGCCGGCCAGCATCTTGGCCCGGTCCGCGTAGATCTTGGCCACGCGCGAGTGGGGCTTGAGGTCGTCCGGGATGGCGATCAGCTTCGTGCCCAGCGTCTTGAGCTTGTCGGGGGCCACGCGCGTGTCCACGTCCGTGGACAGCTTGCCGGCGGTGAACTGCGCCCAATCCACGCGGCCCTCGCGGTTTGGCTTCGGGTCGATGTCGGTCATCGGCTTGCCGGCCTCGAGCCTCGCCCGGTAGGCATCGAACTGCTTTTGCGCCTCGCCATCGGCAAGCAGGCCCTGCTTGACCAGTTGCTGCTGGTAGAGGTCGCGGGTGGTCGGACGGCTGCGGATGATCTTGTACATTATCGGCTGGGTCGCCGCGGGCTCGTCGGCCTCGTTGTGGCCCAGGCGGCGATAGCACACCAGGTCGACCACCACATCGCGTTCGAACTGCTCGCGGAAGTCGTAGGCCAGGCGGGTCACTTCGATCACCGCTTCGGGATCGTCGCCGTTGACGTGCAACACCGGCGCGTTGACCATCTTCGCCAGGTCGGTGCAATACAATGTCGAGCGCGCGTCCTGCGGATTGGACGTGGTGAAGCCGACCTGGTTGTTGATCACGATGTGCAATGCGCCGCCGATGCGGAAGCCGCGCGCCTGCGACATGTTGAGCAACTCCATGTTCACGCCCTGGCCGGCAAACGCGGCGTCGCCGTGGATGAACACGGCCATGGACTGCTTGTGCCCGCTGTCGCGCCGGCGCACCTGGCGCGCATGCACCGAGCCCGCCACGACTGCGTTGACGATTTCGAGATGCGAGGGGTTGAATGCCAACGCCACGTGCACGCCGCCTTTGGGCGTCTTGACGTCCGTGGAAAAGCCCAGGTGGTACTTCACGTCGCCCGTGTGCGCGGGGTCTTCCGGATGCTCGAACTTCCCCTCGAACTCATCGAACAGGGTCTTTGGCGGCTTGCCCAGGATGTTCACCAGCACGTTCAGCCTGCCGCGGTGGGCCATGCCGATGACGACTTCGCGGATGCCCTGGTCGCCCGCGCTGCGCACGACGTCGTCGAGCATCGGGATCAGGCTGTCGCCGCCTTCCAGGGAGAATCGCTTCTGGCCCACGTACTTGGTGTGCAGGTAGCGTTCCAGCCCCTCGGCTGCGGTGAGGCCATCGAGCACGCGCTGCTTGCCGGCCTGGTCCAGCCCACTGTCGCCGGCGGCCTTTTCCAGCCGGCTGTAGATCCAGTTGCGTTGCTCGTGGTTGCTGATGTGCATGAACTCGGCGCCAATGGTGCCGGTGTAGGTTTTCTTGAGCCGCTCGACCAGGTCGCGCAACTTCATGCGCTGGCCGTTGCCGGCATAGTTGCCGGTGTCGAACTCGGTATCGAGGTCGGCGTCGCTCAATCCATGGAAGGCGAGGCCGAGGTCCGGCGCCGGCATCTTCTCGGCGAGGTTCAAGGGGTCGAGATTGGCTGCCAGGTGGCCGCGCGAGCGGTAGGCGGTGAGCAGGCGCAGCACGCCAGCCTGCTTGCGCGCGTGTTCGTCGCTGACCGGAGCGGCAGCATGCTGGCCACGCTGTTGCTGGGCAGCCTCGATGCGGGCAATGGCCGCGTCGGGGGCAATGTCCCCGTGCTGGCGACCCTGGAAAGAATCGAAGTAGCCGCCCCATTGCGCCGACACGGCGGAAGGGTCGGTCAGCCAGGCGTTGTACAAGGCCTCTACGTAGTCGGCATTGCCGCCAGCCAGGGCGGAAGATTCGGCAAACTCACGGGTTGAATTGATGCTCACGTCGCCACCGGCAGGGAAGGAAAGCTTGCAGCTGTCCGGCGATTGCAGGGCCCGCGGTGCCGTGTCGGCAGGAAATGCCGAGTGGCAGGCGGATGCCGGATTGGTGCCCGCAATTATAGCCTTCGTCTGCTGCGACGCGGCAACCTGGTGGGCACCTGGCGTTTTACGTCAGCAGGCCCTCCACGGCGCGAAAAGCACGGTGATATGCGGGTTTGCGCTCGAAGGGCATGGGAAGGCGGATTTTCCACCGCTACCTACAGATCAAGAGCGTTCAGGATCGTGGCGCGTTCGGCACGTTCCCAGCCCGCGCCAAAGTGCTGGCGCAGCGGGACCTGGGCGCTCCGCTGGGTGCGCGCCGCGCGGCCTGCCGGACGGCTGGCGTCGGGGAGGAACAGGTAGCCGCCGGTGTCCGTCAACAGGTAGGCGCTGGTGTAGGCGAGATCGACCGGATCGGTCGGCGTGCGGAATTGGAAGGCGCTGGTCAGGCGTTGCGCGAGCGGCAGCAGCGGATGGTCGATGGCGACTGCCGCGGCGGGGTCGTGAAGCAGGATGCGGATGCTGGCTGCGCGTCCCGAGCAGGCAATGCGGCGCAGTTGCTCGAGCTCGGCTGGCGTGGCGAAGATGCCGGCATGCAAGCTCGGGACGTAGGCCAGCAGTTGGTGGCGCGTGTCGCTGAGAAGTTGCAGGCGTGCGGCGGCCACCTCCGCCTGGCTGCCGGCAGGCAGGGCGCCGATATCGCGCAGTGGCGGCTGTTCGCCGGCGGCCGGCGCCATGCTGGGCACGGACAGGGTGCAACGCACGCTGGCGCCGTCATCGGCCCTATCGGCCCTGGCGATGAACCCGGCATTGGCAAAAAATCCCATGGCTGCGGTGGGTACGTCCGCACTGAGTGCAGTCAAGCCGAGCGCCCGCGCCCTGGCGATGAGTTCACGCAGGATGGCGGTACCGACCCCCTGGCCGCGTGCCGCCTCGCGCACGGCAAGGCAGCCGATCCGGGGCCCGTCGGCGAGGCTGCCGCAACCCAGGACCTGGCCTCCTGGATCGCGGGCGAGAGCCCACCAGTTCGCGGCTTCGAGGTCCGCCCGGATATCGGCGTCGGCCGGTGGGCCGGTCATCGCCAGCGTTTCGGACCAGAGCTCGCGCAGCTCGGCTTGCTGGGCGGCGCCCGGCCGCTCGAAGAGTTCCAGGTGGAACTCCTGCAGCCTCATCTGCGCGGGCGCTGCAGGCTGAGGTGGCCGGCATTGAGCAGCGTCCGCAACAGCTCGGTGCTGGCAGCATCAGGCCGGGCGGACAACACGAGGCTGGACTGCGCGCAAAGCGCCTGGGCCAGTTTTGCCGGGGCCGGATAAGCCTCGCCACTCGCGTACAGCATGTAGGCCGAGCCGCTGTGGCTCCAGGCCAGGCGAGTCCAGGGATGGCGCAGGAGCGTCGTCCCCGGGACGAGCTTCGCAGCCAGCGCGGCAGTCGACAGCGGCCTGGCTGGCGCGGCGACCACCTGGGCGTTTCGGTAGCGGGTGATGAAGCGACCGAACCAGTCCAGCAGCATCGCGTCGTCGAACGCCGCCGCGAACGGCAAGGACTGGCGCAAGCGGCGGAGCGTGGCGCGATCGATCTCGCCGCTGCGCGTGGCGGGGGAGAGATCGGGATCGGCATAGCGCCGGTCGTCGGGCAAGCGCTCGGCGAGGTAGTCGGCCAGGTCCCCGGTCAGCTCCGCAGCGGAAGGCGCGCGCATGCCGACGGACAAGGTCATGCATTGCGCACCGACGGCAATGCCATCGTGCGGCACGCCCGGCGGCAGGTACAGCAGGTCGCCGGGGCCGAGCAGCCACTCATGCGTGGGCGTGAACTGCACCAGTTGCTTCAATTCCACGTCGGGACGGAAATCCCGCGGTGCCGTGGGGTCGGTGCTGATCGCCCAGTGCCGTTCGCCCAGGCCCTGGATCAGGAAGACGTCGTACTGGTCGATGTGCGCGCCGACGCCGCCACCATCCTCGGCATAGGACACCATGATGTCGTCGACGCGCCAGGTGGGCAGGAAGCTGAAGTGCCGCAGGAGCCGGGCGACGTCCGCATCCCATTTGTCGACGTCCTGCACCAGCAGGGTCCAGTTGGCGTTGCCCGTCCTGGCGAAATCGTCCTCACCCAATGGGCCGGTCCGCACCTGCCACCGCGCGCGCTTCTCGTCGTGGGTGATCAGCCTCGCCAGCACACCATCCTCGCACGCCAGGCCGGCCAGGTCGTCCGGCTGCACGGGTGGTTTGAAGCCGGCAAAGGCCTGACGCACCAGCAGTGGCCGCTTCTGCCAGTAGTCGCGCAGGAACTGTGTCGGAGACATTCCCAGCAGGTGCCTGGCGGAGCCATGGACTTCGATGGGGCAAGCTGCGGATTTGCTCATGTGCGCATTGTACCGGGGAGCCGCATATTTCAACGCGACAAGAAGCCGCGCCCGGTGCATGATCCGGTGCGCAGGGGCCGCTCTTTTGCCTGGGAGAGACTCATGATTCACGACAGCATGCTCGACACCATCGGCAATACGCCGATCATCCGCCTGGATCGCATGGGCCCGGCCCACGTCCAGCTGTACGTCAAGGTGGAGGCGTTCAATCCAGCTGGCTCGGTCAAGGATCGGCTCGCGCTCGCCATCATCCTCGATGCCGAGCAGCGCGGGGTGCTGAAACCCGGCCAGACAGTGATCGAGGCCACCTCCGGCAACACCGGCGTGGCCTTGGCCGCGATCTGCGCGGCGCGCGGCTATCCGTTCGTGGCCGTAATGGCCGAGACCTTCTCCGTCGAGCGGCGCAAGCTGATCCGCGCCTATGGCGGCAAGGTGCTGCTCACCCCGGCGGCCGCACGCGGTACCGGCATGGTGGTGAAGGCGCGCGAGCTGGCCGACAAGCATGGCTGGTTTTACACCAACCAGTTCGAGAACCCGGCCAACCCGGCGTATCACCGGCAAACCACCGCGCCGGAAATCCTGCGCGACTTTGCTGGCCGTCGGCTGGACTACTTCGTCACCGGCTGGGGCACCGGCGGTACGCTCACCGGGGTAGGCGAGGTGCTCAAGGTGGCGCGGCCGGAAGTCAAGGTGATTGGCGCCGAACCCGCGGTCGCGGCGTTGCTGGCTGGCAAGGAATGGGCCTCGCACAAGATCCAGGGCTGGACCCCGGACTTCGTGCCCGCCGTGCTCAATGCCGACGTAGTCGACCAGCTGGTCACCGTGGATGACACCGTGGCCCGCGACACCTCGCGCGCACTGGCGCAGCAGGAAGGCATCTTCGCCGGCATCTCATCCGGCGCTACCCTGGCCGCGGCATTGCAGGTCGCCCAGACCGCACCCACCGGCTCGGTGCTGCTGGCGATGCTGCCGGACACGGGTGAGCGCTATCTGTCCACCTTCCTGTTCGAGGGCGTCAACGAGGGTTCGGACGAGGTGGAGTGAGGCGCCTGCTTGCGCGCTGGCCGGCCGCGCGCGGCCTGTGGCCGGTCGACAGGCCGGGCGCGACTTTACGCCGCCTTCGATGTAAGGTCTGGGTGTGTTGGCAGATTGCGGTGTCAACAACCGCACGCTGCCGATCTGGGGATGTTGGGGCAATGGGCAGAAAGGGGCGAAGATGAAGACGTCATATTTGCGCGCGACGACGCTCGCGCTGGTGCTGGCAGGGTCTGCGGCGTTTGCCGCCTACGCTGCGGTGACACCGACTGAATTCCCGGCGGACGCCTTCCCGTCCACCTACCAGCCGCTGCCTGGGCAGACCACGCTGATCGAACACGCGACGATCTACACCGGCACCGGTGAGCGCATCGACGACGGCGCGGTGCTGCTGCGCGACGGCAAGATTGCCGCGATCGGCAAGCAGGTTGCTGCGCCGGCCGGGGCGACGGTCATCGATGCCAAGGGCAAGTACGTCACCCCCGGCCTGATCGATGTGCACTCGCACCTCGGCGTCTATCCGTCACCTGCGGTGGAGGCCACCGGCAATGGCAACGAGATGACGAACCCCAACACTTCGCAGGTGATGGCCGAGCATTCGGTCTGGCCGCAGGACCCTGGCTTCAACACCGCCCGTGCCGGTGGTGTGACCACGCTGGAGATCCTGCCGGGCTCGGGCAACCTGATCGGTGGCCGCGGCGTGGTGCTGAAGAACGTGCCGGCCACCACCGTGCAGGCGATGAAGTTCCCGGACGCGCCGTACGGCCTGAAGATGGCCTGCGGCGAGAACCCAATGCGGGTCTACGGCAGCCGCCACCAGTT